>JALFNQ010000217.1 GCA_022773965.1 Lachnospiraceae bacterium
ATTTTTAATAAATTCGGTTATACTATTCATGAGAGAACACCTTTCTTTTGTGACGTATTTTTTTAGCGAATCTATACTATCACATTTGGTGTTCTCTTTTTTTGTATTTTTTCAAAAACCTACAATAAATTTACCCTAGCTTTATTTTTTTGCAATTTGTTCCTTGCGATAAGAATTTAAGTCCTTGGCGATCGTATTATAATCACGCTCCAGCAGGATTTCGCACATCTGTTTCATCAGCTGTAATTCATTGATCTTGCCGTTCTGCAGTCTTTCTACGATTTTTTCCACTACAAAGGATTTGCTTTTCTCCTTGTACTTCGGCATCTGATTTAACTTCTGCAGCATTGCAAGCTCCGGTCGCCAAAGAATCTCCAGTTTTTTCTTCCATATTACCTTTGGATTTGGTTCCGGTTTACGAAAAATATAAAAATCAAATACCCAATCTACCAGCTCAACCGTAATGACCCCCCAATACCAGGGTACATGCTCCCTGATATGCATTGCATGGCTACTCCCCACTACCACATAATTAAAATCATAGTATTTGTCATAGTCCATTACCTGACGTGAAAGTCTTGCATAGGTATCTGCATCACTCTTAATCTCAATTCCATAAATAGCGTCTGTCGTGACCATGACCACATCTGCACGGGATCTTCCCATCGTCTTCTCTTCTAGGATCCTGTTTTTCCCGTATAACTCATCCAGAAAGTCAAACAATGGCTCCCTTATGTCCTTATCATGTAACATCTCTTCTCTTTCACTTCTTTGCAACTGTCCATCATACATACTACTTTGGCTAAACCTATTCTAATCCTTTCATATGAAAGCACTGCTGGAGTGAACCGGCCCCGCCAATCCATGTGCTCTATACACACAATACATTTTTCTCCTTTAAAAGCCTTCTTTTTTTCTCTGTATATGCATTGCTTTTCGTCGTTGTGCAGCTTCCCATTCTGCTCGTTGGCTCTCTGTCTCTATGCACAATTCCGGAACTTTTTTTGGTTTTCCATCCTTGCCCACGGCTACCAGTGTCAGATAAGCCCGGTTGATTGGCCGTCTCATGCCATCCTCCACAGACTCTACATATGTGTCCACGCGCACCTCCATGGATGTCTTTCCGACATAGGTGAGCCTTCCGATCAACACAACCAGGTCATTCAAATAAGCGCCTTCCATAAATTCAAGATTGTCCACAGACGCAGTTACTATGCTTGATTGCGAATGTCGCAGCCCTACCAATGCTGCCACTTCATCGATCCATGACATGATCTGTCCGCCAAACAATCTGCCTGCTCCATTCAGATGCTCCGGATGCACCAAAAAAATCTGTTCCACTTGTGAGTCTTCCACTCGTTTCTGCAATCATGCTACCTGCCTTTCTAAATACATCTTTATACAATATATCATCATTTAAAAATTGCTTCAACGGAAAAAAACGCCCCACACCATTTCAAATAGTGTGAAGCGCTATATATATTTTTATTACTGCATTCGTACTAAACTCCGAGTTCTCTATCTTTTCCCATGAAAAACAATGCAATCGTGTCTGGTCCGACATGGCTTCCGGTACAGAAATCATAAGAAGTATTTATGATATCCCGGACTTTGATTCTTTTTTTGATCTCCTCTGTAACGTACAGCGAATCTTCATATGCATCAGCGTGAGCAATACCGATGATCTGCTCCTCCGGGTCTATGATATTGTCACACAGCAGAGAGATCAGCTCATTCAGCACAGGCTTTCTTCCACGACATTTTTTAAACTGTACGATATAGCCATCTTTACTTCCGCGAAGTATAGGCTTAATACTCAAAGCATTTCCTATTAACGCGGTAGTACCGCTTAGGCGTCCTGATCTTGCGAGATACTTGAGATTTCCAACAGTAAATATTCCATTCATTCTGGCAGGATAAGTTTCAAGAAGGTCAGCGACCTCATCAAACTCCATTCCTTTTTCTCTCATCTCACTTGCGTATATAGCTAAAAGTCCCTGTCCCAGAGAAGCGTTGAGGGAATCTATTAAACGGATCTTTCTGTCATTTTTGCAGGATTCCATCACATCATCCGCAGCGATCCTGGCCGAATTATAATTTCCACTGATATTTTTGCTTAGTGAAAAATACAACACATCCCTGTCCTGATTGATGATCTCTTTGAAAACCGATTCAAAGATGCCACTGCTGATCAGTCCTGTTTTCACTTCTGCTCCGGCTTTTATCGCATCATAATATTCCTTTCCCTTCTGACGTTCTTCCTCCAACGTAAGGTCAGGATCATAACAGGTCACTTCTTTTCCATTTACCAGATTAACAAAAGAAATGACTTTAATTTTAAATTTTCTACAAAGCTCTGCAGGAATGTTTGCCGCAGAATCGACAATTATTTCAAACATAGAAATCCTCTTCTCCAAATAAAATATGCGTAACTATTTTGTATGCGGTCGTGACTGCCGTTGCACTCTTACATGTGCCATGGCACCGTAATAAAAATTTCGCTTTGCCATAACAGGCCTTCTCATTATCAGTTCAACATTTCACAGTTACCTTCGTACTCTTTGATTATGCTCTTGCAATCATATCACTTTGGACTGCAGATTTCAACAAGCGATTACATTGCCCTGTAAAACCTATATTTTTTCCGCTTTTTTCTACGAACATATCATAAAAGGACATGAAAATATGTAAAAGAACATTATCGAACTTCAAACATCCGTTTCCGGCATCTGCCCAAAATAGAGCAGCAATGCCTTTTCGGCATCAGTGCTGTTCTTCATAAATCTGATATCTGAGATATCAAACAGGATGCATCCACAGTGACCCTTGAATGTCGGAAAGCAGATCACTTTCAGGTAGGTATCAATCTCCGGACTGTAATCAATGATCTCCAGTGTTTCTCCGTATAGCGTTGCGCGCTCATAGCTACGCAGCCATTTGGAGTCCATATTTTGAAACAGACTGCCAAATGAGTTTCCAATCAGCCGCTCTAACGGCATCTTTTCAAGTTTTGCCAATGCGTGATTTCCATATCGAAAAATCCAGTCCACAGCATGACTCTCATCGTTAAAGATCATCTCGATATCTGTAAATGCAAAGGGCAGATAATCAAAGCTTCCATAATACTTTTTGTATTCTTCCTCTGTTTCCGGTATCCCGTCTCTGGCAAAGTTGCTGACAATACACTTCTGTCTTTCATGAAACTGTTCAATAATCTGTTTTTTCTTTCGTATCGTATATTCCAGACGCTCTCCATTACTTAAGTTGATGCAGTCGGTGATATCGTGTATTGCCATCGCTGACACCAGACAGCCCCTGTGTACCTTGATAAATCCCTCACCAAGCTGCTCCTCCAGCTCACAAAGCTTCATTCGCGTCTCGTACATCTGACCTCCATAGAGATGAATCTCCGCTTTTTTCCCCTGCATCAGGACGTAAAGAATCGAATCCATGCCAAGTACAATCTTTTTTCCTTTTGAAATTATTGTAATATACTTCAATTCCTGCAATTTTGTTTCCTCTTTTCCCTACAGCCACACTGCTGCATAGGAATTTCATCAGACTATTTTTAGTCTGATTTTATCAAATATTTCATTTGGCTTCAATTCATAATAATAAATTGAAAGTCTTTTGCAGATTCTAATATTGACTTATTCCTTTTTCTGTTTCTTTTGTTTTTTGAAAAACAAATAAGACTGAAATGCTTATAAAATTAGGCATTCCAGTCTTTTATCCAGCAGGGGATGAGAGAATCGAACTCCCGCCAAAGGTTTTGGAGACCCCTATCATACCATTTGACCAATCCCCTGTATATAAAATACTATGAGGGCTC
>JALFNQ010000220.1 GCA_022773965.1 Lachnospiraceae bacterium
CAGTGTTGCGCAGGAGTTTGCGAAAGCACTGAAGCTTGATATGAAGCGTCATGATGGTTATCAGGAGTCGGAGGAAGCCATCGTGACCTGGTGCGTGGGTCATCTGGTGACGATGAGTTATCCGGAGGCTTACGATGAAAAATACAAAAAATGGTCCCTGTCGACCCTTCCATTTCTTCCGGAGGAGTTCAAATATGAGGTGATCGGATCCTCGGCAAAGCAGTACCGTATTGTGGCAGGGCTTTTGAACCGGCCCGATGTATCGTGCATTTATGTGTGCACGGACTCCGGGCGTGAGGGAGAGTATATCTACCGCCTGGTGGAGCAGATGGCAGGGGTGAAAAATAAAGAAAGACGGCGTGTCTGGATCGATTCCCAGACCGAGGAGGAGATCCTCCGGGGAATCCGCGAGGCAAAGGATCTGTCCGAATATGATAATCTGTCTGCCAGCGCCTATCTGCGTGCCAAGGAAGACTATCTGATGGGTATCAATTTTTCCCGTCTGCTGTCACTGCGCTATGGAAATGCAGTGGCGAACTATCTGAATGAGCGATACGTTGTCATCTCCGTGGGCAGGGTCATGACCTGTGTGCTGGGGATGGTGGTGCGCAGGGAGCGGGAGATCCGGGCGTTTGTAAAAACACCCTTTTACCGGGTGTTTGGTTCGCTTTCACTGGACGGAGCGAACATTGACGGCGAGTGGAAGGCCGTCGAAGGATCTGCCTATTATCAGTCGCCGAAGCTGTATAAGGAAAACGGCTTCAAGGAAAAAGAAGATGCAGAGGCGCTGATCGGGCAGCTGTCACAGATCGAACCACAGATGGCGACGGTGGTCTCCGTGGAGAAGAAAAAGGAGACAAAAAATGCGCCGCTGCTGTTCAATTTGGCGGAATTGCAGAACATCTGTTCCAAATTTTTCAAGATCAGCCCCGACCAGACGCTGCAGATCATACAGGAATTGTATGAGAAAAAGCTGGTGACTTACCCCAGAACGGATGCCCGTGTCCTCTCGACAGCGGTGGCAAAGGAGATACATAAAAACATCGGGGGACTGAAAAATATCCCCGGTGTCCGTGCCTTTGCAGAGGAGATCTTAGAGATCGGAAGCTATAAAAATATCGCGAAAACGCGTTATACGAACGATAAACAGATCACCGACCACTACGCGGTCATTCCCACCGGACAGGGCATGGGAGCACTAAAGTCCTTAAGCGAGCTGTCCATGAAGGTGTATGAGGTCATCGTGCGCCGTTTTCTGGCGATCTTTTATCCCCCGGCGGTCTACCAGAAGGTGAGCCTTGTCGCGCAGATCGGTCAGGAGCGTTTTTTCGTTGGATTTAAGGTGTTAAAAGATCCGGGGTATCAGAAGGTGATGGGATACTCATTTTTCAAAAATAAAAAGAAGCAGACACAGAATGCATCGGAAGCCCCCGGCGCGGATGAGACGGACAGCAGTGGGCAGACAGATACAGAAAATGCCGAACAGGAAATCTCGGATGAGCATCTGCTGGAACTGGCAGCCTCATTGAAAAATGGAGTGCAGCTCCCCGTGACGGGCTATGCCATCAAAGAAGGTGAGACCTCTCCGCCGAAGCGTTATACCTCCGGTTCCATGGTGCTTGCCATGGAGAACGCCGGTCAGCTCATCGAGGATGAGGAGCTGCGCGCCCAGATCAAGGGCAGCGGCATCGGAACGAGTGCAACCCGGGCAGAGATCATCGCAAAGCTCGTGAAAAACAAATATCTGGCACTGAACAAAAAGACGCAGGTGATCACGCCGACACAGCTGGGCGAGATGATCTTTGATGTGGTGAATGTGTCCATCCGTTCCCTATTAAATCCGGAGCTCACGGCAAGCTGGGAAAAAGGACTGACCTATGTGGCGGAGGGCAGCATCACGCCAGAGGAGTATATGGTCAAACTCGATCATTTCATCCGTTCCCGCACGGACGCGGTTATGAAGACCAACAATCAGTACGCGCTGCGGCAGTATTTTGACGCGGCGGCGCCCTATTACAGCAAGCCTGAAAAGAAGCATGCAGCTGCGAAGGGTGGGATGAAAAAGCAGTCCGCCGGAAAGAAGACAGCTGCAGGATCCGGTGTAAAGTCTTCTGAAAAAAATGCGGTGGAACAGGAAGCGTGAGAAATGGAAAATAGTAGGAACCTTCTGTGTATGTAAGGTTTTGATGAAATAAAAAATAAAGAATATATTGGGAGAATTTAACATGAAACAATGTGAAATCAAAGAATTATACGACCTGTCACAGACGATCGCCGGAGAATACCTGGCGCAGTTTACCTATCCGTGGGAGGCACTGGACGGAATCAAAGATTTTATCAAAAAACTTGGACCGACACTTGATCCGGCGATTTATGAACAGCGCGGAGAGGATATCTGGGTAGCAAAGTCGGCCACGGTGGCACCCACTGCCTGCCTGAACGGTCCCCTCATCATTGACGAGGATGCGGAGATCCGCCATTGTGCGTTCATCCGTGGTTCAGCGATCATCGGAAAGGGATCAGTGGTAGGAAACTCTACAGAGATCAAAAATGACATTATCTTTAACAGTGTGCAGGTGCCGCACTACAATTATGTGGGAGATTCCATATTGGGCTACAAGTCTCATATGGGAGCCGGTTCTATTACCTCGAATGTCAAATCCGATAAATCATTGGTAGCCGTAAAGGACGGCACGGAGGAGATCGCCACCGGACGCAAGAAATTCGGTGCGATGCTGGGAGATTTCGTAGAAGTGGGCTGCAACAGTGTCTTAAATCCCGGCACGGTGATCGGCAGACATACAAACATTTATCCGCTTTCCAGTGTGCGGGGCGTGGTGCTGGCAGACAGCATCTACAAGAAGCGCGGGGAAGTGGTCAAAAAGACATTATAACGATATATGGAGGTGGATAAAATGGCAGAAACGAACAATGGATTGGCAGCACCGATGCAGCTTGGAAGCATCGGAAGTGAACAACTGGAATACTTTTCACCATTACTATTGCCGGATGCCGCACAGGCGATCGAGCGGGGGGAACCGATCACAGCGATCGGGATCGCGCAGGAAGAAGTCGCTTGCGGCGCTTTGGCAGGTTATGTGGATGATGGATGTTTTCGGGTGATTTCTTTGTATGTGGCACCGGATTACCGCAGACAGGGAGGTGCAAGCCTGATGATCAGCCAGATGGAGAAGCTGCTGGTGGAAAACGATATCCGGTCTGTGAAAATTGATTTTACAGCAGTAGTATCTGACAATGAGACGATGTTTCCCTTTTTGTCCGAGATGGGATTTTTGGAAGAAGATGACAAGGACCAAAATATTTACACCTTTATGCTGAACCAGCTGGCAGGTGCAAAGGTATGGAAGCCTGCCACCAGTAAATCGCTCCGCATCCGCCCGTTTTCACAGTTGTCAGAGGATGTTTTGCGTGCAGCGCAAAAACGGGGGATTGCTTTGGAGACTCCGCTGCCGGAGTGTATGCTGACGAGTCCGCAATTGGAGCGGGAACTCAGCCATGCGCTGATCAGGGAAGGAAAGGTAGAGGCGTATGCAGCCTTTGATTATTCCTGCTGCGGAATACTGACACTCTGTGGACTGTGGGTAGGTGATCCGGATCCGCATATACTTTATTCTTTATTGAAAACTGTCGTAGAGCGTGCCATGGAGCTTTACCCGCCAGATACCAGGATCGCAATGCAGGCGGTCAATGATCAGTCTGCAAGGCTGATCCAGGGACTTGTTCCGGAAGCAAAAAAAGTTTCATTTACATATCGCCACTGGCTGCATAAATAGTTCAGGAAAGGGAGGGAAAACGAGATATGGATGCTCATTTAAATGTTAAAATGAATACGCTTGCAAAGCAGGAAATGAAAACAGAAGAAAAAACAATGAATCTACGCACCCACCTGACTGAATTGCAAAAATGGGATCTTGCAGAGGGACAGACCATAGAGGAGCGGCGTGCAGAGGAGCGCAGAGTCCTGATGGCTCATCAGCTGGAATATAATGAGA
>JALFNQ010000223.1 GCA_022773965.1 Lachnospiraceae bacterium
AGATGTGGATGTAGAAGTGCTTTATGCGAAAAAATATCGCAGTGAGGCATATCTGCATTGTCTGTGTGTAGAACCTGAGCTTAAAGTGCGTCTGGATGGAAAACAGTGGCATGTATTTTCAAAAAAAGGCAGCCTGGGTGAAGAACTTGGTGAATTGCAGCTCTATTTATAGGAAGAGTGAGCGGTAACGTGACAAAAAACAGAGGGATGATGAGAAACAGGATTTGCTGGGAAACTGAAAAAAAGCATGGCAGACATGGGATGCGTATGCAGGCAGGAGGCGGCTGGTTTGACAGCCTGCTTCTCTTTTGCGGTGCACTTGTTTGTCTTGGAAGTGCTTACCGGCAGCTGGATGAGCTCCTTGATGGCATGCAGGGTCTGGTACTACCGGAGCATACGTTTGTGTATGTGTTGCTTTCGGCAGCTGGGCTATCCGGTTACTATGGCAGCGGCTTTTTTAAGCGCATATGGATGCGTCTGCTGCCCTTGCTGCCTATGGCAGTCTGTTTTGGACGTTATTACAGGGGACACCAGCTGCAGATCGAGGATGGAATTTTATATCTTTTGCGTATGTATGCGGTAAAGATCAGCGAATACTATGAACACTCGTTTCTGTTTCCGCTTGGAGAAGAAGCGGAGGCACCGGCCGCGCTGGCGTTCTGGGTGTTGCTTATCTTTTCGGGATTGTTTGTGCTGGCAGCAGTGTGTGGGCAGATGGAATGGATTCTAGCGCTGCCAGTTGCAATGCTCGTGGCGGGGCTTGCTGTCGGCAAGGGACCCGGATGGGAGAGTATGCTGTTTTTATTTGTCAGTGCGCTGATCTTTCGCGCATACAGGGTATCCTTTCACCAGAAGCCCCTGGCGCGTATGGGGCAGCTGGTCGGTGTGACGGGGATCTGCCTGTTGGCGGGTGCGGTGCTGTCCGTACTTGCCGATGATGTGGTGGCGAAGCATGATGTGATGATGGAGCGGCAATTAGCGTTGGAGGATGCTGTGCTGACGCTGCCGGTGTGGAACTTGTTTTCACAGGATGGAACGGTGACAAACAATGCGCCCCTTGGAAATGGAAGGGAAGTATTGACGATGGATCTATCGGAGAAACCGACGGAGAATATTTATTTGAAGACCTATGCAGCGGATCATTATGAGAGTGGACGGTGGAGTATTAGCGAAGACGCCTTTGCCCAGGTGGCCGCAGCGCAGGGGATGACCGTACAGGAGGCAGGAGCACGGATTTTGAATATGCCCTGCGAGGAGGGAAAAGAAGTGCTGGAGCCCGAGGATGCCCGGGCCGCAGTGGATTATCTGGCGGTGGCAGGACCGAGGCAATATGCATATACGATCCATTGCCGCAATTTTGGAAAAGCAGCACCGCTGCCCTATATGAGTGTACTGCCGGAGGGGTTTGTGGCAGATGGGGACACATCGGCAGAAAAGCCATGGACGATGCGGGAATATAGTGGAACTATGGCGCTGGGAGGAAACATTGCATCGCCATTGACAGAATATTTGAATATTTATTATGTGGTAAACACATGGGATTTGGATGAGATGTTGATCAGTAGTCTGTCAGAAGCCCGGCGGAAGGAACAGCCAGATGAGATGAAATGGTATTCTGACTATGTGGAGGGGCTTGTCATTGATCATCCGGGATCTGAAGAGGTAAAAAAAAGGCTGGGGGAATATCTGCAGATCTTTGGCTGGAAGGGACTAGAGGAGTTTCAATCGTACCAGACTGCTGCCGGGGAGTATGGAAATATATACTTTGCGAATGGGATCCGTATGGGAAATGTGCCTATGGTGCAGGAGATACTAAATGATATCGGCACCTACAGCAGAGCGCTTGATCCGCTGCCTGCGGGGACAGATCCCATTGATTATTTTCTGAATACTTCGGGTGAGGGCTATTGTGTACACTTTGCCTCAGCGGCAACACTGATGCTGCAGGCAATGGGTATTCCGGCACGTTATGCCAGCGGATATGTGGTATTTCCAAAGGATTTTAAAAGAACAGAGGAGGGCTATACAGCAGTCGTGACTGATGCCCGTGCCCATGCGTGGGTGGAGGTGTATGTTGAGGGATTTGGCTGGGTACCCTATGAGATGACACCGGGATTCCGCAAAGGTTCTGAGGAAAATGAGGACAGGAAAGAGAACAGGGATGTCTCTCAAAATACACAAAGTACAAGGGATCAGGCGCAGCCGGAGCATACACCGCAGACAGAGCAAACACCGGACGGGGATGTAGCGAAAAAAACTGATACGAACCTGAGAGGGCGCGTGCAGGCACCAATCAGTCTGATGGAATGGTTGTCAGAGATGAAATTGTGGGGCTATCCGCTGATCTGGTGGCTTCAGGTTCTGGCGGCAGTGGCAGGTGTATGTGTGCTCATCCGGCTGCTGATACGACTGTGGCGAGGTTATGAAGAGTATCAGCAAAGGCTGATCTGTGAAGAGATTCGCAAAGGAAATTATAAAGAGGTGATCAATCGGATCAATGGCCGGATGTATCGGCTGCTTTCAGCCAGGGAACGACTGATCTTTCGGAGGATCAGGGATGACAGATGCTATCGCCGGGCATTATGCTGGTTATCGGCACTTCGAGAGGCGGCAGTGGATGTAGATCTGTATATGGAGCTGGTAAAACAGGCGCATTTTTCTAATACACAGATGTGTGAGGAGGATGCCTGGAGGGTATATGAGATTTATCAGCGCTGCAGGATGCGGCGCAGGGAGCGGGAAAAGCTTGCGAACGGCTACAAGCGCAGAATGCAGGCTTGGTGATCATTACGAAAAGAGGTAAAAGGATTTATGGAACAGTCTGAAAGCTTACTATTTTCAGAATTGACCTATGAGATACAGGACTGGGTGAAAAAAAAGCTGGCGGAGGATGGAAGGGCGCTGTGTGAGTATTCCTTTGCGTCAAACTATGCATGGAGTCCCTATTTTGCGCTACGGCTGGCAAGGCTTGGAGAAAGTGGTATTTTTCGATATATGGGCGAAAAGCATGATCTATACAGTTTTCCATTTGGGGGAAGTGAGGAGGATAAGCGAGTGCTGCTGGAACAGGTCATGAATCTGTGTGAAGCAGAGGACGAAACGCTGGAAATGACACCACTTGCCCAAAGGGATTATGAATTTTTGCAACGTTACTATCCGGGGCAGTTTCTGATGGCGGCAAACCGGGATATGAGTGACTATATTTACGAGCGGGAAAAGCTGGTAAAGCTGCCGGGAAAGAAGTATCACGGAAAGCGCAACCATATCGCACGCTTTATGGATACGGATGACTGGTGCTATGAGGAGATTACGGATGCGAATCGTGAAGAGGCAAAGGCGATGATGGATGCCTGGAGAGAACAGCGCGCAGACCAGTGGAATGTGGAGCTGGAGCAGGAATTCGGGGCCATGACGACTGCTCTTATGGAGATGGAGCGTCTGGGGCTTGTAGGTGGACTTTTGCGTAAAACAGGACGTGTTGTGGCAATTTCTATGGGAGAGCCATTAAATGAGGATACCTTTGTTGTGCATTATGAGAAAGCATTTGCAGATGTACAGGGTGCTTATCCAATGATCAATCAGCAGTTTGCGGAGCATGCAGCGGCAGGTTTTACTTATATTAACCGTGAAGAGGATACCGGCGATCCGGGGCTTCGAAAGGCAAAGCTGTCTTATCAGCCCTGCAGGCTGGAGGAAAAATATACGGCCATCAAAAGTGAAGTTGTTTTTGCGGATCCTACAGATGCAAAGACAGCTGCAGATGTATGTGCACTGTGGAGAACCTGCTTTGATGATGGGGATTTTTCGGAATTTTATCTGAAAAACCGGGCTACAGAGGACAATATGCTGGTCATTTACCGGGACGGAAAACCGGTTTCCATGGCGAGTTTTCTGCCGGCTGTCTACCATACGGAAAAGGGCGCGATTCCGGTGCGCTATGTGTATGCGGTTGCAACGATGCCGGAGTATCGTCGGCAGGGACTGGCGAAAAAGATACTTATCTGCGGTAGTGAACTGTGGGACGAGCCGTTAGTGCTCGCTCCGGCAGAAGCACATTTGTATCGTTATTACGGAGAGATGGGATTTGTACCTGCATTTCGAAGTGAGAATGTGGGAAAAAGGCTTGCACCTGTAACGCAGTGCTCCTGGAATTTTCATTTGGAGGAGGCATCGCCGGAGGAGTATGCAGCGGTGCGCGAGGGTTTGTTGCATGAACGGAAGACTGCCTATGTAAGCTGGGATGCGCAGGCGGTAGCTTTTGCTTTTTCGGCAAATGCCAGAGAGGGTGGCAGAAATCTGCTTTTTGTGCCGCAGTCTGCACCGGACAAAAAGGAGCTTCTCATGTATGGGACAGAGGGAAGGGAGCTTGTGATTATTGAGACAACGCTTCCGGAGGAGGTGTTATCCCGGCTTCTGCCGGAGCTTTTTGCAGAGACCGGAACCGATCATGTCCGCTATGAAATTCCCGGAGGCATGATTCTTTTGCCGGAACGGTTGACAGGCTTTGAAGTACCGGGAGACGGATATCTGAATCTTGCGTTAAATTAAAAAATGTAACTATTCAGCCCCCTCTCGATTCCGCTGAAGCTTCATCTCGATGTGGCTTCTCGCCAAAGAAATCTCCACTCATATAGTAGTTCATGCAAGCATGACTCCTACATGATATGGAGATTGTCTTGGCTCTGAATAGTTACACTTTCTGGACTTTGATCATATTGGTTGTACCTGAATGTCCAAGGGGCACACCGGAGGTGATGACAACGATATCATCTTCTTCGATGTGTCCTTTTTTCTGTGCACATTCAACGGCGTGATTGAAAAGATCCAGCACGTGATGGCGTTCTTCCATGACGATGGGTGTCACACCCCAAGAGAGATTCAGCTGTCTTGCGACCCTGGCGCTTGTGGTGCAGGCGATGATGTCTGACTGGGGACGGTAGCGGGAGATCATACGTGCTGCGTAGCCGGATTTTGTGACGGTCAGGATCGCCCGTGCACCCAGATCCAGTGCAGTGGTACAGGTTGCGTGGCAGATGGCATCGGTGATGTCCGGATTTTCGTCTCTGGTGATGGAAAAGAAGCGCTTGCGGTAGTCAATGTCGTCCTCTGTGCGCTCGGCAATGCGTACCATCGCCTGCAGGGCTTCGATCGGGTAAGCCCCGGCAGCAGTCTCACCGGAGAGCATGATGGCACTTGTGCCGTCGTAGATGGCGTTTGCCACGTCGGTTACTTCCGCACGGGTTGGGCGGGGATTTTTCATCATGGAGTCCAGCATCTGTGTGGCGGTGATGACCTGTTTTCCTGCGGCGTACACTTTTTTGATGATCATTTTCTGGATCACGGGCACTTCTTCCATGGGAATTTCCACTCCCATATCACCCCGGGCGATCATGATGCCGTCAGATGCTGCGATGATCTCATCAATATTTTTCACCCCTTCATCATTTTCAATCTTAGCGATGATGGAGATGCCTTCGCCGCCATTCTGCTCCAGGAGGTGTCTGATCTGTAAGACATCTTCCTTTGTGCGGACGAAGGATGCAGCGATGATATCTACATCCTGATCAATTCCAAACAGGATATCGTCGCGGTCCTTTTCACTCATGTACGGAAGGGAGAGATGGACACCGGGGACATTGATGCCCTTGTGATTGCTGAGTGCCCCGTCATTGTGTACTTCACAGACGATGTCTGTATCGTTGATGGCAGTGACCTCCATCGAGATGAGACCGTCATCTAACAGTACGATCGTTCCTACGGAAACATCCTGATACAGTTCCTTACAGGTGATCCCGACAGAGGAGGCATCACCGGGCTCATCGCTGGTGGTGAGGGTAAAGGTCTGTCCGCGGGTGAGCTGCACCTTTCCCTCTTTAAAATTTTTTACGCGGATCTCAGGACCCTTTGTATCTAAAAGGATGGCAACCGGAAGATCCTTTTTTGTTCGGATTTTTTTGATAGCATCCATTCGTTTTTTCTGTTCTTCATGATCTCCATGGGAAAAATTGAAGCGGGCAACATTCATGCCGCCGTCAATCAGTGCTTCCAGCACGCCCGGCACTTCCGTTGCAGGTCCCATGGTGCAGATGATCTTTGTTTTTCTCATACGATCGTTTACCTCCGAATAAATTAGTTATATGTGCACAATCTTATTATAAAGTATGTTAAATTTTTTTCAATATATAAGGAGATATAAAATATGAACCAGAAAGATCTGATACAGGTAAATCAGCAGAAGGTGGCGATCATTGGATGTGGCTTTGTAGGGGCTGCGTGTGCCTTTGCACTCATGCAGAGTGGCATGTTTTCCGAGATGGTGCTGATCGACGTGGATAAAAGCCGTGCGGAGGGTGAGGCCATGGATATCAGTCACGGAATGCCCTTTGCAAAACCTTCAAAAATCTATGCGGGGAACTATGATGATATTACAGATGCGGCGATCATAGTGATCACTGCCGGAGCAAATCAGAAGCCGGATGAGACGAGGCTGGATCTGGTGCACAAAAATGTGAAGATTTTTCAGTCGATTATTCCGCAGATCAGTGAACGGGACTACCGTGGTATTTTGCTCATTGTTTCAAATCCGGTGGACATTTTGACCTATGTGGCGGCGAAGCTGTCCGGGTTTACGGAAAACCGCGTGATCGGTTCCGGTACGGTGCTGGATACGGCGCGCCTGAAACGGGCGGTGTCAGAGCATCTGACGGTGGACAGCCGCAGTGTCCATGCGTTTATCATCGGAGAGCATGGAGACAGTGAGATCGCAGCCTGGTCGGGAGCAAACGTCTCGGGTATTCCGCTCAGTGATTTCTGTGAACTGCGGGGCCACTATGAGCATGAGAAAAATACGGCCCGCATTGCAGAAGAGGTGAAAAACAGTGCTTATGAGATCATTGAAAAAAAGCAGGCCACTTATTTTGGAATCGCCATGTCTGTGCGGCGCATCTGTGAGGTGATCCTGCGGGATGAAAAATCGATTCTTCCGGTGTCATCCATGATGTACGGCGAGTACGGGATTTCTGATGTGGCGCTGTCCATGCCTGCCATCGTTGGCAAAAACGGTGTGGAGACGAAGGTGCCGATCCCGCTGTCGGACGAAGAATTGGACCGCTTGCAGCAGTCGGCATCCATGCTTCGGGATGTACTGGATAACGTGGGGATGTAAGTGCCGGAGGTGCCCAAAATGAATGAGAAACGGATGCAGGATCAATATCCGTTTCTTTTTTCATGCCATGTGAACAAAAATCATGATTGAAATTGCAAAACTCTGTGAGATATCATAAAAT
This sequence comes from Lachnospiraceae bacterium, assembly GCA_022773965.1. Taxonomy (GTDB): domain Bacteria; phylum Bacillota; class Clostridia; order Lachnospirales; family Lachnospiraceae; genus W0P33-017. The sequence goes on from JALFNQ010000223.1 coordinate 7,287, forward strand.
CTAAATATCATAACATTTGGAAGAGATGAATGAAACAGGAGGAGAACATATCATGGCAAAATGGTCAAGAATGAAATTTACACCAAATCTTCCACTGGGGGAGAATGGAGCGCGTGTGACAGGGTGTGATGCGCATATTGAGCTCTCAAAGGCTGCTGCAAAAGAGGGAATGATCCTGTTGAAAAATGAGGATCAGACACTGCCGCTGAAAAAGGGAACAAAGGTAGCTCTTTTTGGAAAAGGCACCTTTGACTATGTGAAGGGCGGTGGCGGAAGCGGAGATGTAACAGTCAGATACATCCGAAGTCTCTACGATGGTCTGAAACTGAAAAAGGATAAAATCACCATATTTGAAGAACTTTGTGACTACTATCGGGATGACATCAATAAACAGTATGCTGCCGGCAGAGTTCCGGGCATGACGCTGGAGCCGGATGTTCCAATGGAGCTGCTAAAGAAAGCGAAGGCATTTACAGATACAGCGATCATTTCTATTTGTCGTTTTTCAGGGGAGGGATGGGATCGCAAGAGTGTGATCGATCCGGATAATGTGGCGCTGTGGGATTTTGAGCGGGAGATGACAGAGGCTTCTGCGAAGATCTTTAAGGATGGCGATTTTTGCCTGTCCGAAAAAGAAAAGGAAATGGTAAACATCGTAAAGGAAAACTTTGCCCATGTGATCGTGGTTTTAAATATCGGTGGAATGTTTGATACCTCGTGGTTTGTGGATGATCCGAAGATCCAGTCTGCGCTTTTGGCACTGCAGGGCGGTATGGAGGGCGGTCTGGCTGCGGCGGAACTGTTGTTAGGTGAGGGTACGCCTTCCGGAAAGCTGACGGATACCTTTGCAAAAACACTGGATGACTATCCTTCTACATATAATTTCCATGAGTCAAGGGATCACGTGGACTATACCGATGATATTTATGTTGGTTATCGTTATTTTGAAACGATTCCCGGCGCTGCGGAGAAGGTGAATTATCCCTTTGGCTATGGACTTTCCTATACGACCTTTGATGTGGAGACAATTTCTGCCGATGAGAAGGAAGGCCAGATCTGTGTAAAAGTAAAAGTGACAAACACCGGTGACTATTCCGGAAAAGAGGTTGTCCAGGTGTATGTATCAAAGCCCCAGGGCAAGCTTGGAAAGCCGGCAAAGGAGCTGGTGGCCTTTGGCAAGACAAGGGAGCTTCTGCAGGGAGAGACGCAGATCATCAGCCTCAGCTGGAAGATCTCTGATATGGCATCTTATGATGACCTCGGAAAAGTGAAACAGTCTGCATATATATTAGAAAGAGGAAACTACGGATTTTATGTGGGAACCAGTGTCCGTGATGTGAAAAAGCTGGAATATACATATGTGTTGGAGGAAGATGTCGTTGTAGAACAGCTCAGTGCAAAGCTGGTTCCGACAAGTCTGGAAAAACGAATGCTTTCTGATGGAAGCTTTGAAGCACTGCCCCAGTCAGAGCCCTTCGATACAGATGCCTCTGTACTGGAACCAATTGATAACCGCTTCAAGGAAGGAGTTGCGCCGCAGGTAAGAAGTATTCCCAGCTATCAGTTTTGCACCGGAATTCCGCGAAATGGCGAACATGATCTGATCGATGTTTATGAGGGTAAGATTACTATGGATGAATTTGTAGCACAGCTTACCATAGACGAACTCATCCATTTGCTGGGCGGACAGCCGAACGTGGGTGTGGCAAATACCTTCGGTATCGGAAATCTTCCGGAATACGGTGTGCCCTCCGTAATGACTGCAGATGGACCGGCGGGTGTGCGCATCAACGAGGAGGTAGGCGTTTATACAACGGCTTTCCCCTGTGCGACACTTCTGGCATGTACATGGAATCCGGAGATCGTGGAACAGGTTGGATGTGCAGGCGGTGAGGAATTAAAGGAAAACAATCTTGGCATCTGGCTGACGCCTGCCATCAATATACACAGAAGTCCGCTCTGTGGAAGAAACTTTGAATATTATTCAGAGGATCCGTTTTTGACAGGAATTCTGGCCGGTGCTATGGTTCGGGGAATCCAGTCCAATCATGTAGGAGCATGCGTGAAGCATTTTGCCTTCAATAATAAGGAAACAAACCGTAAAAACAGTGATTCCAGAGTATCGGAAAGAGCGGCAAGAGAGATCTATCTGAAGGCTTTTGAGATGATCATTAAAAATGAGAATCCCTGGTCTGTCATGTCATCCTACAATATGGTCAATGGACACAGAACCTCTGAATGCAGAGAATTATTAAATGATATTCTCAGGGATGAGTGGGGATATGATGGCATGGTGACTACTGACTGGTGGACCTGCGGTGAGCATTATAAGGAAACAAAAGCTGGAAATGATTTAAAGATGGGCAATGGGTATCCGGAGCGTGTGAAGGAGGCCTTTGAGAAGGGCGCGATCACGCGGGAAGAGATCGAGATCTGCGTGAAACGTATTCTTGGACTGATATTAAAAATTGATTAAACTGGCAAGAGCACCCGTTACGGGTGCTCTTTTTCAATCGCGTTCCTTTTACGGTAGCAGATTTAACGAAAAAGAGGAAACATCAAAGGGAGTGATTGCCAGAATCATCAATAATTCAAAAAAATAAGATTAGGAGTTGACAAATCATGGCAGTAGCACTATACTACCAACTAGTTTGATAATCAAATGATTTGACAATCAAAATACTTGATGTTCAAAATTCTTACATATCAAATTATTTGACAATCAAACAATATGATATGGTAATAAAAACGGTGAGTTGTATGAGAACAAGAAAAAAGAAAGTGAGGACAAAAAATGTTAGAGAAGTTACAGGAGATTATTGCAGAGCAGTTAGGAATTGAGGCAGAAGAGGTACAGGCAGAGTCAAATTTCAAGGATGACTTAAACGCAGATTCTTTGGATCTGTTTGAGATGATCATGGCAATGGAGGAAGAGTTTGGTGTAGAGATTCCTTCTGATGATCTGGATGCAATTGCAACTGTTCAGGATGTGATGGATTATTTAAAGAATAAAGGTGTGGAAGACTAAGATGGCAGAGTTGATTAATCAAATGCTGGGTATCCGCTATCCGATCATTCAGGGCGGTATGGCGTGGGTCGCTACCTGGGAGCTGGCCAGTGCAGTATCCAATGCCGGTGGACTTGGAATCATCGGAGTGGGCGGTGCAGATGTAAACTGGGTCGCAGAGCAGATCCGGCAGATGAAGGAACATACAGACAAGCCTTTTGGCGTGAATCTGATGCTGATGAATCCGCAGGCAGATGAGATCGCGGAGTTGCTGGTGAAAGAGCAGATACCGGTGATCACTACCGGAGCAGGAAATCCTGCAAAGTATATGGAGAGCTGGAAGTCTGTCGGTGCAAAGGTGATTCCGGTCATCGCAAGCGTCGCTCTGGCACGTCTGATGGAGCGCGCAGGTGCAGATGCAGTCGTTGCAGAGGGAACAGAATCCGGCGGACATATCGGTTCCGCAACAACGATGACACTGGTGCCGCAGGTGGTTGATGCGGTGAATATTCCGGTGATCGCGGCAGGTGGTATCGCAGATGCAAGAGGATTTGCAGCGGCATTGATGCTTGGTGCCAGCGGTGTACAAATGGGAACACGTTTTGTGGCAGCCAAAGAGTCTATCGTACATGATAATTATAAAGAGAAGCTCATCAAGGCAAAGGATATTGATTCCGAGGTGACAGGACGCAGTACCGGTCATCCGATCCGTGTGCTGAGAAACAAGATGACACGTGAGTATCTGCGCATGGAAAAAGAGGGAGCAAGCCTGGAAGAATTGGAGAAGATGACACTCGGTGCGCTGCGAAAAGCGGTTGTCGAGGGTGATGTCGCAACAGGAAGTGTGATGGCTGGTCAGATCGCAGGGCTTGTAAAGAGTGAAGACAGCTGTGCTGAGATCATTGAAGAGATTATGTCAGGTGCAGAAAAATTATTAAACAGAACTTTTTAATAGGAAGTTGTAAGCAGACAGACAACTTGAATTCAGATGTTATTTCACAGATTGTATTCGGGTTATCGTGTATAGGAGTATGGAGTGCATATGAGCAAGAAAGTATTTATGTTCCCCGGACAGGGATCACAGTATATTGGAATGGGAAAGGACTTTTATGAAGCTTTTCCGGCAGCAAAGGAAGTCTTTGAGCTGGCAAGTGAGGCGTCAAAGCTGGATGTTCCAAAGCTTTGCTTTGAGGAAGAAGACAAGATCAATCAGACAGAGTACACACAGATCGCTATGCTGACTACAGAGGCAGCTATTTTAAAGGTGCTGCAGAATGAGGGTGTCAGCGCAGATGCAGCAGCAGGCTTAAGTCTTGGTGAATACGCAGCCATTCTTGCGGCTGAGGTCATGGAGCCCGGGGATGTATTTTCGCTGATCCGCAAGCGTGGCGTGTATATGCAGAATGCAGTTCCCACAGGCGGTGCGATGGCAGCTGTGCTGGGTCTGGATGCGGCAGTGATCGAAAAGGTGTGTGAGGAGACGATCGGAGAGGTATTTGTCGCTAATTATAATTGTCCCGGACAGATCGTGATCACCGGAGAACAGGGTGCTGTAGACCGTGCTTCAGAGAGCTTGAAGGAGGCAGGGGCAAAGCGTGTGGTACCTTTAAAGGTCAGCGGTCCCTTCCATTCTCCTCTGCTTCAGGAGGCAGGACAAAAGCTTGCCGTAGCGCTGGAAAAGGTAACGATCCGTGAGCCGAAGATCGGTTATTTGTCCAATGTGACAGCCGATTATGTGACAGATCCGGAGAGGATCCGTTCGTTATTGCCGTTGCAGGTATGTCATTCTGTATGCTGGCAGCAGACCATAGAGCGTCTGATCGCTGACGGCTTTGATGAGTTTGTGGAGATCGGACCGGGAAAGACATTGAGCGGATTTATGCGCAAGATCAACCGTGAGGTAAAATGTTCAAATATTGATAAGCTGGAGGATCTGAAGAAGTATGTTGGATAAGAAGGTAGCACTTGTGACAGGTGCCTCCAGAGGCATCGGAGCGGCAATCGCAAAGAAGCTGGCGGCAGATGGCGCGTTTGTCATTGTGAATTATAACGGCTCGAAGGAGCGTGCCGAGGGTGTCGTCGGTGAGATTGCAGCGGCAGGCGGCGAAGCTGTGGCAATGCAGTGTGATGTCAGTGATTTTGAGGCGTGTGGTACCTTTATCACAGAGCTGGTAAAGACCTATGGACGTCTGGATATTCTTGTAAACAATGCAGGGATCACAAAGGATGGATTGCTTATGAAGATGAGTGAGGCAGATTTTGATTCTGTGATCAATACGAATCTGAAGGGCGCTTTCAACACGATCCGTCATTCCAGCAGACAGTTCTTAAAGCAGCGCAGCGGACGGATCATCAATATTTCTTCTGTTTCCGGGCTGCTGGGAAATGCAGGACAGGCAAATTATGCGGCCAGCAAGGCAGGTGTGATCGGTCTGACAAGAAGTGTGGCAAGAGAGCTGGCTTCCAGACAGATCACAGTCAATGCAGTTGCGCCGGGATTTGTCGGAACAGAGATGATCGAGGCGATGACGGACAGCGCGAAGGAGGCCATGACAGGCATGATTCCATTCGGACGTATCGGAGAGCCGGAGGAGATCGCAGAGACAGTGGCATTTCTGGCTTCAGAGGGTGCACGTTATATCACCGGTCAGGTGATCGCTGTGGATGGCGGCATGAGCATTGGCTGCTAAAGGAGGGGCCCACGAAGTGGGAGGATTCCTTAAGCCGGTGGTGGTTGAGAGAATATGATTCAGAGAGGATATGTAATGAGACGAGTTGTAGTGACCGGTATGGGAGCCATTACTCCCATCGGATTAAATGTAGATAGTTTTTGGAATGCAATTAAAAATAAAGAGATTGGTTTTGCACCAATCACCCATTTTGACGCCAGCGGGTACAAGAGCCATATCGCCGCAGAGGTCAAGGGCTTTGTTGGAAAAGAGTATATGGATTTTAAGGCGGCAAAGCGCATGGAGCTGTTTTCACAGTATGCAGTGGCTGCTTCAAAGGAAGCGTTAGAGGACAGCGGACTGGATATGGAAAAAGAAGATCCTTATATGGTAGGAACTGCGATCGGAAGCGGTATCGGAAGTCTTCAGGCGATGGAGCGCGAGCACAAAAAGCTGTTGGAAAAAGGACCCGCAAGAGTAAATCCCTTACTTGTACCGATGATGATCTGTAATATGGCAGCCGGAAATGTGGCGATCCAGTTCGGATTAAAGGGAAAAAGTATTAACGTTGTGACTGCGTGTGCCACCGGAACAAACAGTATTGGAGAGGCATTCCGCACGATCCAGTACGGTGATGCAGATGTGATGCTGGCAGGTGGAACAGAGGGTAGCGTGACTCCCATCGGTATTGCAGGATTTAACGCGCTGACTGCACTTTCTGAGGTGGATGATCCGACAAAGTGTTCGCTGCCTTTTGACAAGAACCGCAGTGGTTTTGTCATGGGTGAGGGTGCCGGTGTGCTCGTTTTAGAGGAGCTGGAGCATGCAAAAGCCCGGGGCGCACATATTTACACAGAGCTGGTGGGCTATGGATGCTCTTCCGACGCATATCATATTACTTCTCCTGCAGAGGATGGTGCCGGTGCTGCACGCGCGATGGAAAATGCGCTGAAGGATGCCAAGGTTGCTCCGGAGGATGTCACATATATCAACGCACACGGAACTGCCACACATCACAATGATCTGTTTGAGACCCGTGCCATCAAGCTGGTATTCGGTGAGCATGCAAAGGATATGAAGATCAACTCTACAAAGTCTATGATCGGACATCTGCTGGGTGCAGCCGGTGCGGTTGAGGCCATTGCCTGCGTCAAGCAGATCGAAGAAGGCTATATCCATGCAACAGTGGGCTATGAGACCCCGGATGAGGAGTTGGATCTGAACTACTGTAAGCAGGATTACACAGAGGAAGTTCCCTATGCGCTGAGCAATTCACTGGGCTTTGGCGGACACAATGGAAGTCTGCTGTTCAAGAGATGGGAGGCGTAGGCGATGTCGTTACTTTCCACAAAGGAGATCATGGAGATCATTCCCCACAGACAGCCGATGCTCTTGATCGACACCGTAGAAGAAATGGAAGTCGGCGTGCGTGCGGTGGCAAAAAAGTGTGTGAGCTTTAATGAGCCGTACTTTGCGGGACATTTTCCGGGAGAACCGGTCATGCCCGGCGTGCTGATCGTGGAGGCTCTGGCGCAGACCGGAGCGGTAGCGATTCTTTCCAAGGAAGAAAACAAAGGAAAAACCGCATATTTTGCCGGAATCAACAGTGCAAAATTCAAGAAGAAAGTACTTCCCGGAGATGTGCTGACCTTAGAGACCGAGATCATCAAGGAAAAAGGACCCATCGGTGTGGGCAGCGCGAAGGCGTATGTGGATGGAAAATTAGTTTGTCAGGCAGAGCTTACCTTTGCCATTGGATAATCGAGAGGTGAAAGAATGGCAGCGTTATTAAAAAAGAAGAAAAAAGATATCGTTTTGAGCGAACAGTCACAGGAAGATATGATCACTTGTCCCAGCTGTGGTGAGGATGTTGTCAAATCGGTTGTTATCAAAAAGAAATATATTTGTCCGAAATGTAATTACTATTTCCGTGTACGTACGAAAAACCGTATTCGCATGGTAGTTGATGAGGATACCTTTACACCCTGGTGCACCGAGCTGGATACGGAGGAGATCGGCAATCCTTTGAATTTCCCTGAATATGAGGACAAGGTTCGTGCAACCCGTGAAAAGACAGGACTTCCTGAGGGAGTCACCGTGGGAAAAGGAAAGATCTACGGAATGGATGCAGTGATCGGTGTCTGTGATGCCCGTTTTATGATGGGAAGTATGGGCCATGTGGTCGGAGAAAAGATTGCAGAGGCAGTGGAGCGAGCAACAGCAGAAAAGCTCCCGGTGATCCTGTTCTGTTGTTCCGGCGGAGCACGTATGCAGGAGGGCATTATCTCGCTGATGCAGATGGCAAAAACTTCTGCGGCATTAAAGCGTCACTCCGAGGCGGGCGGTCTGTATATTTCTGTGTTGACGGATCCAACGACCGGTGGTATGACAGCCAGCTTCGCTATGCTGGGGGATATCATTCTGGCAGAGCCCGGAGCACTGATCGGTTTTGCAGGACCGCGTGTCATTGAGCAGACGATCGGCCAGCGGCTGCCGGAGGGCTTCCAGCGGGCAGAATTCCAGCTGGAGCACGGTTTTGTGGACCGTATCGTAGAACGAAAGGATTTAAAGATCACGCTGTACCAGATTCTGAAATGCCATGCGAATGAAGGCTTTGCCAATTTTGATCCCATGCGGGAAAATGATATTTATGAGCCCACAGAGCTGATGCGCGAGCGTGCCAGCAGGGAGAAAGAAAAAAGTGCCTGGGAAAAGGTGCGTGAAGCAAGACAGATGGAACGTTTGCAGACCAGGGATTATATCAGACAGGTATTTGATGACTTTATGGAAATGCATGGAGACCGTTATTTCAGGGATGATCCTGCTATCATTGGAGGCATTGCATGGCTGGATGGTCAGCCGGTGACGGTGATCGGTATCCAGAAGGGCAGCTCCATGGAGGAGTGCGCATCCCGCAATTACGGTATGCCTTCTCCGGAAGGATACAGAAAGGCGATCCGTCTGATGAAGCAGGCGGAGAAGTTTGGCCGCCCTGTGATCACCTTTGTCAATACCTCCGGTGCTTATCCGGGTATGGAGGCAGAGGAAAACGGTCAGGGTGAGGCAATCGCGAGAAATCTCTATGAAATGAGCGGACTTCGTGTGCCGGTATTTACCTTTATGATCGGCGAAGGTGGCAGTGGCGGTGCACTTGCACTGGCAGTCAGCAATGAAGTATGGATGATGGAGCATGCGGTCTATTCCATTCTTTCACCGGAAGGCTTCGCATCGATCTTATGGAAGGATGGCAAGCGTGCTGAGGAGGCTGCTTCTGTCATGAAGATTACAGCTCAGGATCTTTTGGAGCTGCATGTCATCGATGGTATCATTCCGGAATTTGGCGGTGCAGATGAAGCAGCGCTTGATTCGATTGCGCGGGCAATGAAGGAGCAGTTAAAGCGTTTCCTGAAGGAAAGCCGCAAGCTGAGTGGTGAAGAACTGGCAGCCGCGCGTTACGAGAGATTCCGGAAGTTTTAAATAAAAAATAGGAGTTTTTTATGATAAAGATATGTGGAACCGGCAGCGCACTTCCCGCGCGCACGGTTACAAATGACGATTTGAGTAAGATCATGGATACCTCTGACGAGTGGATCAGCAGTCGGACCGGTATCCGTGCGAGACACCTTGCAGTGGAGGAGACAACCACCGGGATGTCTGTTGCGGCAGCGAAGCAGGCACTGGAAGAGTCAGGTCTGCAGGCAGAGAAGCTGGATCTGATCATTGCTGCGACACTTTCGCCGGATCATGTGCTGCCGACTCTGGCCTGTGAGGTACAGGCGGCAATTGGCGCGACCCATGCAGTAGCATTTGATCTGCATGCGGCATGCTCCGGTTTCCTTTTTTCCCTGAATACAGCGGCTGCATATATGCAGAGCGGGATTTATAAAAACGCGTTGATCATTGGAGCGGAGACACTCTCAAAAATGATGGACTGGAATGACCGGGGAACCTGTGTCCTCTTTGGTGACGGAGCAGGAGCAGCCGTGTTGTGCAACCTGACAGATGATGGAACAGATGGGGGATTAAAATCCTTTGTGCAGTACTCAGACGGTGCCCGTGGCGGCGTGCTTGCCTGCGGAAACCGTCCGGTAAACCATCCTTTTGCAAACCACGAGGCGGAAAACCAATATGTCACGATGGACGGTCAGGCAGTCTATAAATTTGCTGTAAGCACCGTTCCGAAGATCGTGACAGAGGCTGTGGAGAAAGCACATCTGACGCTGGATGATATTGATCATTTTGTGCTGCATCAGGCAAATCAGCGGATCATTGAGTCTGTGGCGAAACGTTTGAAGCAGCCGATGGAGAAATTTCCCATGAATCTGCAGGGATGTGGAAATATTTCTGCGGCAAGTGTTCCAATCCTATTGGATTCTTTGAATAAAAATGGTATGATAAAGACGAACGAGCGAATCGTTCTGGCTGGATTTGGCGCGGGACTCACATGGGGAGCCGCTGTGATCCAATGGTAAAGGAGCCGAACATGAATACAGACGAGACATTAAATGAGATTCTGGTCCATCTTTTTCAGGATTTGATGGATATAGAGGGCAAATGCCTGATCACTGAAGAATTTTCCGATATGACAAACAATGATATGCACATCGTAGAAGCAATTGGTATCGGAGAGGCAAAACGAAGCTCTGAGGTTGCAAAGCTCATGTCTGTTACGACCGGCACACTCACACGGGCTGTGGATGGTCTGGTGGAGCATGGTTATGTGACCCGAACGCGCAGTGATAAGGATAAGCGCGTTGTTTATCTGACACTGACTGAGCGCGGAAAGGCTGCTTATGCCCATCACAAACGGTTTCATGAAGAGTTGATCGCCAATGCGAAAGCCAATCTATCAGAGGAGGAACTGGCGATTTTGATTCGATCTTTGAATCATCTGAATGAGTATTTCAGAAACGCATATTCATAATTTATGAAAAAAAGAAGTATTGGCATCCTTGCACATGTCGATGCGGGAAAGACCACCCTGTCCGAGGGCATGCTCTTTGAGGCAGGGGCGATCCGTTCCCTTGGACGTGTCGATCATAAGGATGCTTTTTTAGACACGGATGAACAGGAGCGGGAACGTGGTATCACAATCTTTTCCAAGCAGGCACGTTTTGTCTGGAAAGGGCGGGAAATAACGCTTCTTGACACACCGGGACATGTGGATTTTTCCGGTGAGATGGAGCGTGTGCTGGGTGTTTTGGATGCAGCGGTGCTGGTGATCAGCGCTGTGGATGGTGTACAGAGCCACACGCGCACGCTGTGGAAGCTGCTGGCGCGCTATGATGTGCCGACATTTTTATTTGTCAACAAAATGGATCTGGGGCAGAGAGATGCAGGTGTGCTCATGCAGGAGCTACAAAAGGAGTTGTCTGATGGCTGCCAGAATTTTTCCATCAATTACGATGAGAGCTGGATGGAAAATATAGCCATGTGTGACGAGATGCTTTTGGATTTGTTTTTTGAGCAGGGTACATTAAATGACATACAGATTGCAAAGCAGGTACAGGGGCGGAAGATCTTCCCCTGCTTTTTTGGTGCAGCATTGAAGGATATGGGCGTGCGGGAGCTGTTGGATGGTATGGAGCGGTTTTTGCCGGATCCGGCCTATGCGGATGCCTTTGGTGCACGGGTGTTTAAAATATCACGGGATGATGCCGGTGGCCGTCTCACATGGGTGAAGCTGACCGGAGGAACGCTGCGTGTGAAGGATATTCTGGATACCGGGGCAGAGGAACCGGAAAAGGTCAATCAGATCCGCCTGTACTCAGGCACGAAATACGAGCCGGTGGAAGAAGTGCAGGCTGGAGAGGTATGTGCGCTGACAGGTCTTGTTCACACGGCGGCAGGAGACGGTCTGGGAGTGACGACGGCTCTGGCGGCGCCCAGTCTTGCGCCTGTCATGACATATCGTCTCGTGTTGCCGGAGACCTGCGATGCATTTGTCTTTTTAGGAAAGCTGCGGCAGCTGGAAGAGGAAGATCCGCTGCTGCATGTGATCTGGAATGAACGGGCCCGGGATATTCATATGCAGCTTATGGGTGAGGTACAGACTCAGGTACTCAAAACATTGATCTGGCAGCGTTTCCATGAGGAGGTGGAATTTGCTGAGGGACATATTGTATATAAGGAGACGATCGCGGCCCCGGTAGAGGGCGTGGGACATTATGAACCGCTGCGCCACTACGCGGAAGTGCATCTGCTTTTAGAGCCGGGGGAGCGCGGCAGCGGCGTCGAGATCGGGACAGCGTGCAAGGAGGATGTGCTTGACCGCAACTGGCAGCGGCTGATCCTTACCCATGTACAGGAGCAGGAACATCCGGGCGTCTTGACCGGTGCACCGATCACGGATATGCGCATCACACTCCTGACCAGGCGGGCACATTTGAAGCACACGGAGGGCGGAGATTTCCGTCAGGCCACCTACCGTGCCATCCGACAGGGACTGAAAAAAGCAAAGAGTGTGTTGTTAGAGCCCTATTATCGTTTTGTACTGGATGTTCCTACAGAGCAGATCGGACGAGCCATGGCAGATATCCAGCGGATGAAGGGGAATTTTGCTTCACCGGAAACTGCAGATGACGGCGTGATGACCAGACTGACCGGAACAGCGCCCGCAGAGCAGCTGCAGGGTTATCTTTCAGAAGTGAATGCCTACACGAGAGGATGTGGACGGCTGACTTTGGAGCTTTCCGGTTATGAGCCGGTGGAGGAGAGCCGTCAGGAGGAGATCGTGGCGAAGATCGGCTACGACAGCGAGAGCGATCTGGATCATCCTACCGGATCTGTGTTCTGTGCACACGGAGCGGGCTTTGTGGTACCCTGGTACGAGGTGGAAGACTACATGCATCTGGAGAGCGAATTTTCAGAAGGATCGGCAAATGGAAGCTGTATTCTCGGTCAGGTTGATATGAAAGCATACGAAGAGCAGCGTCTGGAGGAACAGGCCAGGGCAGCCGCTGCAAAGGCTGCGGCGCGAACATCCAGCACTTCATGGTCTGGTGGTTATGCGGGAGAGAAGGAGTTAGAGGAGATCTTTACGCGAACCTTTGGCGAGGTGAAGCGTCGCACCGGAGCAGGAGATACAAACCTTGGCTATGAGCGGGGAACGTCCGAAAAAACCCGTTCCTACGCTTCAAAGCTGCGCCGCCCGGAGGAATCACCGTATCCGAGAAAGCCGCTGAAAACACCGGAGGAGTATCTGATCGTGGACGGCTATAATGTGATCTTTGCCTGGGACGAGTTAAAGGCGATTGCAGCTGAAAATCTGGACGGTGCGCGCGACCGCCTGAATGATATCCTGTGCAACTATCAGGGCTATAAGCAGTGTCATCTGATCGTTGTCTATGATGCTTACAAGCGAAAGGGCGGCGCAGGCAGCGAACAGGATTATCACAATATCCACCTTGTATTTACAAGAGAAGGCCAGACGGCGGATATGTATATCGAGGAATTTGTGCGCTCCCTCGGCAAAAAAGTGAAGGTGACAGTCGCCACGTCAGACGGATTGGAACAGCTGACCGTCAGCTCCGGTGGGGCGCTTCGCATGTCATCTGCAGAGCTGCTGTTGGAGATCCGGGCAGCGGAACGTGTCATTCGCGAGGAATATCTGAATAAGGAATACCCGAAGGGCGGGAAAAATCTGCCCTTTGCAGGATTGTGATGAGTGCAAGTGAAACATACTGTAAGGAAAATAAGGAGGCAAAAATGTAATGGAAAAAAAATATAAGATTGATACACCGGAAAACAAAGTACTTTTAAAGGAGAATGCAAGAGCACTTTGGAATTTCGGACGCAGATTTCCATCAGAGGGAGGTTCTTCTTATTATCTTGGTGATGACGGAACGCCTTGTGTGGACAAGCCGAGAGAGACATGGATCACCAGCCGTATGGTTCATTCCTACAGTATGGGAGCGATGAATGGTATTGATGGGTGCGGAGAGCTTGTGGATCAGGCACTTAAGGGATTGCGTGGAGGATGAAAAAGTCGTGCCGTATTATCAGATTGCGGCTGCCCTTTATGACCGGGCGATCGCAGACGGCTGGAATGCAGACGGTGCACCGGGGATCGTATATACCACCGATTGGGACGGAATGCCGGTGGTACATGACAGAATGCATTGGACACTGGCGGAAGCGATCAATTCATCGGCTGTTTTGTATCGGGTAACAAACGAGACCAAATATGCAGAGCAGTACAGTATGTTTCTGGAATATCTGGATGAGACGGTGCTGGATCATTCCTGTGGTTCCTGGTTTCATCAGCTGGATCGTCACAATCAGGTGAAGCAGACAGTATGGCCCGGAAAGCCGGATATTTATCATGCGCTCCAGGCGATGCTGATCCCGTATAGTGATGTTTCGGTTTCTATTGCAAAGGCATGTTATAACAGGACTTTGACAGACCGTTCCTGAAAAAATACTACTTCAAAGTATACTACTCGTAAGTAGTATACTGAAAGGATTGTGATCTATGAAGAGTGAAATAAAGATCATCGCACATATCAGAACCGACTTTCCAACCAAGTTTGGCATCCCCAGACAGAGCTCTCTGGCGGATGAGCTGACTGGAGAGATCATCTTTGAGCCGGAATACCGTCAGCCTGAGGCATTTCGCGGAATTGAGGAATTTTCACATTTGTGGCTGTTGTGGGAGTTCTCCGAGGCAAAGCGGGAGCATTGGTCTGCAACAGTTAAGCCGCCCCGGCTTGGTGGAAAGGTTCGCATGGGCGTGTTTGCCACCCGTTCCCCCTTTCGCCCGAATCCCATTGGGCTCTCCTGCGTGCGTCTGGTGGAATTGCGCTTTGATGAGACGTACGGACCGGTGCTCGTTGTGGCAGGGGTGGATCTGATGGACAAAACTCCGATCTATGATGTCAAGCCATATCTGCCCTATGTGGATGCGCATCCCGAGGCAATCGGCGGTTTTGGAGACCGTGTGAAGGCCCATGAACTGGAAGTACTGTTTTTGGATGAACTGCGCGAACGGCTGCCGGAGGAAAAGCTTGCAGGTGCGATCGCATTTTTAAAGCAGGATCCGCGCCCCGCAGTTCATAAGGATCCGGCGCGTGTGTATAAGATCGCCTATGCGGGGTATGATATTCATTTTACAGTGGAAGCGGAGCGGCTGACAGTTGTTGATGTTGTGAAGCTATGAGACCGGAAACACGGGATTGGCGTGAAAATATGAATGTGTCATAAAGAAAACACAACATCTAGTAGTTTGGATGAAATTTTTTTCAATATTTTGCAATTTGGGGCTTCCATTTTGCATATGAATCCGTTATAGTAGATGATAGTGAAGCTGAAAGGGGTATTTTTTCGCTCTTTTTGGTGGTATTTTAAAGTAAAATTTGCAGAACGTGCGCAGGACGTTCCTATCATAGTGGAGAAAAAGAATGGCAAACTACAAGATTATCAAGAGAGACGGAAAAGAAGTGGATTTTGAGGAGGAGAAGATCGTAAATGCGATCTCCAAGGCAAATCATGAGATACAGGACATTCATAAGCTGAGCGACTGCCAGATCCGGGCAATCGCAAATAATGTAAAGAATCAGGTAGCGGAATCGCTGTACACAGTCAGTGTAGAGGAAATACAGGATCTGGTGGAGAAAGGCATTATGCAGATGCGTGGCTACGAGGTGGCACAGAAGTATGTGCGCTATCGCTATACGAGAGAGCTGGCGCGGAAGGCAAACTCGACAGACAATGGGATTCTGGCACTTTTGGAGCGCATCAATGAGGAAGTCAAGCAGGAGAATTCCAACAAAAACCCTGTGATCAATTCCACTCAGCGTGATTATATGGCAGGAGAGGTCAGCAAGGATCTGAGCAGTCGCATTCTGCTTCCGGAAGAGATCATTCAGGCGCATAATGAGGGAATCATTCATTTCCATGACATGGATTACTATGCACAGAAGGAGCATAACTGCGATCTGATCAATCTGGAAGATATGCTGCAGAATGGAACGGTCATCAACGGTACGAGGATCGAGAAACCCCACAGCTTTTCTGTGGCCTGCAACGTGACCACGCAGATTGTGGCTCAGGTGGCGTCCAATCAGTACGGTGGACAGTCATTTTCGCTGGCTCATCTGGCACCCTTTGTGGATATCACCCGCAAAAAGATTCGGGCTCAGGTGGAGGAAGAGCGCCGTGAGTGTGGCGATTTTATGGATACGGAGATCATAAACAGAGTGACGGAGCGCCGCCTGAGACGTGAGGTGGAGCAGGGCATCCAGATCATTCAGTACCAGCTCAATACGCTTATGACTTGTAACGGGCAGTCACCTTTTGTGACCGTATTTATGTATCTGGACGAGGTTCCTGACGGACAGGCGAGAGAAGATCTGGCGATGATCATTGAGGAGACATTAAAGCAGCGTATGCAGGGTGTCAAAAATGAGAAGGGTGTCTGGATCACTCCGGCATTCCCAAAGCTCATTTACGTGCTGGATGAAGATAATATCCATGAGGATTCCAAATACTGGTATCTGACAGAGCTTGCCGCGAAATGTTCTGCAAAGCGTCTCGTGCCTGATTATATCTCAGCAAAAATGATGCGTGAGCTGAAAAAGGGCAATGTTTATACCTGTATGGGATGCCGTTCTTTCCTGACTGTTGAAGAGAGCCAGAAAAACCCTGATGGAAGCTACAAGTTCTACGGACGTTTTAATCAGGGTGTTGTCACGATCAATCTGGTGGATGTTGCCTGTGCTTCAGACGGTGACATGGATCGTTTCTGGAAAATTCTGGAGGATCGTCTGGAACTGTGCCACCGTGCACTGCGATGCAGACATGAACGTCTGCTTGGCACGCCCTCCGATGTGGCGCCGATCCTGTGGCAGAATGGTGCATTGGCACGTCTGAAAAAGGGTGAAGTGATCGACAAGCTGCTCTACGGCGGATATTCGACGATCTCTCTGGGGTATGCGGGGCTCTACGAGATGTGTGTCCGCATGACCGGCAGATCCCACACCGATCCGGAGGCAAAGCCCTTTGCACTGGCAGTGATGCAGAAGCTCAATGACAAGTGCGCAGAGTGGAAGGCTGCGGAAAACATCAGCTATTCCGTGTATGGAACACCGATGGAATCCACGACCTACAAGTTTGCAAAATGTCTGCAGCGCCGTTATGGTATCATTCCAGGTGTGACAGACAAAAACTATATTACCAACAGCTATCACGTTCATGTGACAGAAAAGATCGATGCATTTTCAAAGCTGAAGTTTGAGGCAGAGTTCCAGAAGCTGTCTCCCGGCGGAGCCATCAGTTATGTGGAAGTACCGAATATGCAGCAGAATATTACGGCTGTGCTGGAGGTAATGAAATATATCTATGACAATATCATGTATGCAGAGCTGAACACAAAGAGTGATTTTTGTGAGTGCTGTAACTATGATGGAGAGATTAAGATCGTGAAGGACAAGAGCGGAAAACTGGTCTGGGAGTGCCCGAATTGCGGCAATCGCGATCAGGAGAAGCTGTTCGTGGCACGTCGTACCTGCGGATACATCGGTACGCAGTTCTGGAATCAGGGGCGTACGCAGGAGATCGCAGAGCGGGTATTGCATTTGTCAAATGAGTAAAAATGTAAAAAAGTAATCATTGCAATTCACGGGTCAGCTGGCTGACGTGTGAATTGCAATGATTCTGGGAATGTATTTGTGGACAATCAGTCATTCTTCTGGTAAAATAGTAAAGAGAGTGTAACTGCTCGGATAGTTACAAATTGATGAAAGAAGGAACGCAATCATTGTGTTTTGAAGGAGTGGCTGTATGAGACTAGGCTTTATCATTGCGTACATACTGGTTTCGCTGGCGCTGGTATTTTTTGTGATTCGCGCTGCACATCAGAAAAGAAATAGTGTCAAGCACATCAAGTGGGTGATGGGTTTTGCATGTCTTTGTGTATGGTCCAGTGTTGTCCAGCTGATGACGAACCAGCAGATGATAGCGGATATTGCCTATGCGTTGTTCTTTGTGTCGATTGACTGGTTACTGGCTGCGATTCTCGGTTTTTGTAATGAATACTGTGAGTTCCATCTTGAACGTTATATCAAGCCATGGATATTCATTGCGGTCTGTGTAGTCGATTCCATTCAGCTCATGCTGAATCCCTTATTGAAGCATGCGTATACGACGCGGCTTGTATTGAGGGGAGCTGAGTCCTTTTGGATATATGATGCGAAAGCGGCATTTCAGATCCATTTGATCTGGTCATATATTCTGGTAGCACTGTTTGTGGGCATTCTTTTTCAGAAGGCGGTCAAAGTGCCGCACATGTACCGGAACAAGTATCGCAATGTACTCTTAATGTTGTCTGGCGTAGTGTTTTTAGATGCACTGCACCTGATTTTGGGAACCGCCATTGATTTTTCTGTGTTAGGTTTTCCACTGGCTGCCATTGCAGTTTATTACTATTCAGTTGAATTTATCCCCCGTGCACTGGTGAACAAGACACTGGGACTGACGGTGGACGAAATGATGGACGGCGTGATCATCGCGGACATGGATGACCGGACGATCTATGCAAACGATTGTGTGAGGAAGCTGCTACAGACAGAGGAATGGGATGCGGATCATTTTTGTGAGAATTTTGATGTCTGGTGCAGAACGCATTATCAGTCACCGGATGAGAATTTCATCTATGACTGGACGGTTGAGGACAGAGACGGTAAAAAGCGCTATCTGAAGGTACAGTACCGCAGATTATTGGATGAAAATGGAAAGTATCTGGGCTACTACCTCAATATCCAGGAGCGCACGGAGGAGATACAGACATTGTTGGAAGAGCGTTATGCGGCAACGCATGATGCGCTGACAGGCTTGTACAACCGGGAATATTTTTATAAGCAGGCAGAACGGTGTCTGCGGCTGCGGCCGGAAGAGCGTTATCTGATGATCTGTTCGGATATCCGCAACTTTAAGATGATCAATGATATCTTTGGAAGAGAAGCGGCGGACAAGCTGCTGATCGATATGGCGGATTCGCTGCGTGCTCAGGCCATGGGCGGTGAGGTATATGGACGTCTGGTCAATGACCGGTTTGCGCTGCTTATGAGAAAACGTGATTACCGCGAAATGAAGCTGGTGGACAAATCCGTGGAGGTCATGAAGGTTGCAGAGGATGTGTCTTATCCACTCAAGGTATATCTTGGTGTGTATGAGATCGATGATCCGTCGATTCCAATCTCTATGATGTGTGACCGTGCCCTGCTGGCACTTGGCACGATCAAAGGGGATTATCAGAAGCAGGTTGCTTATTATGACGAAGAGCTTCGTTACAATGTGCTTCAGGAACAGGAACTGGCGGCAGGGCTTGACCGTGCGATCAGGGAGGGCGAGCTGGAATTATACATTCAGCCGCAGATTACAGTGGATGGTAAATGTCTGGGTGGCGAAGGGCTGGTTCGTTGGAATCATCCCACCAGAGGGCTGCTTTTGCCGGCATCATTTATCGATTGCTTTGAGCGCAATGGCATGATCGTTAAGATGGATCTGCATGTGTGGGAGCTGGCTTGCAGGAAGCTGCGGGAATGGAAGGACAAAGGATTTGGCGATCGTTACATATCTGTGAATATTTCACCGAAGGATTTCTTCTTTGTGGATATTTACAAGGAGTTTACGACACTGGTAGGCCGTTATGGTATCAGCCCGAAAAACATCAAGCTGGAGATCACCGAGACTGCGATGATGGCAGACCTCCCCAAGCAGCTGGCGCTGATCAAAAAATTGCGGGAAGCAGGCTTTATGGTAGAGATGGACGATTTTGGAAGCGGGTATTCCTCATTGAACATGCTCAAGGATATCCGTGTGGATATGCTGAAGATCGATATGGAGTTTCTGCGCCAGAGCCAGAGTGAAGAGCGCAGCCGTACGATTTTAAAGACAGTGGTTGCCTTGTCCAAGGAGCTGGGTATGCCGGTGATCACCGAGGGTGTTGAGACAAAGGATCATGTGGATTTCCTGACACAGATCGGCTGCGATATTTTCCAGGGCTTCTTCTTTGCGAGACCGATGAAGGTAGAGGATTACGAGAAGAAATATTTGAAAGAATAGGTACAAAAGAGTATAAAACGCTTTCCCGGAGGAAATTTTCCAAAGGGAGAGCGTTTTTTTACTCTTTTTTTTCGATTTTCTTTTACTTCTTTTTTACAGTAATTTTACGAAAATGCGGTTTTTGATTTTACATACTATGTTTATGATAAGACATGTAAAAACAAATCAGAAACAAATTAAAAATGAAACATGGAGGAATTACTGATGAAAAAGAAATTACTTGCAACAATGATGGTAGCAGTACTTGCTATCGGAACAATGACCGGATGCGGTTCCAAGGCATCCACTGATACCGCAGCAACAACGGATGAGACTGCGGCAGATACAGAGGCAGATGCAACTGCAGAAGAGACGACAGATACAGCTACGGAAGATGCTGCTGCAGAAGAGACAGGAAGCTCTTTGGCAGGAAATGAGATCACTGTTGTATCCCGTGAGGATGGATCCGGAACCCGTGGCGCGTTCATCGAACTGACCGGTGTCGAGCAGAAGGATGAGAATGGCGAGAAGACGGATCTTACTACTGTAGAGGCAATCATCACAAACAGCACTGAGGTCATGATGACAACTGTAGCCGGAGATGAGAATGCCATCGGATATGCATCTATGGGATCCATGAACGATACTGTAAAGGCTGTTCAGGTCAATGGTGTGGATCCGACTGCAGAAAATGTAAAGAATGGTACTTATGAGTTGGCAAGACCTTTCAACATTGCAACTTTAGGAGATGTGTCAGACGTAGCACAGGATTTTATCAATTTCATCATGAGCGCTGACGGACAGGCAGTGATCGAGGAAAAGGGATACATCAAGATTGATGACAATGCAGCTCCTTTTGAGAGCAACGGCGCAACCGGAAAGATCGTCGTAGCAGGATCTTCTTCTGTAACTCCGGTTATGGAGAAATTACAGGAGGCATATCTGGCAGTCAACAGTGGTGCAGAGATCGAGCTTCAGGAGAGCGATTCTACCACAGGTATGACTCAGACAATCGACGGTACCTGTGATATCGGTATGGCAAGCCGTGAGCTGAAAGACAGCGAGATCGAGGCTGGTCTCCAGTCTACATCTATCGCACTGGATGGTATTGCAGTGATCGTAAACAACGCAAATGATGTGAATGATCTTTCAACAGATGACATCGCAGCAATCTTCAAGGGAGAGCGCACAACATGGTAGGATCAGGAGTCCTGAAAGAAAAAATCATGAAAGCAGTTTTCTTTACCACCGCATGTATCAGCATACTTGCGGTGGGGCTGATCTGCTTTTTTCTATTTGTAAACGGAGCACCGGCGATCAAAGAGATCGGTGTCATTCAATTTTTGCTTGGTAAGACATGGCGTCCCGGAAACGGCGATTTTGGAATTTTACCGATGATCGTCGGCAGCTTGTATGTGACAGCGGGCGCGATCATCATCGGAGTGCCGGTCGGCATTCTCACAGCAGTATTTCTGGCGCGTTTCTGTCCGGAAAAGATTTATCCGGTCGTGAAAGCAGGTGTGGAATTGATGGCAGGTATTCCTTCTGTTGTCTATGGTTTCTTCGGACTGGTCGTACTGGTTCCTTTTGTGAGAAATTTTATCGGTGGAAAAGGCTACAGTATTCTGACGGCGAGTATCTTACTTGGAATCATGATCCTGCCCACGATCGTGAATGTGTCCGAATCAGCGATACGGGCTGTCCCGAAAAACTACTATGAGGGCTCTCTGGCGCTGGGGGCAACCCATGAGCGGAGCGTTTACCGCATGGTCGTTCCTGCGGCAAAATCAGGTATTTTTGCAGGTGTGATCCTCGGCATCGGCCGTGCCATCGGAGAGACGATGGCGGTCATCATGGTAGCCGGAAATATGCCGGTGCTGCGCGCGCCGAACGAACTGTTAAAGGGTGTCTGTACGTTGACGGCGAACATCGTCATCGAGATGGGTTATGCGCAGGATCTGCACAGACAGGCGCTGATCGCAACTGGTGTAGTGTTGTTTGTATTTATTTTGATCATCAATATCAGCTTTAGTCTGGTAAAACGGAAGGCGGTGCATGAGTGATGACGAAAGTACAGTCTGATGAACGGATCATAAAGAAAAATCAGATCAAAGCGCATGTGTTGAAAGCAGTCACCCTTATAGCGGCGGCACTCACCGTGCTGGTGCTGGGCTTTCTGATTGTTTACATATTAGTGAAGGGTGTACCGCATCTCACACCGCAGCTCTTTGCGTGGGAGTATGATTCGGAAAATGTATCCATGCTGCCCTCCATCATCAACACATTGATAATGACCGTGCTGACGCTTCTGATCGCGATTCCTTTTGGTATCGGTTCAGCCATTTATCTGGTAGAATATGCCAGCTCCAAAAACCGTTTCGTGCCGGTCATCCGCATGACGGCGGAGACCTTGACAGGAATTCCTTCCATTGTATATGGATTGTTCGGTATGTTGTTTTTCAATAGCCTGTTTGGAATTTCCATCCTGTCAGGTGCACTGACGCTGGCGATCATGGTGCTTCCGGTTATTATGAGAACCACCGAGGAAGCCCTGCTTTCCGTACCGAAAAAGTACCGCGAGGGCAGCTTTGGACTGGGAGCCGGCAAGCTGCGCACGATTTTTAAGATTGTCCTCCCTGCAGCGATGCCCGGTATCTTTTCCGGAATCGTTCTCTCCGTCGGACGTATCGTCGGCGAGACAGCGGCGCTGATCTATACGGCAGGAACTGTTACAAAAGCGGCGTCATCCATATTCAATTCCGGAAGAACCTTGTCGGTACATATGTATCTGCTGTCCAAGGAAGGATTAAATACGGATCAGGCGTATGCCACGGCAGTCGTACTTCTTGTACTTGTCATTTTTATCAACTTCATATCAGGCAGAATTGCATCTGGCGTGCAGAAACAGCACGGGGAGGCATAGGCGAGCGGTCAGCCGGACTGGGATACCCAGATCCGGCTCTTTTGCTTTGTCCGGATGTTTGCGTTCGGATGTAAGGTATGCAGGATGGTTTGGTTGCGTCTGATCAGGGAGATACATTTTCTGCGTGCTGCGTGACAAAATCTTTAAGGATCTGGTATATTTATAAAATTGATAGTGTTTCTGTTAGAAAACGTGTATAATATTGTGGTCAAAATATGGATAGAGGAGCTTTTGATTATAAAACATAAGGAGAGATTTTATGCCGGATTCAGATAAAACCAAATATAAAGAGCGGGCTGTCTGCTTGTCCAAATGGTCCTTCTGGCTGACGGTAACAGCATGGATAGTAGCTGCAGTTTTTATCATCCTGCTTGGTGCCAGAGATAACGCAGCGGTTTTTCAGAAAAGGGTCAGCGAGGAATATATGATCGTGGAGGATGATATCTGTCAGGAAATACCGGATGCCGATGCCCCGGCGGGTATCAGAAAGGAATATACCTTTACCCTTGATGAAACGATTGCTGCTGATACAACGCTCGCATTTTATACCGTTCATCAGTATGTAGAAGTATGGCTGGATGGGGAGCTGGTATTTCGCTTGATGCCTCCTGACGATCACCGGATGAGTAAGACGGTGGGCAGTAATTGGGTCATGATACCAATCTGCCGGGAGGATGCCGGAAAGACGGTTCGTGCAGAAATTACGCCGGTCTATGCGAGTTTTCGCGACAGGGAGATAGACTTCCTGATCGGCTCTGCGCTGGCGATTTACAAAGATCGTTTATCAAAGGATCTGCCCCAGCTGATCTTAGGTATGATGGCGGTTTTTGTCGGTGTGGTCTATATCTGTGTGTCAGGCTATCATATGTACAAAAAGAGAAGAGGAAAAAATTTTTTGGCATTGGGAATGTTTTCTGTCATGATGGGATTCTGGAGACTGACAGACACAAGGTTTACACCATTTATACTCATGGAGAAGCCCGTATTTTTATTTTATGTTTCTGTTCTCATGCTGGTGCTTGGCATGGTTCCATTTATGAAGTGGATAGAAGGATATTTTGACAGAAGGCACCGCTGGATTTTGGACTGCTACTGTATATGTGCCGTTTCTTTCAGCCTGATACAGCTCATGCTTCAGTTCCTTCATGTGTTTGATCTAAGGGAAACTCTGTTTGTTTCGCATATTTTAATTGTTATAGGCGGGATCCTTGCGATCAGCATCGTCATAAATGAACGGGTGAAATATCGGGAGAAGTCCCGGATACCATTGGGAAGCAGGCTGCCATATATTTGTCTTGCGGGTGTGATCGCAGATGTGGCAGCCTTTTATATCAAGGGCAATTCATCGGGGCTTGTGTATTCCCTGCTTGCGTTTCTTCTTTATATTGTGTTCCTGGGGATTGCTACCATGAACAATTACAGCAGTAAGGAATTACAGCTTGCGGAACAGGAGCGGCAGCTTGCTGAAAAAAACAGGGAATTAGCGGAAAAGGAAAGAGAGCTGACAGAGCGGCGGATTGCCTCTATGATGAGCCAGATACGCAGCCATTTTATATTTAATGTCCTTACAACCATCAGTGGTTATTGTAAGATAGATCCGAAAAAGGCAGATAACGCCCTGATACGTTTTTCAAGATACTTGCGGAAAAATATCAGGATCATCGAGGAAGAGGGACTCATTGATTTTGATGTGGAGCTGGAGCAGTTGGAGGACTATATTGCATTGGAGCAGCTGCGTTTTGAGGACAGGATCCGGTTTGAAAAAGAGATCGGGACAACCAGCTTTCAGCTCCCGCCGCTTACCATACAGCCAATCGTGGAAAATGCGATCAAGCATGGCCTGATCGGGGCCGGCAGGAGCGGAACCATATGCTTACATACGAAAAGAACCACAAATTGTGTGGAGATTACAGTCACGGATGATGGCATCGGTTTTGTGCCTGAGCAATGCGGGAGTGAGGAGTCCGTAGGCATCCGCAATGTCCGCTACCGTCTGGAGAATATGGTGGGAGGAAGCCTTTCCATCAAAAGTACATTCGGTGAGGGAACAAAGGTAATGATCAAAATACCGGTTGAGGAGGAGAAAAATTGAGAATCGTTTATGTGGATGATGAAAAGGTTTTGCTGGAGAATTTCCGTCTGACTGTCCGGGGGCTTTCCAGGATCGACACCCTTGAAACCTTCAGCAGCAGTGAAGAAGCACTTGCATGGGCAGGGGAACATCCGGTGGATGTGGCATTTCTTGATATTGAGATGCCCATTATCAACGGAATAGAGCTTGCAAGGCGATTGAAAAAGATCGATCGGAATATTCGTATTATCTTTGTGACAGCTTATGAACAGTATGCGCTGCAGGCTTTTGAGGTGGATGCAGTGGGCTATCTGCTGAAGCCATACCTGAGTGAAGATATCGAAAAGCAGTTAAAAAAAGCATCCTATATCCGCGACATTCCGGAAAAGGAGATTCAGATCCAGACGATGCCGGACCTACTGATCACAGTGAACGGTGAACTGCTCCGGTTTGGCCATACCAAGCAGGAAGAACTGATGGCGCTTCTTATTGACAGGGGAGAAACGGGTGTTACAAAAGGAGAAGTAAAATCCTGTCTGTGGTCAAAATATACCAGTGACAACATCTACTGGACAAGCATGTCGAGATTGAAAGCAATCTTGGAGGAGGCAGGCATAGCTGATATCATAGTGACAAACGGACAGAAAAAATGCCTGAACACGGATCTGGTGGAATGCGATCTTTACCGGATACTGAACGGAGAATCCGGCGCCATAGAAAAATATAACGGTGCATATCTGCAAAGATATCCATGGGCGGAGTATCGGAAGGAGCAGTTGGACGGGATGAAAAAGGCCGTAAATAAAAGTGTAAGGTTTATGTAAGGAAAGTTGTGCTATAATTTATCCCGAACAAAATGTTGAATGCGAGGGAAAAGCATGAAGAAACAAATCAGAATCCTGTTAAAAAAATTTGTTTGTGTGATGCTGTGCAGTGGAATTTTTGTGGGAAATCTGCCTGCTTTGTTGTATGAGGTTCGGGCAGAAGAACCAATAGATACTGTCAGTATCAACAATGCCATCATCAATGGAAGCTTTGAAACTCCGGTACTAAGCGATTCGAGTACTTATAGTATGTATGATATGTCACAGGTACCGGGGTGGAGTACAACGGCAACTGATCAGAAAATCGAATTCTATAAGGCGAACCGTATATACCTGGCAGGTAAATTAGAATTAAAACCCGATGAGGGGAATCAGGGCGCTGAGTTAAATGCAAATCAGGAAAGCACGCTGTACCAGAACCTACTCACACAGGGGGATTCCATTTATGAGTGGGGGCTTTCACACAGAGGCCGGCAAGGCTTAGATACCATGGCTCTTATTATCGGACCACAGCAGCAATACGATGCGGTAAAGCCTACCAGGACAGGCAGAGACCAGTTCATGCAGATGGTAGACTGGGTAAAGGCAAATGCTTCTTCATTACCGGATGCTTATCAGGCGAATATGGAGGGGGTCGGTCAGAAGATTACGGTATATTCCAGACCCTTTGACCAAAAGGGAACCTTCCAGGGGGGAACGTCAGATAATTTCAGCCTCAGACAAAGTGATATTTATTCACAGGAGTGGAATGTATGGATCATTGCGTCAAATTATGGTGCATGGCATAAGTGTGGATATAATTATTACAGCCAGAATGCGGATGAGCCTAAAACCTTTGGAGCGAATGAACTGGATTACAGATACAGCGTTCCGAAAAAACAGACCCGGACAACCGTTGCATTTGTATCCGTAAGCCGGCTTGGGACAGCAAGTGATTCCATCGGAAACCTGCTGGATAATATTCAGCTTAGGCTTTTTCAGCCGGTTACAGCAAGGGCTACGGTTGGTGGAACAGCTGACGTCATGATTCCACATGATAATGATGAGACGGCGGGAACGACCACATATCAAGTGACACAGCAACAACCGGTATCGACGACTTCAGTTAATGATGTATATCTTACATTGCAGGCCGCTGCCAAGGACGGTTATGAGTTTTTAGGCGCATACATGAACGATGTATTTTATGGAAAGGAGAAGTTTACCCAACAGGCTTCCAATAAATATTCCTATCAATATCATCTCACCGGACCTACTGCCATCCGATTTGTTTTTACGAAAAAATCTACGGTTGCTTATGAGACCAATGGCGGAAGCTGGGGAGAGGGTGAGAATGATGCGTCTTTTACCACCAGTGACAGCCAATTTACGGTAGATGAGGGGAGTAAGACATATACAAGGGACGAAAAGCTTCCTGCCTATGCGAATGCAGACTTTTCGGGCTGGTGGCTGGTGTCTTATACGGCGGAAAAGCTGTTGGTGCCAAAAAAACATACGATCATATACAAAGCGCCACTGGAGGGAGAGGATACGCAGGGAACCTTCACGGTTACATATGACGATCGCGAGGAAAACACGAAGTCCGTCGAAGTCAAAGATACAGCAGGACTTAAATTTATCGCACAGTGGACATACAGGCAAAGCATTATTCCTGAAACACTGGAGCAGGGAAGCTATGTGCAGAGTATAACCGGTGGAAGCGTAGAGTTTATCACACCGGAGCAGAATTCTGCCGGAGTTCCGCCGATTGGTGGAAAAATTGGGGCATATGTTTACAGTGCACAGAATAATGAAACGGTCAGTGTGAATGCAAAGCCGGCTGCCGGGTACTATTTTGAAGGCTGGTATGAAGGAGGACAGTTATATAGTACGTCCCAGCAGATTTCCTATTCTGTGGGGACAGCGGGAAAAGAGCTGACGGCACGCTTTCGGGAGAGCCCGTACTATAGGATTATCCATTACAGGTTGGATTCCTCTGGCGCAGTTGTCGCATCTGAAGGGGCTTTGATCCAGGGCGGTGTAGAAGATCCGGTTGCGGCGGTAGCGAAGACCTATGAGGGCTATACTTATCAGAAAGGCTATGATCAAAACGGCAATCAGGAAGTACTGAGTGGAACCTTGACGGAAAAATGCACAGAGAGTCAGCCACTGCAGTTGAAGCTTTATTATACAGCTGATCAGGACAGCTTAAAATATGATGCGAATTTTACAGGTGCCGATCGGACAATGGAACCAACTATAGGGCATACCTTTGAAGACGTAACAGTTTCGGCTAATTCTTTTGTCAGAGACGGATATACATTCACCGGCTGGAATACCGCAAAGGATGGGCGGGGAACCAGTTATTTACCGAATGCTGCATATAAACTGACGGCAAAAGATGATGTGCTCTATGCACAGTGGGCAGCCGGGAAATATAAGCTGAACTTTGATGCAAATTTACCGGGACAGACGGTAAGCATTGGGGATGGACAGACGGATCCGGTCAGCAGTAAAGATATTGAGTACATGAGTGCCTATGGAACACTTCCTGCGGCAGCAGTGCAGGAGGATGATACTTACCGTTTTACCGGGTGGTACACACAGGCAGTCGGTGGAACACAGGTGACAGCGGAGACATTGCATACACAGAGGGACGACGTAACTGTGTATGCCCACTGGGAATATAATTTTACCTTAAGCGGTACAATTAAAGTGGATCATGGCACGCAGCATGATGTTACCCAGTTGGATGACGTGACAGTGCAGGTTTATCGCAGTCCTGCCGATAAGGAGGAGTATGTACATGTAGATTCGTTGGACAAGAAAGTAGTTCTTGCCAGTCAGCCGGAGAACAGCACCGTTTCGGAGGGTAATTATGTAATTTCACTTACTGGCAGCTCTGATTATGTGTATATGGTAATGTGTGCTGTTCCAAATTACAAAATGACGGCACCTGCAACAGAGGCTCTTGCAGGATATAAAGGTCTGAAAACTACTACAGATCGTCTTGGTTTTTCTTTTGCGCATGATCCGAAAACATTTGTTCAGCTTGTTTATGATAAGAACGCAGAGGATGCCGTAGGAAGTATGTATGACGAGTCGACAGAGGCAGGTGCCACCATAAAGACAGCAGTAAACCGGTTTGAAAGGCCAGGATATACATTCTCAGGCTGGAATACGTCAGCAGATGGTACGGGGACAACCTATGCAGAAAATTCGGATTATGTGATACAGATCAATTCTGAGAAAAAGAATGTTTTGTATGCACAGTGGAAGAAAGTATCGGGTGAGCCGGAGCCACCAGTCGAGCCGGAGCCACCAGCCGGGCCGGAAACACCAGTAGAGCCGGAGACACCGACAGAGCCTGGAACGCCAGTCGAGCCGGAAACACCGGCAGAGCCGGAGACACCCTCCGGGCCGGAAACACCAGTAGAGCCGGAGACACCGACAGAGCCTGGAACGCCAGTCGAGCCGGAAACGCCAGTTGAGCCTGGAACGCCAGTCGAGCCGGAGACACCGGCAGAGCCGGAGACACCCTCCGGGCCGGAAACACCAGTCGAGCCGGAGACACCGGCAGAGCCGGGAACGCCAGTCGAGCCGGAAACGCCAGTTGAGCCTGGAACGCCAGTCGAGCCGGAAACACCGGCAGAGCCGGAGACACCCTCCGGGCCGGAAACACCAGTCGAGCCGGAGACACCGGCAGAACCTGGAACGCCAGTCGAGCCGGAAACACCGGCAGAGCCGGGAACGCCAGCCGAGCCGGAAACACCGACAGAGCCGGGAACACCGACAGAGCCGGAAACGCCAGCCGAGCCGGAAACACCAGTCGAGCCGGAGACACCTTCCGAGTCGGAAACACCTGACTCACCAGTAATACCAGAAGAACCGAAAAACTCCGACCGCTCCGATTCACGAAAGGATCATCCGACTGCAAGCTATGACACAGAACAGCCAGATGGTGTCGATAAAAAATTGACAGCACCACAGACTGGGGATGATAGTCAAATGGGGCTGTGGACGATACTGTTATTTGTATCGGCTCTTGCACTTGCAGTAATTGAACTGGTCAGAAGAAAGATTCTGTTAAAAGATAAGTAAAAATAAGGGTACTACGAATGCAGGAGCAGGGAAATATGATCTTTGCTCCTGCATTTACGTTATTACTTCGGTTCTGTACTCCGCGGAGATGAAGCATATACTTTCGTAAAAGTGTGGCAATAAAGGGGCAGTCAGATTATAAAGAGGAAGATAAACGGATGGAATGCAAAGATAAGAAAAACAGAAAAGCTGTGCAGAACAGAATAATGATAGGCATTGAAATCATTTTATTTCTTGTCATGCTCGTGCTGATATGGAAAATAGGAAATTATCTGATTGATGATATCAAAAGCAGGAACTATACAAGGAATCTGGAACAGGCGGTTATGATTGCAGAAGAGAAAACAGAGAGTGAGGGAACATCCAGGGAACAGGAAGCGAAGGAAGCCGAAGAGCAGGAATTAGAAGAAGCCGGGGAACAGGAAGTGGAAATTCCGGCGGCTATAGATTTTGACAGTCTCCATGAGATTAGTCAGGATGCCGTAGCATGGCTGTATTGTCCGGATACAGAAATAAATGATGCGATAGCGCAGGCAGATGACAATAATTATTATCTGAAGAGACTGCTAAATGGAACCCATGCCAATTGTGGGACGCTTTTTGTGGATTATCGGAACAGCCCGGATTTTTCAGACGAAATCACGCTGATCTATGGGCATAATATGAAAAACGGTTCCATGTTTGCTTCCCTGATGGATTACCAGAATCCGGGCTATTATGAGGAGCATCCGGTGATGTATTTATTTACACCGGAAAAGAGGTATCAGTTGGAACTGATTGCCGGATATACTACGGATACCAATGATATTTTGTATGAGGTTCCTGCTACAGTGGCAGACAGGGAGTCTGTCTTGTCACACGCAGAGAAGGTATCATCTTTTATTTCGGGCGTCACAGCTGCCCCGGAGGACAGACTGGTCATTTTATCTACATGCTCTTATGCATATGATGATGCGCGGTATGTCGTGATTGGCAGGTTGATTGAGGAATCCGTCACGATGGATAAGGAAAATTACCCGGATGATGGACAATGACTTGACCGTCATAAGCCATCATCGTCTGGGTAATTGCTTCCGGCTATTCTGTTACCGGAGCAACAAAGTTTTCAATCGCCTGCACCATCTTTGGATGTCGGATGACAAAATGGATGACCGGAGTGCGGGATTTGGATATCCGCACAAGCTTTCCCTCTATGATGCGGATCTGGATGTTGCGGAAGGTCTGCTGGACCAGTGTATGGAGCCTGTAGCGGGGATGTATCATGGCGAAATCCTTCGTCAACCGGATATGAGCCAGATATTCCTCGTAAGTATAGGGGATATCTGTTTCATAAAAGGCATCCTCGAAGGATAGCTGCGCCGGGTGCGTGAGAAATTCCTCCTCGGAAATGACAGCAAATTCGTCACAGATGTCTGCATGCTCCAGTGTCTTTTCCATAAGCTCCCGCTGTTTTTTTGCATGGTGCAACAGTTTTTTCAGATCCTCCCCAGAAAGAGCAGCGCGGTTTAGGATCTGCGCCAAAAGCTCCGGAGTCATGGTGTAAATGGGTGGTGCGGACAGAATATTGTGACGGTTTCCTTCTTCGTGTGTCTCCACTTGCTGATAAGCTTCAAATCGTGTTTCTGACTCTGCGCGGAAGATTTCCATGAGCAGCTGTGCCTTTGCCAGAAGGTCAGCGGCTTTTTGTTTGTAGTAGGCGACCTCCTCACGGTTGTTGGTAAGATAATATTTGCCGCGGTCATGGTGGCCGTTTATACATTCACCGGTCAGTGCCACCGTACCGGATACATAGTTGAAATGATGGTAGATCTGCGTGGACACATTCGGCAGATGGTAAGGCGATACCTGGCCGGTCATGTAGATGGGAATCCAGCTCTCCAGACCCAGCATCATCTCATGGAATGGGCGGTCAATATGGTGGATGATATTCAAATGGAGTCCCTTTTTTAAAGACATAGCAATGGCAAACATCCATTTGCGGTTAAAATCCATGTCTTTTGCCATGTCGGACATGGGCATATCGCTGCACATAAAAATGGGTTCCATGGACTTGGATAAAACGGTATGTTTGAAAAAATCCAGCTCCCCTTTGCGCATTTCTTTAATCCCGTAGTAGGAGCGGGGCGAATAGATCTGAAAAGGCACGGTCGGGATTTTCAGCTCATCAAAATGGATCGCGCGGATGTATTCATCCAGATTGAAGGAATCCAGATTATTCAGGAATTGTTCCATATCACTGGCAGTGTGTGTGGCAGCACCGTTATGCAGCCAGTTTTGCAGCAGATCCATATAGCTGGTGTCTGTCTGTAACTGCTCGATCGTACATCCGGTCAAGGAAGCCACAAGCTCCTTGTCAGCAGGCGTATTGTGGCGGGATACGATGTACCGGCACACATTGCTGCAAAAGACATTCAGATCACTGGGGCGTCTCTGACCGGAGCGGACGCGGTACAGATAGGAGACATCAAAGCTCGATGCTTTTGCTAAAGCCTTCATGTTAATATTCAGTGTAGAGATCAGACGGTCAAAATTTGTGATGAAATTGTCATAAGTATTGTTTTTCAGGTTCAGTGAAGCATCCAGTTCTGCGCGCAGCTTTTCGGCAGACATGCCAGCAATGTCCTTTTCTTCCGCCAGCTTTGTAAACCCGGTGATCAGTTTTTCCAATTGCTCACTGTCTGCGGCAGGTTCCCGTTCTCCCGTGCGATAGCGGCTGATCA
The DNA here is from genome assembly GCA_022773965.1 of Lachnospiraceae bacterium. Taxonomy (GTDB): domain Bacteria; phylum Bacillota; class Clostridia; order Lachnospirales; family Lachnospiraceae; genus W0P33-017. The sequence goes on from JALFNQ010000223.1 coordinate 39,621, forward strand.
CAGCAGCCGATAGCCCGCATGTATCTGCCAGCTCTTTTGCAGAGCAGCCGAGTATTTCGATGTATTGATTGATATAGTCTTTGAATTTCATTCCAATTGTCCCTGTCTCATAGATCTGCTTGTTTTCCTTCCAGAAAGCCTCAATAGGGGCATGTAATCATTTACAAATCCACTCATCGAAGACGATTTTATGGATAATTGAATTGCAACTGTGAAGGTGCGGAGCAGCTACGATTATTATATAATAGGATTCATAAAACGAAAAGAAAAACTTGCGTTACTGATCAAACAGTAGCCAGCATTTAATGCGGGCTACGTGCCATAAATGTACATGAGCCATGAATTTGGCGATTTTGCATGCGAAGCATCGCCAAATTCGTTGCAATTTACAGGTCAGCTGGCTGACGTGTGAATTGTAACAAAATTGCCAAAAAAGTCCAATGCCTCCTTTGGTAATTTTAGGGAAAAGAGCGGAATATATGATAAAATTTTATATCATATCGTGCGTGCGCACAAATAATTATGTATGAGGAGGACGTGTCAATGACGAAAACAATGAAGAAGAAATTAGGAAGCATGTTACTGGTATTATGTATCTGTTTTGTGAGCCTGCTTGCTCCGTTATCTGTGCTTGCCGAAACGGAAGAGTCAACGCTTCTGACCATCCGTATCGGTGGAAAAACCTACGAAAACGTGACAAACGGCTCAGAAATCGTCGGAGATTTTGACCTGAATGATCTGGATTTTCAGGTCGTATCTGTGAACGGAAACAAGTTGGAGAATGTGGGCAGCAAGTCAACGGCGAAGGACAGCCAGGGAAGAAATCCTTTGGAGATCGCATCTGTACCGGGTGACGGACGGGTAGGAGTTACCCTGATCTATCATGCGCAGGATGATCCGGTAGCGGCGAATCAGGCTTATGGTTTCTCTGTAGCAGGAATCACATTCTCAAATTCTGAGGGAAATACGGTTCAGATACCCACGGTCGGCAAGGTGAGCGGTGTGAAGGTAACTGCACAGTCGAAGGCATTGAAGCTCACATGGAAAAAGGCTTCTGTCAGCGGCTATGAGATCTGCTACAGTACCAGCAAGAGCTTTCCGAAATCAAAGACAGAGACCGTGAAAGTGTCAGGGAGCAAGGCCGGCTGCACCGTTAAAAAGCTGACCGGTGACAAGAAGTACTATGTAAAGATCCGCACGTACAAAACATATACGGATGAACTTGGCCAAAAGGTAAAGGCTTACGGCAAGTGGAGCAGTGCGGTGAGCAAGACGACAAAGAAATAAGTCCGGTGATACAAGAAGTGGGCTGCGTATGCGGCCCACGTTTTTTCTCTTTGATTGGATTTGTCAGATAAGTATGTAGATGCTTATATTTTGCGGAGCCCTTCCGGAATGGGGCGGTGCTTGGCAGCGTATTCTGTGACCGAAATTTTTATGACGCTCACAATGGAGACCATTTTTTCATCGAAGGTAAAGTCCTTGCCGGTCTGAACCTTCATCAGGTTGGAAAGTGCGTCTCCCTTTTCTTTCGGATCATCCAGGATCTCGGCAGTTCCCATTCCAAAAACGGTGGAGTAGGCAAGCCCGTACTGGCATGCCACCTTGCCTTCAAAGGGCTCCAGATCACATTCCATCTCAAAGCTGACCATTGGGTTTGCATGGATCACATCCAGCTTGTGCCCCTCTGTGGCGCTGTGCACATATAAGGTCAGCGCACCGTTTTCCATTGAATAGCCATAGTTCATGGGGATCAGATAGGGCTTTCCCTGATCGATGAACGCGAGATGGACAATTTTGCAGGTGTCTAAAATTTGTGTGATCTGATCTGAATCGGTGATTTCATGTTCTCTTCTTGTCATATGTAGAGCCTCCTTTGGTGCCCATGATTTTATTTTCTTTTAGTGTATCATAAAATGAATAAAAGAGAACTGGTATGATTACGTTTACACAGCAATTTTTTTCTGCTAAAATTGGTATCAGATTGGAGGGAAACGACAAGTAAATGCCTATTTTATAGTCATTGGCAGACTATTCGTCAAGCAGCTGGAATATTCCGTAGATGCAATATCGCAGATGCGATACACGAATGATGTTTTTGAATTGTCTAAAGCATTTGATAATGTGCAAAGCTGTGACAAAGACTGTAATATCATTGCTTGTGAGCAAAATTTATGATTCATGATAACAGAAGGTTCGCAGAACGCGCTTTCTATATATGAGAGGTAGAAGTATGTCACAAGGAAAAAAACAGATGAAAACAGGGCTGGTTTTAGAGGGCGGAGCGATGCGCGGTATGTACACGGCGGGCGTGCTGGATGTATTTATGGAGGAGGATATTACGTTTGATGGCGTGATCGGTGTCTCGGCGGGCGCACTGTTTGGTGTGAACCTTTTGAGCAGGCAGGCGGGAAGGGTGATCCGCTATAATAAACGGTTTAATGCAGACCCGGATTATCTGGGGCTGCGGCCGCTGCTGCGTACAGGAAATATCGTGGATACGGATTATGCCTACCATCGCGTGCCCAGAGAGCTGGACGTGTTCGATGATGAGACATACCGGGCGTCCGGAATTCCTTTTTACGCAGTAGTGACAAATGTGGAGACCGGAGAGCCGGAGTACATAAAAATAGACAGCGTGTTTGAGCAGATGGATGTTTTGCGTGCATCGGGTTCCATGCCGTTCGTTTCAAAGCCGGTGGAGATCAATGGAAAAAAATATCTCGACGGGGCGGTTACGGACAGTATTCCCTTTGAAAAATTTATGGAGATGGGCTATGACAGACTCGTGGTGGTGCTGACAAAGCCCGCCGGATATGTGAAAAAGCCAATGTCACCCCTGCTCCCCCGGATGTGTTATGCAAATGCATATCCAAAATTTGCACAGAAGGTGCGTGACCGCCATATCATGTATAATGCTTCCACCGCGCGTCTTGGAGAGCTGGAGCGCGAGGGAAAGGTGCTGGTTCTTCGGCCCTCTGAGCACATGAAGATCAGCCGTGTCGAAAAAGACCCGGATAAGCTGCAGGCGCTCTACGATGTGGGAGTCAGGGATGCGCAGGCGAAAAAAGAGCAGATTCGGCGGTTTTTGTCTGGGGACAAAAGAGAATAAGCCTGTAGAGTTCCCTTTGAAGCGGGTCTCATGGCAGGCTGAAACTGCATATTTTGCCAATGAAGCAGAAGCTGTCTGTTCTCTGTGTGATGCCAGATCACAGAGAACAGACAGTTTTTTACACCTTTTTTACTTTGTTTTTACATATGGATGATGATGGATTTTACATGGATTTCCTATACTAAGTACCAGAAGGCAGATGTTCAGACCAGATGAGAACTTGAAGGTGCTGAATAGATACGCTAGGAAAACAAAAGGAGAACATATATGGCGGACAAATTTGCAGTCAGAAATCTTGAGCTTTATTATGGGGATTTCCATGCACTGAAAAACATCAATATGACTTTGCCGGAGCATGAGATCACGGCATTTATCGGGCCAAGCGGCTGTGGAAAATCAACATTTT
>JALFNQ010000254.1 GCA_022773965.1 Lachnospiraceae bacterium
GCAGTATATCAGGCAGGAAACCGGGCAGATGATCGCCATGGTAAATAAGATGCTGACGCTCATGCGTCTCGACACACCGGTGGCGCAGACAAACCAGAGCAGATTTTGTGTGGATGAGGCGTTGCTGGACGTGATCTATCCCATGGAGAGTGTGGCTTACGAAAAAAAGCTGAACCTGAATATCGACATTCAGGAGCAGATGTATATGACCGGAGATGAGGATCAGATGAAAAATCTGATAGCGATCCTGCTTGACAACGCGATCAGCTATACGCCACCGCTGGGAACCATCACGATCCATGCCGCTTTACGTGCACGAAAGCTGTCACTTTTCGTGGCAAATACCGGTGAGCCGATCCCGAAGGAGCAGCAGGAAAAGCTCTTTGAGCGCTTTTACCGGGCAGATGAAGCCAGAGAAAATAGTGGCAGCCATTTTGGGCTTGGACTGTCCATTGCCGGAAGCATTGTGGCAAACCATCACGGAAAGATCTGGGTGGAGAGCCATGACGGGCAAAATATGTTTCAGGTTGTTCTCCCGGCGGGAAAGTAGGGGTTACATTTCAGGCCGGAACCAGGTAAGGATCTGCCCGTGCGAATATGGAACAGATATGTGACGCCCCGGAATTGTGCCGGGGCGTTTATAGTTTGTGCTGGGTGCGCCAGTTTTTCGGCGAGATACCGTAAACGGACTTAAACGCACGGGAAAAGTGCAGCTGGTTGTCATAGCCTACGGCATTTCCTACATCTGCGATGGACAGCGAGGTCATCCGAAGCAGCTCCGTCGCTTTTGCCATGCGGTAGCTGATGAGAAATTCCTGCGGGGATTTTCCTACCGCCCGGTGAAATACCTTGCCAAAATAGCTGCGGTTGACGCCGCAGAAGGCTGCAATATCTTCCACAGTAATGTGGTTCTGAAAATTCTGTTCAATGAAGCTGATGGCTTCCTTGATGTAAAAATCGCTTATCCTGCCGCTGGAGACCGGTTGTGTGTTGCGGCAGGATTCCAGAAAATAATCCAAAAACAGGTAGAGATGCCCGATCAGATGAAAGGGAGATTGCTCGGCGTGATGGACAATATAGAGCATCTCATTCATCATAAGCTCCCGTTTGTCCTTGGAATGTGAGCGGTAGACCGGATCGTCAGGCGAGAGAGAAGTGAGATCCACAGCCTCTTTGACCCGCAGGCCGTCAAATTCCAGCCAGACGTATTCCCAGGGAATGGAAGTATCCGCGACATAGGTATTGATCTGACCCGGAAAGATGAGAAAGCCCTGACCGCTTCTGATCTGATAGGTCTGTGTCACGCCCGTAGCATTGTCAGCCATCAGTGTGCCGGTGCCGGAGATGATGTAGTGGAACAGATAGTGGTTTCTTGCGGCGGGACCAAAGGAATGTCCGGGGTCGCATTTCTCCCAGCCAAACTGATATAAGCCAAGGTCGATAAAATTTTCACTCGGAAAAACCGAGAATAATAAGTTGCTCATAGGAAACTCCTTTCGGATATTGAACGGCATACAATTCAGACCCCATCTCGATTCCGCTTTGCTTCATCTCGATGTGGCTTCTCGCCAAAGAAATCGCTACAAATACAGCCATTCATGCAAGCGTGATGTCTGTATATTGTTTCGATTACCCTGGCTCTGAATTGTGCGCATATATCAAAATGCGTCTATCAGTGACAGTATAACAGAAAATAACGCATTTTGCCATAAAAATTGAAAAATCCAGCTATTTATTAGTCGCATAAAGGAATGTAAAATAAGACTATCAAAAGGGAAAACTAAAAAAATGATCGGGAGGAGAAAAGATATGGCAAAAAGCGTATGGAAAAAATGTCTGGCAACCGGTCTTGCGGCGGCAGTTGGAGCGACTGCACTGACCGGATGCGGGACAGAAAGAGAGGACGGGCGCGTAGAGATCGAAGTCGTGTCCTACAAGCCGGAGGCGGTGGTAGCATTCGAAAAGATCGCAGACCGGTTTAACGAGACGCATGATGACATCTATTTAAAGATTGAATCACCCAATGAGGCGATGACGATCTTAAAGACACGGTTTATCAGGGAGGATTATCCGGATATCATCGGTATCGGCGGTGATATCAACTACTCCAATTTTCTGGATGCGGATCTGTTTTTAGATATTTCAGATCTGGATATCTTAGACACGGTAAATCCGGCTTATCTTGCGATCAATAAGGAGCTGGAGTTCTTGCCAAAGGAGGGAACCTACGCGCTTCCCTATGCAGCAAACGCGGCAGGCGTGCTGTATAATAAGGAGATCTTCGAGGAAAACGGATGGGAGATCCCGACCACATGGGACGAATTCATCGCACTGTGCGAGACGATGCAGGACGTGGGCGTGCTGCCGATGTATTTTGGATACAAGGACACCTGGACCTGTCTGGCACCGTGGAATGCACTGGCAGTGGGCATCTGTGATGCGGATGTGTGCAATCAGGTAAATCTCGGTGAGACGACGTTTGCAGAGGCTTATGCGCCGGTGGCAGAAAAGATCCGGACGCTTCTTGACTATGCAGAGCCGAATCCTTACGCCTACAGCTACAATGATGCATGTACTGCATTTGCCCGCGGGGAATCAGCGATGTATGTGATCGGAAGCTATGCGATCCCGCAGATCAAATCGGTGAACCCCGATATGCAGATCGGCTCCTTTACATTCCCTGCCAACGATACAGAGGAAGAAAATGTATTGAATTCCGGTATTGACTTACAGTTTTGCGTCATGAACAATACCGAGCACCCCGAGGAGGTCTATGAGGTGCTGCGCTATCTCTACGATGATGAGACGATCCGGATCTATCAGGAGGATCAGGGAGGTATCGCATGCAAGAACGGCGATTTTACGCTGAGTGCAGAGCTGGAGGATATGCGCACCTACATCGAAAACAGCCGTATGGCAGATTATCAGGATCACCATTATCCCAGTGAGATGTCCGTAGACGCGATGATACAGACCTATCTGTTGGATGAGGGCGCACAGGCAAAAGAGACGTTTCTGAACAGATTTGACACGGAGTGGGAGCGGTATAACAGGGATCTGATCCGCAGAGTGAATGAGTATCAGGAGAAGACAGGAGGAGCACAATGAAAAAGAAAATGAACAACAGGGATAAGACATTTCTGGCAGTGATCATACCGGTTCTGGTTTTGTTTTTCTTATTTAACACGCTGCCGATGTTAAAGGGTGTGATGTACAGCTTTACGAACTATAGAGGCTACGGAACCTATGAAAATGTAGGACTTCGCAATTATATCGATCTGTTTTCAGATGCGAGAGTCGGAAAAAGCTACCTGTTTACCTTCAAATATGCGCTGGTGGGAACCGTGCTTGTCAATGTGATCAGCCTTGTGATGGCACTGGCATTAAACAGCAGGATCCGTTTTAAGAGTGCACTGCGCGGCATCTACTTTGTGCCGAATATTTTAGGCGGACTCGTCATCGGTTACATTTTCAGCTTTTTCTTTACCTACATTCTGCCCACAGTCGGAAATGTATTTGGCATCTCCTGGCTGCAGAACAGTATTCTTGCCAGCGAAAAATATGCGTGGATCGGCGTGCTGATCGTCGGTGTGTGGCAGGCGGTGGCAATGAACACGATCATTTACATCTCCGGTTTACAGACCGTGCCCGAGGAGGTCTATGAGGCGAGTATGCTGGATGGAACCGGAAAATGGAGAGAGTTCTGGAAGATCACACTTCCGCTGGTAATGCCTTTTGTTACCATTAATCTGGTACTCAGTACAAAAAACCTTTTGATGGTATTTGACCAGATCATGGCATTGACCAAGGGAGGCCCTGCACAGAGTACGGAATCAATTTCCTATCTGATCTACCGGAACGGAATGGACGGCGGACAGTTCGGTTTCCAGAGTGCCAATGCGGTGATCTTCTTCCTGGTGATCGTAGCAATCTCCATTTTCCAGATGACAGTATTGAATAAAAAGGAGGAGCAGCTGTAATGAAAAAAGAGCTTACAAATATACAGAAAAAATACAAAGGACCAAAGACAAACTGGATGCTTACACTGGTGCTGATCCTTGGCACAGTGACCGTCTTTTTTCCGCTCTATATGGCAGTGATCATTGCATTTAAGCAGCCCAGCGAGATGACAAACGATGTGGCGGGCGCGCTGGCTTTTCCCTCCCACTGGAGCCTTGACAATTTCCGTCAGGCGATGGAAGTGACTGATTTCTGGCACTCCCTTGGCAACAGCTTACTGATCACGGCAGCGACGATCATTCTGGCGATCCTCATCCATTCAATCGCAGGATACGTGATCGGACGCAGCATGGCAAAGAAAAAAGGCTTCCGCCTGATCTATCTGTACATTGTCAGCGGTATGTTTGTTCCCTTTGCGATCCTGATGATGCCTTTAGTCAAGCAGACAGCGCAGATGGGACTTGGAAATAAGGCTGGTGTTGTTTTACTCTATCTGGTATTCTATATGCCGATGAACGTGTTACTTTATGCGGGTTATCTGAAAAATATCCCGGAGGCGATGGAGGAGGCTGCGAACATTGACGGTGCAAGTGCATGGACAACCTACTGGAAGGTGATCTTCCCGATGATGTCCCCCATGCATGCGACGGTGGCAGTTCTGACCGCCCTTGGCACCTGGAACGATGTGATGACACCACTTGTCATTATGTCAGGAACCGGACAGAATACACTGCCTTTAGCACAGCTGAATTTCCAGACACAGTTTGGAACGAATTATAACCTGGCATTTGCTTCCTATATTCTGGCGCTGATTCCGATTCTGATCTTCTATGTGATCTGCCAGAAACAGATCTTGAATGGTGTTGCAAATGGTGCGGTGAAGGGTTGATTGATGATTAGAATTGGTGAGAGACTGCATAGAGATGAAGTTTTGAGAAATCGGGACGGGGTCTAAGCAGCTACGATTGGAAGGAGAGTATATTATGGCGATTCAATTTGAAGGACATATTTTTCATCTGACAACAGCACACACACTCTATCAGATGGGTGTGGATGCATTTGGAATCCTGCATCATCTGTGGTATGGGGAAAAGACAGACTGCAGTATGTGTTATCTGTATGATTATCCGGATGTGGGATTTTCCGGAAATCCTTATGATGCCGGAAAACTGCGTACTTATTCGATGGATACACTGCCGTTAGAGTACGCGGCAGTGGGAAATGGAGATTACCGGGTTGCGGCGGCAGCAGCTGTACATGCAGACGGCAGCTGTGCGCTGGATCTGCGCTATGAGTCTTATAAAATTTATGACGGAAAATATGCGATCCCCGGACTTCCGGCGGTCTATGCGGAGGATGCGCAGGCACAGACGCTGGAGATCTGCCTGCGGGATGAATATTCCGGTTTGCGGGTGATCCTGCGCTATGGCGTTTTGGAGGCAGTGGATGTCATTACACGAAGCGTAGTTTTTGAAAATGGCGGAAGTGAAGCAGTGACGCTTAAGAGGGCACATTCCGTGTGCTTAGCCTTACATGACGGAGCCTGGGACTGGATGCATTTCCATGGCAGACATACGATGGAGCGCCAGATGGAGCGCAGGGCATTGTTCCATGGCATTCAGCAGATCGAGAGCACAAGAGGCACCTCCAGCCACCAGCAGAACCCGGCGCTGATCCTGTGTGAGCAGGACTGCACGGAGACGAGCGGTCTTTGCATCGGTGCGGCGCTCATGTATAGCGGCAGCTTTCAGGCACAGATCGAGGTGGATCAGCTGGGACAGGCACGGATGGTGATGGGTATTCATCCGGAGCAGTTTTCGTGGAACTTAGAGGTTGGAGAGCGTTTTTATACGCCGGAGGTAATTTTATCCTGCTCCACACAGGGACTGGGCAGGCTGTCGCAGCAGTTCCACTCCGTGATCCGAAACCACGTATGCAGAGGTGATTACAAGCTGTCTGCCCGCCCGATCCTCATCAATAACTGGGAAGCTACCTATTTTGATTTTAACGAGGAAAAGATCCTCTCCATCGCAAAGCAGGCATCGGAGCTTGACATTGACCTGATGGTGCTGGATGACGGCTGGTTTGGAAAGCGCGATGATGACTGTTCAGGGCTTGGAGACTGGACGGTCAATGAGCAGAAATTAAAGGGCGGACTGGGTGCGCTCGTAGAAAAGATCAATGCACTCGGCATGCGTTTTGGCCTCTGGTTTGAGCCGGAGATGGTGTCCGAGGACAGTGATCTGTACCGCGCACATCCCGACTGGGCGCTTCGCATTCCGGGCAGAGACCCGGTGCGCAGCCGCTATCAGCTGGTGCTGGATCTGTCCAGAGAGGAAGTACGGGAGTATTTATATGAGTCTATGAGCAAATTGCTTCGGGAAAACCATATCGAGTATGTAAAATGGGATATGAACCGGAGTATCTGCGACTGGTACAGCGCTGCGCTGGCACCGGAGCGCCAGGCAGAGCTGCCCCACAGGTATGTACTGGGACTGTATGAGCTGTTAGAGCGTCTGACCGGCGAGTTTCCTCACGTGTTATTTGAGGGCTGCAGCGGCGGCGGCGGAAGATTTGACGCAGGCATGCTCTACTACTGTCCGCAGATCTGGTGCAGTGATGACACAGATGCCCATGAGCGCACCTTTATCCAGTACGGCACGAGCTTTTTCTACCCGGTGTCAACCGTCGGCTCCCATGTGTCTGCGGTGCCGAACCACCAGACCGGCAGAATGACGGCGATCGGGACGAGAGGAACGGTGGCGATGGCGGGCAGCTTCGGCTATGAGCTGGATCTGAACCTCTTAAGCGAGGAGGAAAAGCAGACAGTGGCAGAGCAGGTGAAGAAATATCGGGAGCTGCAGCCGCTCATCTATGATGGCGCCTATTTCCGCCTGAGTGATCCATACACAGATGGAATGGCAGCATGGGCGTTTGTAGCAGAAGATCAGTCCCGGGCACTGGTGCAGGGCGTGATCTACCGCGCAGCCTCCAATACGCTTAGAAGGAGGCTGCGCCTGAGGGGACTGGATGCGAAGGCGCACTACCACATCAATGGTGGGGAACAGACTTATACCGGAAGTGCCCTGATGGCAGGAGGTGTGCTGCTGCCAAAGATCGCGGGGGATGATGTGGCGTTTGAACTGTATATAGAGCGTGTGTAGCGCAACTGTGCAAGGATACTACAGCGACAAATGAAAATCCTTTTCGGTGGTTCCTCTGCGCATGAGGACAGGGGTGACGACCTTGTGGATCGGTTCCGTGAGCGGAACCGGTCTTCTTTTTTTGCGCTCATTCATCTGGTCGACGAGCAGGCTGACGGCCTCATAGGCGATCCGGTCGATCTGCTGGCCGACGGTGCTGATGGGGATGACGGCCTCGCG
>JALFNQ010000009.1 GCA_022773965.1 Lachnospiraceae bacterium
CTCACGCGTAGTTCGTCATTGGTGAGAAAATCAGTCTTGTCCATTTTTTATCTATTTCCTTAAAATTAGCAGACTTGTTGTTTTTACAAGAAAGCAAGTCGTTGGATAACAATAAAATATCCAATGCTTACACATGTTAGGAATTCACTTACCTTAGTGCTGCTTAAAACTCAAATAAAGAATATCTGACATATGGCAAAGGTAAACATAAAATCTGAGAAAATCATTCCTTTCGGAGGAATTTATTACGCAAGCAAGGCTTTCTATGCGCTTTAACTTGACAAAGTCATCAACGGCACTCTTGGAGTTCGCAGCTCCACCTACAACGGCTACCAGTGTAACGAAATAATGTCAGCCATATCTGACGTGTTTCTCTGTGGCGATGACTGCGTGGAAGATGTTAACAGAAGCGAGTGCCACCTGCGGATATCATAAGGACTGTTGACGGCAACTGCCGCATATTCTACATACGGGCCATACACAATGCGTCAATGTACAGCCGCATACAAGACATGCGTGAATGGAAGCGTGCTGAGATAGGCTCGCAGGAAACGGAAGTGGCCTCGGTCATGTCAACACAGTTCATGGAGGAATAAAAGCTCTTGTTTAAATTACATATTTCAACGTGAGCTCTGCATTGATTTGTTTACTTTCAATTCTCGGGTAATAATTGTAGTCTAACCAGATTTCATATCGGGTATTTCGTATAAAGGTACCAAATTCTGCGGCCAGGTACATTCGTTTTCCAATCTTATAGCTTAATTCCGCCTCAAAATGATTAAAGGTCGAATGAGACTTATCACCTTGAACATTGACGGGGGTACCGTGCGGAGTCAGTGACCAGTCAAATTTCTGGTCATAACCTTTCCATGTGTATAACTGATAGAACTGGTTCCTTAAACTCAAAAGTAATTTGTTGTCAAAAAAAACACAGTCAAGGCCGGCCTTGATTGAGAATCCGGATCCCCAATTATAGTTACGGTGATAATCACGGTAGAAATCAGTCAATATGCCTCCCAATATCACGGCATTGGCGTGTATGAATCCGTTAAACACCATACTCTTTGCAGGCTGATACCTGAACATTGTGCCGGCACCGAAAGATGCAGGAGTCCCCAGTTTGTATGGTACCACGCACGGAGAGAGTCTGTTCGGATTGGCGTTCCATTTAATGGTATCAGAATCAAAGAAATCAAAATGCTGGTACATTCCCACGGATACATTCAGTTTTTTCCTGTTTATCACTTCCTTCGAAAAAAGACGTCCTATAATTTCGACCCTGCTCAATAATGGTTGAGTCTTGACAGCCTGTAATTCCATATAAAAAGAGAACCAGTCATAGGGTGTCCTGGTCTGTTCAGCATACCGGTCTCCATACTCTATCTCTATCTCCGCTACAGCTCCTGCCTGTGTTCCTTCGTCATTGTCCCAAAGTGCCAGATAACGACCTCCCAATGAAACATTCATGCTTACAGGGGGAATGCCAAACCGGCGTCCGCTCGTACTTCGCCTTTTCCAGGCATCTCCGGTTAAAATTCTCGTTAGTCCGCGCGTCGGGTTTATGACAAAAGCTGCCAGTTCCCGACCAAATCGCTCCCCGCCGCTCGTACGGTCATCGGTTATCATATCAGACGTGCGGTAAAGCACCTCTCCGATAGCAGCGCCCCCTATGGGCGTAGCGATGATATCATTGGTAGAAGGATACTCACGTTCCATACACATCTCCCACATGGCACTTCCACCTATCGCAAAGAGCTCTGACTGCCAGAAATTGAAACCGTTGGAGCGGCCTGCGTTGAAATAAAGCGAACCGTTGTAGGGATGGGCAAACATGTTGGTATTCAGATGGTCATTATCCCATTCAAAGCCATGACTGAAGTTATTCTTGATTGTATTCCAGGAGATTTGGGCATAACGTCCGTTTAACACATAACGGTCAAAAGCATTGAGGCCGATATTAAAACCTATAACTTCAGCCCCGGCCCGCCAGATGTTTTTCTTTTGATGTTTTATAATATCTGCACTGTCTGGCAGTGTGACGCTACTGACCAGTTTTCTTCCGGCAAAACGCAAAGGATGAAAAGGCTGTGCCGCAGGTTCCCCGATTGTTGCTGAATCGGGAATTTCCTGAGATGCAGGTTTCTGTGCAAAAGTGTTCATAACCTGAATGCACATCAACAATGAAATAAAAAGTGTATGGCAAAATGTATTCATAAGCCAACGAATCAGTTTGTAGTGTCCTTAAATTAGCAGACTTGTCATTTTTTACAAGAAAGCAAGTCATTGGATAACAATAAATTATCCAATGCTTGCATATATCAGAAAATTCACTTACCTTAATGCTGCTTAAAACTCAAATAAAGAATATCTGACATATAAATGACAAAGGTAAACATAAATCTGAGGAAATCACTCCTTTCGGAGGAATTTATTAAGCAAGCAAGGCTTTTTATGGTTCAGTGGAAAAATGCTGGGGGAACAAAAACAAAAAACATAAAAAACATCCTTTTACCGATGCCAGTGCTTCGCACCTGTCGTCAGCACGGTGGCAT
>JALFNQ010000025.1 GCA_022773965.1 Lachnospiraceae bacterium
CATTTTTAATAAATTCGGTTATACTATTCATGAGAGAACACCTTTCTTTTGTGACGTATTTTTTTAGCGAATCTATACTATCACATTTGGTGTTCTCTCTTTTTGTATTTTTTCAAAAACCTACAATAAATTTACCCTAGCGTAAAATCTTAAAAATATAATTTACTATTATATATCTTTATGTAGAAAAATAGGCTCATCCACTTACTGGGACAAGCCTATTCAAACTATCTTAGTTTTATATTGATTTGGTGCAACTTCATTGTTTTCTGTTAAGGCTTTCGGCTTCTCCAAAGGTGCTACCTCAATAGCATCTCCATTCATCCTCGCACCAGCACTGATGATATGCATATCAAGTAATGTCTTGATCTTTTCCTCTGTAAAACTCGTTCTCTCATATCGAGAGGAAATCACATCATAAACCAGCTTCCCCTTTTCCTTATGAGTGCCAAGCACAATATAGAATAAGTTTGCCAAGCAATCATCTTCCACCATAGGAATCAGCGTATTTGTGTGAACCTTTTTCATCATGTTTACTGTGAAAAAGTTCTCGGTATCAAATACCAGTTCTCCTGCATCTGATAAAGCCAGACCATAAATCTCATCCGTTGTAATACCCTTTAATGCATCTTTGATCTGCTTTTCTGTTAACTCAACGACTTCTCTCTTGGGTAAGCTGTAAGCTTCATAACAGATTGCTCTTGTTCCTAAAAAGATCTGATTTGTTACTACTAATTTTCTACACATACTGTTTTCCTCCTGCGTTTCGCATTTAATATTTTGTTTTGGGCTTCTCTTTTATTGCCCTCCTTACATTAAATACAATAACGCTGATATAACATGGTGTCTGTGGTGTTATTAGCTAATGATTTCATTGGAAAGTGTACGAAATGCAAGAAAAAAGACAGCACCTAACGATGCTGTCCGTGGGTAAACAAACTATTTATTTTTCTTCCGCAGTTTCCAATATTTCATTCCATCTCTGCTGCAAATACGCTTCTACCATACCAATGACTTCCGCTGCCTTTTCAAGCTGTTCCTTTGTTGCATCTGATGATACAACAAAAAAATCATCGTAATCTGCTTTCTCACGAAGTCGAAAGGCTGTGTCCAATATCTTTGATAACCGTTTATCAAAAACTCCTGTCTTTACATATTCCCTATTCATGTAGGAAATAACCCCAGAATGCTTACTGGAGTCGAAACCATCAAGCGCAGTCACAGCCCGCAATGCATGGAATATTGCATAATAGGAACGATTTACCGAAGATGCAAAGCTTTTCTGATTCAGAAGTGTTTCTGAATCGTGATATACTTCCTTTGCTCTTGCCAATCGATACTGTGAAAGTTGTATCATGCTGCTTTCCAAAGAACGATTCCCTCCTTATTGACATTTTGATAAAACGGTGTAACTGCTTCCCATTGAAAGAACTTCTCCGCATCAATGTCTATCACAGAAAATACTCTGTCATATTTGATATTCATATCCACAATAAAGTCAGACAGCCTGTCTTCTGTATCCCGATCCAATGCACCATGTACAAGCATTGCAACATCAACATCGGATTCTGCTGTGTTTGTTCCTCTGGCAACAGAACCATATAAAACGATACGCTCTACGTTGTCATGCATCACTGCAAGAATACCTGCTACCAGTTCCTGTAATACATCCTTGTCCATCTGTCCACTTCCTTTCTATCTAAACTGCATATTTATCCCTCATGTCCTTTGACACTGCTCCAGTTGACTTTGTTGCTCCCATATCGCTTTTTCTAATTGATTCAGAGAGTTGTTCCACCAAGGCATCCTCGCTTAACTCCTCAAGTTCTTCTAATTCTACAATTCCCATGCCTCATCCAGTTCCTTTCGCAATCTGTGTTTTCTTTATTATACTTCCGATCGTCCTTAAAATCTATACCCTTGCTGCCATTATTTTATAACGACTTCATAGGCCTGTCCGCTTGTTCGATACTTACCAACCTTTGGACGCACCACAATTTCCCTATAGAAGTACTTCCTTTTCCTCTCCCAGCCTTTACTCGAAACTATTTGCTTCGATGTACAGAAACAAAGGATATAACTTCACGATCACTTCCTCCACTGCCTACGATCAGAAATGGTCTTACGGACGCACGATCTATGATCCAATTTCACAAGTCGTAGATGAAATGTTTGAAAACTTCCTCTCCCGGCCAAATGTCATCCAGCCGATTCTGACGCAGTACTGTGATGGGCGTACTGTCACCTGCCCAAACTGGCTATCCCAGTGGGGTTCCAAATATCTGGGTGATCAGGGCTATTCCGCAATTCAGATTCTTCGCAATTATTACGGGAGCAGCATCTACATCAACTCCGCTGACGAGATTTCGGGTATTCCCTCCTCCTGGCCCGGCTACGATCTGACCATTGGCTCCAGCGGTTCAAAGGTCCGTCAGATGCAACAGCAGTTAAACCGCATTCACCAGAACTATCCTGCCATCCCTACCGTCACTGCTGATGGCATTTTCGGTCCCGCTACCCGCGATGCCGTAAAAAAATTCCAGTCTGTATTTGGATTACCTGCCACCGGAATCGTCGACTATCCGACCTGGTATAAGATTTCCGAAATCTATGTTGCGGTCAGCCGGATCGCAGAGCTGGTATAGCATGAAAAAAGGCGCCCGTCTGACACGGACGCCTTTCTATAAATACTTTTACATATGTACTACTCACCGAGGATCTTTTTAATAGCCTCTAATACACGATCAGCCTGGAACGGTTTTACAATGAAATCCTTTGCACCGCTCTGGATTGCCTCAATAACCATTGCCTGCTGTCCCATTGCAGAACACATCACAACATTCGCGCCAGGATCTGCTGCTTTAATCTGCTTCAGACTCTGAATTCCGTCACAGTTAGGCATTGTGATATCCATTGTTACTAAATCAGGTTTCACTTCCTTATATTTTGCAAGTGCTTCATTACCATCAGCCGCTTCACCAGCGATCTCGTAACCGCCCTTGGTCAAAATATCCTTCAACATCATTCGCATAAATGCTGCATCATCTGCGATCAAGATTCTCTTAGCCATATCTTACCCATCCTTTACAAAATTTCTATTCCGTATTTTTTCATAAAATATTTCCAGATCTGTTACCCGATCTAATGAACACGGTCACAACCCCGTATTCCACTACTTACTAATTCTACAAGATGTTGTAGAATTTTGCAAGCTGTTTCTGAAATATTCTCATTTTTGTACAAAGTTTTTGCATCCATTGCCCGAATATGGTATGATTATACTAAGTCTTACAGAAATAAACTTGTGAAATCACTAATCATCATTAGAAAAAGGAGCGATTGTTATGCATTCATTTCAGCCTTATCCCGCAGATCTCCTTGAAATCAATCCATTCTCCAAGATTGGAAGCGAATGGATGGCAGTGACTGCAGGGGACGATAAAAAAGTCAACACTATGACAGCCAGTTGGGGTACCCTCGGCGTACTCTGGGGAAAGAACGTTGTCAGCATCTTTATACGAGACAGCCGCTACACAAAGGAGTTCATCGACAAACAGGACACTTTCTCGCTGACCTTCTTTGACAGGCAAAACAAGGAGAACAAGCTCACCCTCAAATATTTCGGAGCTGTTTCCGGCCGCAAAGAGGATAAAATCTCCAACGCAAAAATGCATGTAGACTACGCATCCGATGGCACACCGTTCATTGATGAAGGCAATCTTGTACTGATCTGCCGCAAAATGTCTGCCACAAAGATTCTTCCCGAACAGTTTATCGATGATTCCATCGACAATACCTGGTACAAGGACAAAGATTACCACACCATGTATGTGGCAGAAATAACTGAAATTCTGGCCAGATAATCATTATCCCGGGCATAAGATTCATAAAAGGAGATCCATTTTTCTGTGTTGCTCTTCGCCTTGCAGGTTCCAACAAAAGCATAGAAAACGTATCTCCTTTTTTCGTTGGAGCATCGTATCTGTGAAAGTACTGAACAGATACGATGCTTCCATATATTCAAGTCTATCGGCAGGATGTACTGATCGATTCAATCGCCACAGCACCGCCGCGCACAATCTCAATATTCTTAAACTTAGAGCGAAGCAGAGCAATGAGCTCATTATTTCTGCGCTCCGTGAGCATGCATTCTAAAAGCACACTGTCTGTTCCGATATCCTTTACCTTGACCTCGAATACCTGCGCGATCTGGAATACCTCCAGCTTTTCCTCCGCAGAAATATCCTTGACTTTTGCAAAAAGAATCTCTTTCATATGGATTGGGACATTTGTCAGATCAATGACCTTGATCACTTCGATCATGCAATTCAACTGCTTTTTGATCTGCTCAAATGTCACATCATCACTTTTGACGCAGATCGTCATACGTGACACTGTCTCATCTTCTGTAGTTCCAACAGTCAGAGACTGTAAATTATAAGATTTTCCGGAAAAAAGGCCGGATACCTTTGCCAAAACTCCGACGGTATTTTCCACATAAAGTGCAATCCATCTGTTTTTCATGCTTCGATCGATCATAATACCGCCTCCTTTATCTCAATATCATTTCACTCATCGGATTTCCGCTCTTTACCATAGGAAGAACTAACTCATCCGTGGCGATTAAAAACTCTATGATCGTAGGTGCATCCGTGTTTGCCTTTGCCTGTGCAAGTGCAGGCGCGATCTCTTCCGCTTTTGAAACACGAATACCGTGCGCGCCATAGCTCTCTGCCAATCTCACAAAATCAGGCTCATAAGGCGGACAGTTTTTGTTCGGTCCCTTACAGTCTGCCGGACAACTCTTTCTCTTTCGCAGACAGGTCGCACTGTATCGTTTTCCATAGAAAAGCTGCTGCATCTGACGCACCATCCCAAGATAATAATTATTCAGGATACATACCGTGACCGGTACTTCCTCTGTAACCGCAGTCGCCAATTCCTGAATATTCATCTGCATACCACCATCTCCGGAAATACATACAACGTCCTGATCGGGCGCTCCGATCTTTGCCCCGATCGCTGCCGGAAAACCAAATCCCATCGTTCCAAGCCCTCCGGAAGTAATAAATTTCTTCTCCGGTCCAAAGGTAAGAAACTGTGATGCCCACATCTGATGCTGCCCTACATCCGTGACGACGATACCGGAATCAAATGCCTGATTGATCTCCTCCATGATCATTTGCGGACTCATGCCCTTGTCATCCCGCATACAAAGCGGATTTTCCTTCTCCCATGCTGCGATCATATCGCGCCATGCCTTCGTACTACGCGGCTTTGCCCACTCCATCATCGTCTCCAGCGCCAGCCTCGCATCGGATACTACCGGAACATCTACCACTACATTTCGTGAGATGGACGCTGTTGCAATATCGATATGTACAATTTTGGCGTTAGGCGCAAATTCCTCCAGGTCACCGGTAATACGATCATTAAAACGCGTTCCGATAGAAAAGAGGACATCGCACTCACTAACCGCCTTATTTGCCGCATATCTTCCATGCATTCCGCAATTGCCCACATACAGATGATGTCCGACCGGCATCACACCTTTTCCCATAACAGTTGTCACAACAGGCACATGGGTTTTCTCTGCAAATTCACACAATAAATCCTCTGCACCGGAAATATGAACACCACCGCCTGCAAGGATCAGCGGCTGCTTTGCCGCATGCAGCAGCTTATAAGCTTTTTTTAACTGTCCTACGTGAACAGATGTATTGGGCTTATAGCCGCGAATGGATACTTTCAATGGATAGTCCGCATCACCCGACTCATTCTGTATATCTTTCGGAAAATCGATCAACACCGGACCAGGCTTTCCACTTTTCGCGATATAAAATGCCATTTTTAATATTTTTCCTAGTTCTGCACGGTCACGCACTGTGACACCATATTTTGTGATGCTTCGGGTCATACCAACGATATCCACCTCCTGAAAGGCATCGTTTCCAATCAGCTTTAGCGGCACCTGCCCGGTGATCACAACCAGCGGAATACTGTCATAATGAGCATCTGCCAAACCGGTCACAATATTTGTTGCACCCGGCCCGCTTGTGACAATACACACTCCCACCTTTCCGGTAGCCCGCGCATAGCCCTCAGCCTCATGAATCAATGCCTGCTCATGGCGCGGCAGAACAAGGTGAATGTCATCTGCTTTATATAACTCATCAAAGAGATCCGTAACCATTCCTCCGGGATAACCGAAGATAGTATCTACGCCTTCTTCCCGCATTGCTTTTACAAACAGCTTTTTTCCAGTAATATCCATATATTTCTCATCTCCTATTATCTTCCAACTCATCGCTGCAAAGCTATCCGCTATCCGATAAGTTGTAAGCATTTTAACACAAAAATCCATCCTGTCAAGGTAAATGCCGCAAGAAGTGTTGTTGTAACAACAATACTTGCTGTCAGAACACCGTCATTTTTCATGTTTTTTGCCATAATATAACAGCTGGGTGTTGCCGGTGCAGCCAGCATGACCAGAATTCCGATCAGCTTCTCGCCAGTAAAACCAAGCGCTACGGCAAGCGGGATGAACACGAGAGGCTGTGCCACCAGCTTGATCAGCGAAGCCGCGATCGTCGGTTTGATCTTAGCAAGTGCCTTTCTCCCCTCAAAGCCTGCACCCATTCCGATCAATGCCAGCGGAGTCGCCATCTTAGCAATATTGTTGACCGTGTTATCCACAATTGTCGGAAAATCAATCCGGAAATATGCCACGAGCAGCCCTAATGCAATTGCAATAATGATCGGATTTTTCAAAATATTGATACCGGCCTGTTTCAACCGGTTCATATCCTTCTCTGCTCCATCATCCTCTGCCTCAAAGGTGAGCACGATAACTGAAAAGATATTATAGAGAGGCACTGCTCCTATGATCATGAGCGGTCCCATGGCGGACGTTCCATAAATATTTTCAATAAAAGCAAGCCCCATCACAGCTGCACTGCTGCGAAAGGATGCCTGAACAAATGCACCTGTCATGCTCTGATCTTTTAACAACAGCTTTGCGCCGCCCCATATGACAAAAAAGCACACGGTAGTTACCAGTGCGCAGAATAAGACGTATTTCAGATCAAAAACAGCCTTGATGTCAACTGCCGACAGATCCTTAAACACCAGAAACGGCAGTGTAACCTGAAAATTAAATTTGTTTGCAACGGAGACAAAGTGCTCATCCAGCATTCCCCGCTGCTTTAAAAACCAACCGATCACCATGACCAAAAATATTGGCATGGTGACGTTGATACTGTATATAAAATTTTCCATATCTAAATCATAGTCCCGGGATCGACACGCATTTCAATCATTCTCACAATGCGTGGATCTCTCATCTGCTTCTTTTTCTGTGACTGTTACGCACCTTCTCAGTTATGCTTTTTCTCGTATTTGTAGTAATAAAAGATCAGATCAAAATAGGTCTGTTCCTCGCTGTCCTGTGTGATCTCCCACTCAGGCTTTTCGTCCAAATTCGGAAAATGTGCATCTGCATCATATGCATAATCTACCTTTGTGATATGCGCCACATCACACTCATCCACAAACTGGTTGTAAATACTCTCGCCACCAATGATATATATATCCCCGGAATCGTATTTTTTCAGTTCTTCGTGAAGCTCATCCATGGAATATACGACGATCGCATCCTTGACCTGATAGGTGTGGTCATGGGTCAGCACGATATTGGTTCGGTTTTTCAGGGGCTGACCGTTCGGAAAGCTCTCGAGCGTTTTCCGTCCCATCACGACAACTTTTCCAGTAGTTGTTTCCCGGAAAAATTTTTGATCTGCAGGAATTCTCACAAGCAGCTGGTTATTTTTGCCGATCGCCCAGTTGGCGTCGACGCATGCGATTAAATTCATGGATTGTCTCCTTTTTACATATTCTCACGAGGGCAGACGACACTTCCTGCTACTCCAATTGCGTTCGGGTGTCTCGCTGTCCCTCCGGCTCGGGCTCGATGTGTCCTTCGCACACATAGCCTTTCGCCTCACGTATTCTATGGCGTCAGGCGTTCTCTACGCTCGCACTTCCTCACGCAAAAGTCGCAGCAGAAAGCGTCATCTGCCCTCTGCCACTACTGTCACAAAACAGGAATACTTGTTGTTCCTGTTGCCATCCATACACAGCGTCGCGACCAAGCGGGCAGCATTTGACTGACCGTTTATGCGGCGGACTCGCGCGGAAATACCCTTCCGACATCACTGCGTAGCTGCCGAGAAAATCTGCTTTTGATTTTACTCGGAGCGGGCTCGCGTGAT
>JALFNQ010000089.1 GCA_022773965.1 Lachnospiraceae bacterium
ACAGTAGCCAGCATTTACTGCGGGCTACGTGCCAAAAACGTACATGAGCCATGAATTTGGCGATTTTGCATGCGAAGCATCGCCAAATTTGTTGCAATTCACAGGTCAGCTGGCTGGCGTGTGAATTGTAACATCAATACTTTTGATAGATGCACATTTTATATACATCAGGAGGAAACGTTATGCCAAAATTAAGTGAACGTGTAGGAACTTTTACCGATTCTGTGATCCGACGGATGACACGTATCAGTGACGAATATGGTGCCATCAATTTATCGCAGGGATTTCCGGATTTTGATCCGCCAAAGGAGATCATGGATGCGCTGGCGAAGGCTGCTTATGAGGGACCGCACCAGTATTCTGTCACCTTCGGCGCAGAGAATTTCAGAGAAGCCCTTGCCCGCAAGCAGGGAAAAGCGATCGGGCGAACCATTGATCCCGATACGGAAATCGTCGTGACCTGCGGCGGTACGGAAGCGATGATGTGTGCGATGATGACGATCTGTAACCCCGGAGATAAGGTGATGGTATTTTCACCGTTCTATGAGAATTATGGAGCAGATGCGATCTTGTCCGGTGCTGATCCGATTTATATTCCGCTGGTTCCGCCGGAATATGGTTTTGATATTCAGTTGATCGAGCAGGGCTTCAAGGATGGTGCAAAGGTGATCATCGTCTGCAATCCGTCCAATCCTTGTGGAAAGGTTTTCACTAGAGAAGAATTGATGCAGATTGGTGAGCTGGCTGTGAAGTATGATGCGTTTGTTGTCACAGATGAGGTGTATGAACATATGGTCTATGCGCCGAATTATCATACATGCATGGCATCTTTGCCGGGTATGTATGAGCATACGATTACCTGTAATTCACTTTCCAAGACGTATTCTATCACGGGATGGCGTCTCGGTTATCTGATCGGACCGGAAGAAGTTATTGAGGCAGCAAAAAAAGTGCATGATTTCTTGACTGTCGGAGCAGCTGCACCATTGCAGGAAGCAGCAGTGACCGGGTTGAACTTCCCGGACTCTTATTATGATCAGCTGTTGGCAACCTACACGAAAAAACGTGCTTATTTCCTGGATGGATTAGATCGGATTGGTTTAAAGCACAACGTTCCGCAGGGAACCTATTTTGTGCTCATTGACATTCAGGAGTTTTTGGATCTGCCGCAGTTTGCAGGTTATACGGATCTGGAATTCTGCGAATGGATGATCAAAAATATCGGAGTGGCGGCAGTTCCGGGCTCCAGCTTTTTCAAGGAAGAGATCAACAACCTGATCCGATTGCATTTTGCAAGAGAAGAGAAAACGCTGGATGGAGCACTTGAGCGATTGGAAAAGCTGACGGCGTTGCTTCGCTGATGCAGTCAGTGCACAATAGCAGGTAATGAACACGAACCGCCATGGAATGTAGCTTTCCGATGGTCGTGTCATTCAGGAAAGGACCGGATATGAATTCTTATTCTGTATATTTTGCAAATTATTCAATTGGGACAGATGTGTATGATCAGGTTCCACAGGTCTGTGAGCCTTTTGGCAGTCGCGCGCTGCTGATCGGAGGGGAAAAAGCACTTCGGGCAGCAGGACAGCTTCTGCGGGATGCCATAGCGGGAAGCAGGCTGGAAATTGTAGATACCGTACTTTTTGGAGCGGATTGTACCTATGCTGAAATTGATCACTTTGCTGAGCATGCGCGTGCTTGTAAGGCAGACATGATCTTTGGCATGGGCGGTGGCAAAGCGTTGGATACCGCCAAGGGAGCAGCTTATCGGGCAGGAATTCCTGTGTTTACATTCCCGACGATCGCAGCCACCTGTGCAGCCACAACGGCACTATCGGTTGTTTACGGAGAGGATGGCAATTTTGACAGCTTTTATTTCTATGAGCGTCCTGCCAGACATTGCTTCATCAATCTGGAGGTTTTGGCAGCGTCTCCGGCAGAGTATCTGCGCGCCGGAATGGGTGATACGATCGGTAAATATTTTGAATGCCATTTTTCTGCCCGTGGGGATCAGCTGAGTCACAGCTCCGCGATGGGAAGGGAGATCAGCAACCTCTGCTACGGACCGCTTTTAGAGCACGGAGTACAGGCATTGCGGGATTGCAGGGAGGGTAAAACATCATTTGCGCTGGAACAGGCAGTGCTGGCGATCATCGTCAGCACCGGTATGGTATCTCTGATGGTGCTGGATGATTATAACTGTGCCATCGCGCATTCGGTCTATTATGGTCTGGTGCTTTTGCCGGGCTTTGAGGAGCGCTATCTTCACGGCGATGTGGTCGCCTATGGCGTGCTCGTTCAGCTGGCGGTGGACGGGCAAAAGGAAGAACTCATGCGCCTGCGTGCATTTTTGACAGAGCTGGGCATTCATACCACATTAAAACAGATGGATGTCACATTAGATCGCGAGGGGCTTAAAGCGGTATTAAAGGAGATCGTCACGGGACCGGATATGGAACATATTCCTTATGAAGTCACGGAGGATATGATCTATGAGGCGATGGAAGAGGTCGAAGCGATCGAAGCATGACGACCGTTATTATGCTGTCAGTAAGGCTGATGCGTATTCTGCAGTAAGAACGCAGAAGCGTTCTTGCATGCAGGGGGAATTCTTATGAAAATGTGTCTCTCAGCGATGTGGAGAAGTGAACAATTACATCGTAATTGCGAGGGCACGGAACATCTATGACAAAAAAATTTACAAGGGAGATAAAAAAATGCAACAAAATACCAGTGTCAACACCAAAAATCTGCTGAAATTTATTCTGTGTTCAGCATTCGGTATCTTAATGTTTCTGGTGCCGATCCCGCAGGGGGAATCGTTTACCACATTGCTTGATTTCCTGAAAACAGGTCTGAAGAATCTGTTGGGCGGAGGTCTGAATTACATTCTGTTGGTACTTTTGATCGTATCAGCTGTTGGCAGCCTGATCGATTATTTCGCAAAACCGGATGTGATCCGGAACAATCATTATTTAAAGCGCGCGTTTTCCACGACACCGTTTTATCTGGTGTCAAAAATTCTGGGAGCTGTGTTTGGATGCATGGTGATCCTGGGCTTTGGCCCGGAGTTTATTACATCCATCGACACCGGTGCTACGATGATGGATCTTTGCAATACTTTGATCTGCATTGTGTTGGCATTCAGTTTTATCATGCCGTTTCTGACAGACTGCGGAATTATGGAGTTTCTTGGTGTGCTGGCAAAACCGGTGGTTCGTCCTCTGTTTCACGTTCCGGGTCGCGCGTCCGTAGACCTGATCGCGTCATGGTTTGGTGCATCTAACGCCGCTGTCATTCTGACAAGAGAGCAGTATATGCGCGGATTTTATACAAAGCGGGAAGCTGGTTACATCATGACGAACTTCTCTCTGGTTTCCATCCCGTTTTGTCTGATGATCGCCAATACGGTAGGGATTTCCAATCTGTTTCCGATGTTTTACCTGTGCATTTGTGTGACCGGTATTGTTCTGGCTGTGGTCATTGCAAGAATTCCGCCGATCCGTACCATGCCGGATACATACCGCGAAAAAACAGGAAAACAGATCAATGAGGATGTTCCTCAGGAGAAGGGAATCTTGTCCTATGCGATTGAGCTCAGCTGTCAGAAGGCGGAGAAATTCAATGCTCGTTCTGTGCTCTCTGGTGGCTTCGAAGTGGTTGTGGGTATGTTCTTTGACCTGATCCCCATCGTGGCTGCATGGGGAACGATCGCACTTGTCATTGCCACCTATACACCGGTATTCAAATGGATCTCTTATCCGATGGGCTTGTATCTGCAGCTGTTTGGTGTGGAAGAGGCTTTTGCGGTGGCACCGGCGACCCTGATCGGTTTTACGGATATGTTTATTCCGGCGCTCTTGATCACCGGCATTGAGTCCGTAAAAACAAAATTTATTATCGGCGTTTTATCTCTGGTGCAGATCATTTACCTGACCGAGGTGGGCGCGATCATTATCAAGAGTGAGATTCCGCTGAATCTTTGGAAACTGTTTTTGATCTTTATGGAGCGGACACTGATCGCGATACCGATCATCGTGCTGTTTGCGAATATTATGCTGTGATATCTCATACGAGAAGTTAGAAGATCATATAATTGTTATAAAAGCAGGGCGACAGTCGAAGAGGCTGTCGCTTTTTGTCATTTTTGATTAAAGCCTTTTGGGTGTAGTAAAACAGGGGAAAGTATAGTAAAATTAAAATAACTGAAATCGTTTTGGCAGGAGGTATTCTGATGACAACGGATCCCTTTAAAGAATATATAAAACAGTCGGAGCCGGGTAAGCGGGAGAAAGGTTATGTATGGCATACGGCTATTGGATTGCAGGCTGTAGATGGATTGAAAACTTCAAAATATTTGATAGATACTGCAATTCAAAGTATCGAGGGTAATATTACAATTGATGAGGCAGGAGAACTTCTTAACAATTATTATAAAGAAAATCCGAAGCAGAATGAAAATGACAGAACGGAAGAAGCGGATAAAGTTGCCGTGCGAATTGCAAAACTATTATCAGAGAGGGCCTTTAGCTTCACGCCCAACGAATATATATCTATTCATAAGAAACTGTTTCTTGGAATTTATGGACATGCAGGAAAAATCAGAGATTATAATATTACGAAAAAAGAATGGGTCTTAAATGGGGCAAGCGTTCTTTATGGAAGTGCGTCAGAACTTCGTGCAACACTTGAATACGATTTTTCCGAAGAGAAGAAATT
>JALFNQ010000096.1 GCA_022773965.1 Lachnospiraceae bacterium
ACAATGTAACACTGGCTGAGAAGCTGATCCCTGCCTGTGATATTGATGAGCAGATCTCTCTGGCTTCCAAGGAGGCATCCGGTACAAGTAATATGAAGTTCATGTTAAACGGTGCAGTGACCATCGGAACGATGGACGGTGCAAACGTAGAGATTGCAGAACTGGTAGGCGAGGACAATATCTTTATTTTTGGTGAGTCCAGTGAGACTGTCATTGAGCGTTACAAGCGTGGAGACTATGTATCTAAGGACTACTATGAGAAGGATGAGGACTTAAAGAAGTGTGTTGATTTCATCGTGGGCGATGAACTGATGAAGGTTGGCCAGAAAGAGAATCTGGAGCGTCTGTATAATGAGCTTCTGAATAAAGACTGGTTTATGACTTTCCCGGATTATCAGGATTACGTTGCCACCAAGGATAAGATCTTTGCAGCATATGAGGATCGCAAGAACTGGGCAAAGATGATGTTAAAGAACATCAGCCAGGCTGGTTTCTTCTCATCAGACCGTACGATTGAACAGTATAATGACGAGATCTGGAAATTAAACTAATGAAAAAATGACCTCTCTTCGCACCTGCTGCCGGAAACGGCACAGGTGCTTTTTTTCTAATGAATGACAGGAATTTTTTATAAAAAACTTATTTTTTTACTATAATGTACTGAAAAAAAACAATATTTTCTTGACTTTCAAAATGAAAAAGGCTATAACTACTATGCATAAATAAAGCGAAAGAACTTATGAAAGGAGGAGAACGTGTTGCATAAGAATATAGTCTGGAAAAGGCTGTTATTACTGCTTTGTATCGGTGTGATCATTATTTCGGGCTACATGACGCAGATGGGAAAAGGTCTGGATGACATGTTCGGCACTTCTTCTTCCAAGGTTGTTTTGCAGATACCAAAGGTACATACAGAACGTCCGAATATGCTCGATGAGGGTGGGTGGCTTGCGAATGACGATGCTGCTTCTCAAATCAGTATAAACGATAAAAAAATAATGCCGGTCTGCCGGGATGGCATGTGCTGGTCTTTACTGGAAGCACTGTTGGCGTGCCTGTCAGCGTTGCTTGCCTATGTGACTGCCTGTGTTTATCATGGCAGCAGTTGTCCAACCCGGGGATTGTCGCGGATCCTGGCATTTATATTAAATGCAGACGGTCAGAAAGATAATCTCTCTTTTTCATTTTAATTATGATACACAGTAGATATAAATCGCGATTTGTACGATCGCGACAGACTAGATGAAAAAGAGAGGTTAATTTATGGTTGCAAAAATTTTAGCACTTGTGATCTTTTTGGTGATGTTCTTTTTTATCGTCACCGAAAAGTTTGAACGTCATTATGTGACGCTTGCTTGTGGTGCGATCATGCTGATCCTTGTATTTGGTGTGTGCATGCGAAGCCCTCAGGCAATTTTAAATACACTGAATTTTCATAGTATTTTTACACCTGATTTCTGGCATGCCAGCGCAGAAGCAGGTGAATCCACCGGAGGCATCAACTGGTCAACGATCATTTTCATCGCCGGAATGATGATCATGGTAGAAGGTATGGGCAAAGCCGGATTTTTCCGCTGGTTGTGCTTGAAGCTTGCGAAGCTGGTCGATTACAAGCCGGTGCGCATCTTTGTTGTATTTATGCTGATGTCCGCATTCCTGTCCATGTTTATTGACAGCATCACGGTCATCCTGTTTTTGGCTGCTGTGACTGTAGAACTTTGTCAGCTGCTGAAATGTAATCCGGTTCCGATGATTCTCTCAGAGGTATTTTGTGCGAATCTGGGTGGATCGGCAACCATGTGTGGTGATCCGCCGAACATCATTATCGGTACATCCCTGCACTATGCTTTTTCCGATTTCCTTACAAATACCGGATTGATCGCCGGAATCTCACTGATCGCGGTTGTGATTTATTTTTACATATGCTTCCATAAGCAGCTGACCGTGAAAACAGGCGACAATATACAGCCGGTTCATTACCCGGATCCGAAGGAAGCAATTACAGATCCGAAGCTCTTTGGCTTGAGTATAGGTATCTTTGCGATCGCAGTTGTACTTTTGATCACTCATGCATCCACCGGACTTACTGTTGCATTTATCGGTGTGTTTGTTGCGCTTCTGACTTTGATCGTGCATCATGCAGAGATTCCGGATCTGTTGAAAAAGGTGGATTACAAAACGCTGTTGTTTTTTATTGGACTGTTTGTTGTAGTCGGCGGTCTTGAGCAGACTGGTGTGCTGGTGCTGATCGCAGATGGGATCAGTGCGATCTGCGGCTCCAATGCAAAGCTGATGGTGGCTATCATCCTGTGGGTATCTGCTGTTGCCAGTGCGTTTGTAGATAACATTCCTTTTGCAGCTACGATGATCCCGGTTGTTCAGACATTGTCACAGCTTCAGGGTGTGCCGTTGCCAACACTGGCATGGACACTTTCCATGGGTACAGATATCGGAGGAAGCGCCACACCGATCGGTGCATCCGCAAACGTTGTAGGTATTTCCGTTGCATCCAGAGAGGGCTACCCGATCGGATGGGGTAAATATTGTAAATATTGCGCACCTGCGACAGTGATGGTCGTTGCGATTTCTATGGTGTGCATTTATCTTAGATATTTTTAAAAAAGGAGGTTGTATATCATGAGTGATTCTCAGGTCATTATCAGTATTGGACGTGAGTATGGCAGCGGCGGTCATGCGATCGCGGAGGAATTGTCCAGACGTCTGGGACTGAAGTTCTACGATCACAATATTTTGGACGAGATTGCTCTGGAAAAGGGTGTTGATCCGGAAACCCTGCGAAAGTATGACGAAAAGCCCCACAAGCTGTTTTTGTCCAGAAGTGTGAAGGGACATCACAGTTCCGCAGAAGTGAATATTGCTTATATGCAGTTTGATTACCTGAAAAAGAAGGCTGCACAGGGAGAATCTTTTATTGTTGTTGGGCGCTGTGCCGAGGGTATCTTTGAGGGACATCCCGGACTGATCTCAATTTTTATCCTTGGAAACAAGGAGACTAAATGCAAGCGGGTCATGGACGTGTATCATCTGAGTGAGCAGGAAGCTCTCGAAAAAATGAGACGCCACGATGAGTACCGGAAGCGTTATCACAATAATTTCTGTGAGGATAAATGGGGAGATTCTCGTACTTATGATCTTTGTATCAACAGCAGTTTAAAAGGATTAGAAGTAACCACCGACGTGCTGGAGTCCTATATCCGCACACGGATGGATCAGAAATAACGGGACGGCTTGCGCTGTCGCAGTCAAATGTGGTATGATCGAAGCACTGTGTATCGGGATGATCGATATGGCAGGAGGGAGAGTATTGCATAACTGTGGCATGTGCGAGCCGTTATTTGTAACTGTTTCAGGTCGAATAGGCTGGGGTGTTCGATATACAGGAAACAGTAGGGGAATAGAAAAAGAGGAAGATGGGAAGAGAGTAATTATGAGGATTGGATTTATTGGAGCAGGAAAAGTGGGCTGCTCGCTAGGAAAGTATTTAAAGGAATCAGCAGGAGACTGGCAGATTGTCGGTTACTACAGCCGCAGCACAGCATCTGCAAAGGAAGCAGCGGTATTTACAGACAGCAGGGTGATCGATCAGGTCGAGCTGCTGGCACAGATGGCAGATGTGATCTTTGTCACAACTCCTGACGGGGTGATTAAAGAAATATGGGAAACGCTGCGTGGTTGTGATATTTTGCTGGAGGACAAGATCATTGTGCATTGTAGTGGACTGCTCGCCTCAACGGTATTTACGGGGGCCGATGAATGTGGTGTCACAGCGGTGAGTCTGCATCCGTTATATGCGGTGTCAGACAAGTACCATTCTTATGAATCACTGGCAAACGCTCATTTTACATTGGAGGGAAGTGGAGAACGTCTGGAAGAGTTTCAGCAGTTGCTGACAGTGAGCGGATTAACAATCCAGCAGATTGATGCTGCATCCAAGGCTGCGTATCATGCAGCTGCTTCTATTAGCTCCAATCTGATGGTGGGACTCGCAGAGCTGGCGATCGAGCGGCTGCTTGATTGTGGATTTGACAGAGAACATGCGAGAATGGCGCTCCGTCCCTTGATGCAGGGAAATTTAGATGCTATTATGGAAAAGGATACGACCGATGCGTTGACCGGCCCTGCAGAGCGGGCAGATGTAGAGACGGTCAACGCACATTTACATACACTTTCGGGAGAAGACAGGGAAATTTATCGCTTGCTTACAAAGAAGGTTGTTGCAATTGCAAAGCAGAAAAATCCGGAGCGTGATTACAGTGCTCTGGATGCCAGTCTGGAACAGGCAAAAGATGTATAAAACGAAATGATATTGAAAGTGAGAGAAGCAGAGAGGGGATTTTATGGTAAAAATAATTGCAGACAGTACATGTGATCTGTCACCGGAGCTGATAGAAAAATATGAGGTGGATATTTTGCCGCTCCATATTTTACTTGGTGACAAAGAGTATGAGGATGGCAGGAGTATCACACCGGAGGACATCTTCCGGTGGTCAGATGAACATGAGACAACGCCGAAGACTTCAGCAGCTTCCATGGATACAACGATGGAGCTGCTCAGGCCTTATGTACAGGAAGGGCGGGAATGTGTCTGTTTTTGTATTTCTGAAAGCATGTCTACTTGTGGAAATGTGATTCGCATGGCGGCAGAAGAATTGGAGGCGGAGTCGCTGGTTCATGTGATCGATTCACAGAACCTTTCTACCGGAATCGGATTGCTTGTCATTGAGGCGGCGATCATGGCGAAAGAGGGCAAGTGTGCAGAGCAGATCGTCACACAGATCGAAGCGTTACGTCCGCTTGTGCGTGCGAGCTTTGTCGTGGATACACTGGTGTATCTGCATCGTGGTGGACGTTGTGGCGGTCTGACTGCAATGCTAGGTGGCGCATTAAAGCTGCATCCGAAGATTATTGTGGAGAATGGTGCGATGCACAGTACAAAAAAATACCGGGGGAATATTAAGTCAGTGGTGCTTTCCTATGTCAAAGATATGGAGGAAGAACTGAAACATGCAAAGCCGGAACGTGTATTTATCACACATTCCGGCTGTAAACCGACGGTGGTAGAGCCGGTGCGCACATATCTGGAGAGTCTGGGCATTTTTGCAGAGATTTTGGAGACAAGGGCCGGAGGGGTGATCAGTAGCCATTGTGGCCCTGGCACATTGGGAGTACTTTTTATAGCGAATGAATCGTAAGGTTCTGCCTGGCTGGCGGAGTGCATGCGTGCGCGTTTGTCAGTATCGTATAAATTGTGAGTCTACTAGCGTATCACCTTCATAGACCAGCTTTAGAGAGAAGAAACGTTCATTCTCCATCAGCTCCTGCAGAAAAATATGATCACCCTCCCATAAGTTTAAATTTAATACGTCTTTTTTGGGCACCCATGCGAGCTCGCCTTCGTTGCAGTCGCTAAGGGTGCCTTCGTATTTATCAGCGGTAAACAGGTGCATGTATTCTCCTTCCCATTCATCAGAGAGGAAGGTGACAATGCCTCGGAAGCGGTAACCGGTCAGTGTGAGTCCGGTTTCTTCATATACTTCACGCAGCAGACATTCTTCCGGCGTTTCATTTCCTTCAAATTTTCCACCGACTCCGATCCATTTATCGTGGTTCAGATCATGTTCTTTTTTTGTACGGTGGAGCATGAGGTATTCACCACAGTTATTTTCAATATAGCATAAGGTAGTCAATTTCATAAATCCAGCAGGCTCCTTTCTTTCGTATGAAATAGTTACGAGTATGATTTTAGTATAGTAGGACAGAAGTAATCTGTAAAGCAGACAATGATTTTCTGCCAGATGTTCTGTATATTTCAGTTATTTTCACACAGTAGCCGGCATTTAAAAGTAATGATCACGTATAGACAAGAGAAGAGGTGCTCATACTGAAAATGGGAAGTGTCAGATGAAAAGCAAATTTATATTGTGAGATGTGCACAAAAAAGAAATGTAAAAGTTGGCAATTCAGTATATTGCGGAAACGTTTCCAGCGTGCTATTATTACTTCAACGGAAACGATACCGGGAACATTACCGAGAACGCTTCCAAAATCAACCAAAAAAACATAAAAAGAAAAATGGAGGACAAAAATGAAAAAGAAAATCGTGTGCGCTATGATGTGCGTA
Source organism: Lachnospiraceae bacterium (assembly GCA_022773965.1). Lineage (GTDB taxonomy): Bacteria > Bacillota > Clostridia > Lachnospirales > Lachnospiraceae > W0P33-017. The sequence continues at coordinate 6,143 of JALFNQ010000096.1, forward strand.
GCAATGGCAGCAACCTCATTAGTAGGATGTGGATCAAAGGCAGATGACGGAGCTGCAAATGACGCAGCAGCAACAGATGATGCTGCAGATGATGCTGCAGATGCTGGGGCAACAGACGATGCAGCTGGTGAGACCGGAAAGGTTTACTACTTAAACTTCAAGCCTGAGCAGGCTGATGCATGGGTAGCATTAGCAGATGCTTATACACAGGAGACCGGTGTACAGGTAACTGTAGAGACAGCAGCATCAGGAACTTATGAGCAGACCTTAAAGTCAGAGATGGCTAAGACTGATGCTCCTACTTTATTCCAGGTAAACGGACCGGTAGGACTTGCTTCCTGGAAGGATTACTGCTATGACTTATCTGGCAGCGATATCTACAGCCAGGTAAAGAGCGATGATTTCGTATTAAAGGAAGGCGATGCAGTAGACGGTATCGCATACGTTATCGAGACTTATGGTATTATTTACAACAAGACTCTGTTAGATGAGTACTGCGCAAAGGATTATGCAGTTGTTAAGTCTGCAGACGAGATCAACAGCTTTGACAAGTTAAAGGCAGTTGCTGACAGCATTCAGGAGAACAAAGATGATCTTGGCGTTGAGGGTGCATTTACCTCAGCTGGTATGGATTCATCTTCTGACTGGAGATTTAAAACTCATTTAGCAAACCTTCCGATCTACTATGAATACAAGGATAAAGGAATCGGATCTACTGATAAGATTGAGGGAACTTACCTTGACAACTACAAGAATATCTGGGATCTCTACATCACAGATTCTACTTGTGAGCCTACTATGATCTCTTCTAAGACTGGTGAGGATGCAGAGGCTGAGTTCATCATGGGCGAGGCAGTATTCTTCCAGAACGGTACCTGGGAGTACGCAAACCTGATCGATGGTGGTATGACTGATGATGACCTTGGTATGCTGCCGATCTATATCGGAGCACCTGGTGAGGAGAATCAGGGATTATGTACAGGATCTGAGAACTACTGGTGTGTAAATAAGAATGCTTCTGAGGCAGATATTCAGGCAACCTTAGACTTCTTGAACTGGTGCATCACTTCTGATACCGGACGTGACGCTCTTGCAAACACCATGGGATTCTTAACACCTTTCAAGAGCTTTGATGATGGTTATACACCTGCAAACAAGCTGATCGAGTGCGCAGATGAGTATATCGCAGCTGGCAAGACTGCAGTTTCATGGAACTTCGCATCTATCCCTTCTGAGACATGGAAGGATGGCGTTGGTGCAGCTTTAACCGAGTACGCTCAGGGCACAGGCGACTGGAAAGCAGTTGAGGATGCATTCGTAATCGGCTGGGCGGCTGAGTACGCAGCAGCTCACATGGAGTAATAAAAAGATACAGTTACAGAACATGTAGTGAAATGAATAATGGGCGGTTTTTTGCAAGACCGCCCATTTTCTGTCTCAAGGGAGTGAACCAATATTATGAACACAAAATCAATGAAAAAATATTCGCCGATTTTTGTACTTCCTACCTTCGCAGCTTTTACGATCGGCTTTATCATCCCGTTTATCATGGGTATTTATCTGTCATTCTGTAAATTCACAACTGTTACAGATGCAAAGCTGGTAGGATTTAGTAATTATCTGAAGGTCTTCCAGGACCCGACTTTTGTACATGCATTATGGTATACGGCATTATTTACCGTAGTATCCGTTCTCACGATCAATGTGTTTGCATTCATGATCGCGATGTTATTAACCAAGGCAATGAAGGGTACGAACCTTTTCAGAACTGTTTTCTTTATGCCGAATCTGATCGGTGGTATCGTATTAGGTTATATCTGGCAGCTGATCTTAAATGGTGTTCTGCAGGTGTTTGACCGTACCTTAACATATAGTGCTACCTACGGCTTCTGGGGTCTGGTTATTCTTATGAACTGGCAGCAGATCGGATATATGATGATCATCTATATCGCAGGTATCCAGAACATTCCTGGAGAGCTGATCGAGGCAGCAAAGATTGATGGAGCAAGCAAGTGGCAGATCTTGAAAAATGTAACGATCCCCATGCTGATGCCTTCCATCACCATCTGTAGCTTCTTGACTTTGACAAACGGCTTTAAGCTGTTCGATCAGAATATGGCATTGACAAACGGTGCACCTTCTGACAAGTCTCAGATGTTAGCTTTGAATATTTTTGATACTTTCTACGGCAGAGTTGGATGGGAAGGTGTTGGTCAGGCTAAGGCAGTGATCTTCTTTATATTAGTTGCGGCTATTGCAATCATTCAGCTTCGTGCGACCAGAAGTAAGGAGGTACAGCAGTAATGGAAAAGAAAAACAAAGTTACATTAGGCACCATAGTTTTCTCTATTCTGAGTGTTGTATGGCTTGCACCGATCTTTATCGTGCTGATCAACTCATTTAAGAAGAAAGTTTTTATTAGTAAGAAACCTTTTAGTATTCCGACAGGAAAAGAATTTGTGGGTTTACAGAACTATGTAAACGGAATTAAGAAGATTGGATTTTTCCAGTCCTTTGGATATTCCCTTTGGATCACCGTTGCATCCGTGGCACTTATTATCCTCTGTACATCCATGTTTGCATGGTATATTACGAGAGTAAAGTCAAAGGCAACAACTGGATTGTATTATCTCTGCGCATTCTCTATGATCGTACCTTTCCAGATGGTAATGTTTACATTATCCAAATTAGCTGATATAATGCATTTAGGAAATCCGCTCGGTATTGTCATTGTTTACCTTGGATTTGGAGCTGGTCTTGCGGTATTTATGTTCTGCGGTTTTGTTAAATCGATTCCGCTGGAGATTGAGGAAGCTGCGATGATCGATGGATGTAATCCGTTAGAGATTTTCTTCCAGATTGTTTTGCCGGTATTAAAGCCGACATGTATTTCTACGGCAATTCTGCAGACGATGTGGATCTGGAACGACTATCTGCTTCCTTATCTGGTACTTGATATTACCAAATTCAAGACCATTCCGATCGCTATCCAGTATCTGAAGGGTGGCTATGGCGCTGTAGATATGGGTGCAATGATGGCTATGTTAGTACTTGCAATTATACCGATCGTAATTTTCTATCTATTCTGCCAGAAGTATATTATTGAGGGCGTTGTGGCAGGCGCTGTAAAAGGCTAAGAGGAGAAAGAATAATTATGAGAACCAGTGGTATTTTGTTACCTGTAAGTGCGCTTCCCGGAAAATATGGAATTGGATGCTTTTCCAAAGAGGCGTATGCGTTTGTCGACTTTTTGGAAGAGGCAGGGCAGAAGCTCTGGCAGATTCTTCCACTGGGTCAGACCAGCTATGGAGATTCGCCGTATCAGTCATTTTCTACTTTTGCAGGCAATCCGTATTTTATCAGTCTGGATACGCTGATCGAAGAGGGGGTACTGACAGAAGAGGAATGCAAAAAAGCGAGATTTGGTGGAAATAAAAAGTATATCGATTATGGAAAAATGTACCAGAGCCGTTATAAAATCTTGCATCTGGCTTATGAGCGTACAGATCTGAGCGACAATCAGGCTTATCAGCAATTCTGCCGGGAAAACAGTCACTGGCTGGAGGATTATGCACTGTATATGGCCATCAAGATGGATCATGATGCACAGTGCTGGAGCGAGTGGGAGGATGATATCCGCCTGCGCAAACCGGAGGCGATGGCGCATTATCGTGAAAAGCTGGATTCAGAGATCGGATTTTACTATTACATGCAGTTCAAGTTCTTTGAGCAGTGGGAAAAGCTGAAAGCGTATGCAAATGGGAAAGGGATACAGATCATCGGAGATCTGCCGATCTATGTGGCATTTGACAGCTCTGATGCATGGGCAAACCCGAAGCTGTTCCAGTTTGATGAGAAATGTAAGCCGATTGCTGTGGCAGGCTGTCCTCCGGATGGATTTTCCGCAACCGGACAGCTGTGGGGCAATCCGCTGTATGCATGGGATTATCATAAAGAGACCGGCTATGAATGGTGGACGAGACGAATGGAAGCGTGCTACAAAATGTACGATATTATTCGCATTGACCATTTCCGGGGCTTTGATGAGTATTACGCAATTCCTGCCTATGAGGAGACGGCAGAGTTTGGTGAATGGGAACAGGGTCCGGGCTATGAGTTGTTTGAGGCAATCGAAAAGAAGCTTGGTAAATTAAATATTATTGTTGAGGATCTGGGATTTATTACAGATTCTGTGCGGGAGCTGGTGAAAAAGACCGGCTGGCCTAACATGAAGGTTCTGGAGTTTGCGTTTGACTCCAGAGATGAAGCAGGTGCAAATGATTATATTCCTTATGTATATGACAAAAACTGCGTCGTTTACACAGGAACACATGATAATGAGACTCTGCTTGGTTGGTTGGATAATATCAGCAGGGAAGACCGCAAAATGGTGGAAGCCTATCTGGACGAAAAAGGAGCTGACAAGAAGCGTTTGGTTCACTCCCTTGTCAGACTGGCGATGTCCTCTGTAGCAGACCGTTGCGTGATTCCGATGCAGGATTATCTATGTCTGGGGAATGAGGCTCGTATGAACGAGCCTTCTACCCTCGGCAAAAACTGGAAGTGGCGTATGAGCTCCGGTCAGATGACAAAGAAGCTCGCAAAGGAGATTTATGAGCTGAGCGTCACCTATGGAAGAGCAAAACGTAAATCGTCTGAAGGAAAGTAGATGAACTTTGCACACAGCAGCCAGCATTTACTGCGGGTTGCGTGCCAAAAACGTACATGAACCATGAATTTGGCGATTTTTCATGCGAAGCATCGCCAAATTCGTTACATTTCAGGCTGGGGTCTGAAATGTAACAAGTAGAATTAGAAGGGCAACCGATAATTTGTGGTTGCCCTTTTTTTCATCATGTGCTATATTTTGTAAATATGAAAAAAGGTAAATGGAAAAATGTAACTGTGAGGCTACTGAACAGTTACAGAAACATAAGAGTGTAAACTGGAGTTAAAAATGGCTGAATTGACAATCAAAGATGTTGCACGCATTTGCGGAGTTGGTGTGAGTACTGTGTCACGTGCGATCAACAATCATCCGGACATCAATCCGGAGACGAAGGAAAGAATCATGCACGTCATTGAGGAAAATCATTATATTCCAAACAATAGTGCAAGAAATTTGAAGCGAACAGAATCGAATACGATTGCAATCATGCTTAAGGGTATTGATAATCCTTTTTTCCTGGCAATGTTTAAGATTTTTGAGCAGGAGTTGGGAAAGCAGGACTATACTTTTTTATTGCAGCGTGTGCAGCAGGAGGAGGATGAGCTGGCCGTAGCGCGCGAACTGGCAAAGGAGAAACGCTTAAAGGGAATTATTTTTCTTGGTGGAAGGGTCAACCGGGATCCCAAAGAATTTAATGAACTGGGTATTCCTTATGTACTGTGTACATTTGCTCCGGAAAAGTCCATGCTGACACCTCAGGTCAACTACATTTCAATCGATGATGAGGAGGAGAGTTACCGTATTGTCGATTATCTATGTGAGCTAGGACATAAAAAGATCGCTATTATCCGTCCGAACTATGCGGATCGCGGTATCGGTCGCACCCGTTATAACGGCTATGTCAGGGCTTTGAAAAAACATGGGATTGAAGTGGATTCGGGGTTGGTGCTGTACATGAAGGATGACATTGAGGCATTTACTCCGGCAAATGGATATGCTGTGACACGAGAACTTTTGGAGTCCGGCAGAGAGTTTACCGCTCTTTTTACAATGTCAGATACAACGGCAATCGGTGCGTGTAAGGCTATTTTAGAGGCTGGAAAGCGTGTCCCTGAGGATTATTCCGTTGTGGGATTTGACGGTATCGAGATGGCAAGCTATTATCATCCATCATTGACAACGGTCTGTCAGCCGAAGGAGGAAATGGCACGTGCGTCAATTAAGATGCTGCTGGATCTGATTGAAGATCGACCGGTTAAAAATAATCAGCAGATTTTTGCTGCTGAGCTTCAGATGGGAGAATCTACAAGACAGTTAAAATAAAAATATGTATGGAGACCCTACTTTTTTTAAGCAGAGTTGCGTATAGATATAGTATACAAAACCAGCCCATACGCGGCGGAAAGCACATGATGTTGAATCTGCAGGGAAAGGGGGATACCGCATATGCCTACTGTAATAGAAACAAGAATGAATATGACACACCATGTTAGCAGTCTGATCGTAAGACAGGTCAGTCGTTTAAAGCAAAACGGATGGAACAGCCGACAGATTGCGGAAGATATCCTGATTCCGGTTTCGGAAGTGGAAGAGATTCTCGCGCTGGTGTGAATGGAAACGATGCATAGATAAAGAGATACATCTTTTATGACCTTGTCCGATAAGTCTCCTTGAGCTGGAGGGAAAGATGTGTCTCTTTTTTTGTATGATTGCAGTTTACATAATTTTTCATTTTCATGTGATACAGAAAGTGTTATAATGAGTGCAAGTGAGAAGAATAAGCTGGCTTATTCGGCGAACGACGAATGTTGATCATGTGCCGGTTTTGCACATGATATAATGAGTGCAAGTGAGAAGAATAAAAAGTAGGTGGTAAAGAGCATGGCATTTATAAAAAAACATAAGTTATTAACA
>JALFNQ010000115.1 GCA_022773965.1 Lachnospiraceae bacterium
TGCCTAACGATCAGATACGCGTTTCTTTCTCACTAATAATACCACGATCGCAAAAGCCACAAGGCCATATGTTACAAGAATCATCAACTGCTGATCAGCTGTCACCAGTGCATCCTCCCAGTATACTGTGATCCCCATTGCTTTTTCGAATTCTTTTACAGCAAGTTCCGGTACTCCGGAAAATGTCTTCTCCAAAATATCTGCACAACACACCTCGCGCATCAGGGAAGCTCCATGCAGAATCGGAAATACCTTTAATACATTTCCAACTGATTCCGGAAGAGAACCCATGGGCAGATAAATCGCTCCCACAAAACCAACAAGCGTTCCAATGATCGTGGATAAACCGCCCCAGGCACTGCTGCTCTTTACAAACATCGCAGCTATATACATAATCACAGCAAAGATGATCACATTGAGCAGCGTATATCCGGCAATCTTAAGAATTGCGATTGCCCCGAGCATTTCACCGCCACTAACACAGATATAGCCAAGTGCAATTGCTAATGTCAACATACACATAACGAATCCGACCAATACTGCTGAAATCATGTAACTGAGTGCAATCATCCATCTCTTCATCGGTGCACAGAAAAAGCTTTCCATGCGGTTTCTTGACTGATCATCAATCATCGTTCCTATTACGGATACTGTTACTGTCAGTGCGTTCACCACCATAATTCCCGCCAAAGTCCAGTATGCGGTAAAATGCTTCGCGTTCTCGGCATCAACGACCGTATCTCTCACTCCGCCATACTCTGTCAGAACCGAGATCACGCTCTCCTCATTGATATTGCCCAAAAATACCACTTGAAGGAGTAATACGATCAGCATCGAAAGCAGTGAAAAAAACACTGCACTGCGATTTCTCACAAACACAAGACAATTTCTTTTTACTAAATTAAGCATCTTTCTCATGATTCTCTTCTCCATTTCTTGTCTTTGATAAAAATACATCATCCATCGTTCCCTGAATGACTTCAAATCCTTCCAGTAAAGACTCTGTTCTGTTTACAATGACCAGTGCCTCGAGTGTTGCGTCTAATTCCAAACTCACATATTTCGCATGGCGATCATAATTCACCTGCATGAGATCAAGTGTTGCGGTAAGTTCATCAAGTACTCCCGCCTTCGGCATCAGTCTCAGTTTATCCTTTGCATATTTTTCTTTTAATGAAAATGGAGTTCCGGTCTCAACAATTGTGCCCTTGTCGATGACTACGATGTGTTTTGCTTTTGCTGCTTCCTCCATATAATGGGTCGTCAAAAACACTGTCATGTGTTTTTCTTTCTGCAGCTTATGAATGATCTCCCACACGCTTTTTCTCGTTGCCGGATCCAGACCCGTGGTAGGCTCATCCAGGAATAAGATCTTTGGTGTATTCATCAGTGCTCTTGCGATTTCCAGCCGAGACGCTCCTTTTCTGCACCCATTTCAGGCATGACTTGAAACAGATCATCGTAGGAATCAATGATTTTTTCAGATGCTGCGACCTTGCATGCAGGCAGTGTTTTTATGAGCACCGGCGTGCTTAATGAGGCTGTCTCGTCCAGCAGATATGCATCGATCACCTCAAAGGACAAGTCATTCACTACTTTTCGTCCGTTGAATGATTTTGCAACATTTCTTACACAAATACAGTTTTCTTGCATAAAAAAATAATCCTCCTTGTTTTATATTCCAGAATGCCTCTTCGTTCTTGCTGCGGAATGTGCACAAGCTTGCCTAACATCTTCAACTGTGCATTCCTGCAATCCTCCAAAGGCTTTCTGTCGTATATCCGACAAGAAGGATTATAAATGCTCCCCTAAAGGGGAGAGTCAATCGCTTTATGAATTTTTTTCCTGTATCAGCTCCGTAATCTCCTGCGGATCAGGCATCACGCGCAGAGCACCTTTTCGGGTAGTGACCAGAGATGCTGCTGCATTTGCAAAGGTGAGCATTTCTTTTAAATCTTCGTCTGTCAGATCCTCTAAACCGCGCTCGCAGACCGCATGCAGTACACATGCGCAAAAAGTATCCCCTGCTCCGGTTGTCTCGATCGTATGCTCCTGCAAAAATGGTTGTACCTCTACCATTCTGCCGTCATAATAGGCACGGCTGCCAGCCTTTCCCATAGACACGAGAATAAGTGGTATCTGATATCTGTCGAGGATCCACTTTACTCCATCCGAGTAATCGTCCTCCCCCATCAGCCACTGGATCTCATTGTCTGATATTTTTAAAATATGGCAATGTGCAAGACCATACAGCACCTGTTCTCGAGCCTCCTCCATGGATTCCCAGAGCGGCGGGCGAAGATTCGGGTCAAAGGAAAGAATTGCACCGGCTTCTTCTGCGATAGAGATCGCCCGTTTTGTAGCTGCACGCACTCCCTCATGGGTCATAGACAGCGTGCCAAAATGAAAGATCTTTGAATCATGGATCTGATCCTCCGGTATCTCCGACTCCGTCAGCATCATATCTGCACCCGGATTGCGGTAAAAGGAAAAATCCCGGTCTCCATCAGGATAAGTATGCACCATCGCCAGCGTCGTATGAACCGTATCATCCACACGAAGACAGGCTGAATCGATACCCACCTCTGTAATCGCTTCTCTTAGCTGGCTGCCAAAATAATCATTTCCTACTTTACCGATAAAAGCAGTTTTATGTCCCAGCTTTGCCAGCATCGCCAGTACATTGCACGGCGCACCACCGGGATTTGCCTCAAACAGCGGATTTCCCTGTGCACTCTTTCCATTCTCTGTAAAATCAATTAACAGTTCGCCCAATGCTGTCACATCATATTTTTTCATATTTACAAAGCTCCTTTTTTCATATAGTAGAGGGGAAGGCTTTTTCAAGACTTCCCCTCCATTTTATCCGTTCAGATCATATTTCACAATATCCATTTTTACTTTTCCGTCTGCAACAAATCGAGAATTGCCAGCGGTCCTCCAACAGATTCTGCCTCTCTAACCTCTACCGGAGATGCATCACCGAGCGGTGCATGCTTTAACATTTCCTCGCCGGCATCATTTGTTCCAAGCTCAAAAATATCAAAATCATCATCCTCACCGTAGGTTCCCCAGTTGTTCTGCGGAGACTGCATCGGGTCATACATCTGGTCTAACCATGCACATACAAGCGCCGGATTTTTTGCAACAGCTGTCACTACGTAGCGTCCACGGTCAAAACCACTTGTAAAGGAACCGTTCTGCGGTGTCAGTTTTGTCGTATCTGCAGTCAGCACCGAAAGCGGTGTCTTATATCGACTACCTTTGGAACAATCTGATCTCCCAAGCCGCATCCAAAAATCCTCATAGCCGAAGTCCGTCAGCTTTTCGAGTGTCCCGGAAACGGTTCTTTTCCATATATCCGGAAGGGGCATCCCGTTAAAGGTATTGTTTTTGCAGGTGGAGTAGATCGCCATATCTCCAAAAAGAAGCATATCTCCGATCTGCAGCTGATTCCCAAAGCAGTACCTCCCGATCACATCTTCTGGCAAGGCAGGTGGGGCCTGCCAGAAGATAAGCATATGTCTGATCATTTTCTGCTTTGATTCAACCTCCAAATACTCCTCTTAACGCTTGAAGCACCTCTTCGATCACGATGGGTTTGGAGATAAAGCCATTCATACCGCAGGCAAATGCCCTGCGCTTGTCCTCATCGAAGGCATTTGCCGTCATAGCGATGATCGGAATGGAGGCCAATACCGGATCCGCCAGTGCACGGATACACCGGGTAGCCTCATAACCATCCATAACCGGCATCTGGATATCCATCAGTATCAGATCATATGCACCAGGCTCTGAAGCAGAGATCTGATCCACTGCCTCCTGTCCATTTTCTGCAATATCCATAACAAATCCATATTCCGTCAGTATCTCAACGGCAATCTCGCGGTTTAACTCATTATCCTCCACAAGCAACAGCTTCTTTCCCCTAAAGCCCTCTGTCTGATCCATGCCTGTCAGTATCTCATCTTTTTTCTTTGTATTCTTTTGGCCAAGAGCGCTCAACAGAGACTCCCGAAGGTCAGACATGAACATCGGCTTTGAACAGAAAGCCGTGACACCTGCCGCCCGCGCTTCTACCTCAATATCCGACCAGTCGTATGCGGTAAGGATAATGATAGGTGTATCGTACCCAAGGCTGCGGATCTGTCTTGTGACCTCGATCCCGTTCATATCCGGCAGCCGCCAGTCGATAATATACGCATGAAAGGCGTCGTTCACCTCAATAGCCTGTTTTGCACGGAGCACGGCTTCCCTGCCGGAAACCGTCCACTCTGAGCGCATGCCCACACGGAGCAACATCTTTGTCACGCTGTCGCAGGTGCTGAAATCATCGTCTACAACAAGGGCTTTCAGTCCCTCAAGCTCTTCAATCTTCTCCTCTTTTTTGTGGGCTGACTGGAGCCGCAGCTCCACACAGATAATAAATTCCGTTCCTTTGCCCTGCTCGGTCTGAACCTCGATCGTACCGCCCATCATATTAATGATGTTTTTTGCAATGGACATGCCAAGACCCGTTCCCTGGATCCTGCTGACGGTAGATGTGCGTTCACGCTCAAAGGGATCAAAGATCCGATCCGCAAACTCCCTGCTCATACCGATACCGGTATCCTTGACACGAAGCTCGTACATTGCCTTTCCTTCTGCAGCGTGTCGAAGCTGTGATACACGCAGTGAAACGGTTCCTCCAGGCGCGGTAAACTTGATCGCATTCGACAACAGATTCAGCAGCACCTGATTCAGGCGGATCTTGTCACAATACACATCCTCATCCACCACATCCATCGTATCCATGTACAATTCCAGCTGCTTTGCATTGATCTGTCCGCTGATGATCGTTTTCAGATCATGAAGAATATCTGAAAGATTGACCTCCGTCTCCTCCAGATGCATTTTTCCGCTCTCAATACGGCTCATATCCAGCACATCATTGATCAGGGAAAGCAGATGATTGCTGGAGGATAAGATCTTTGACAGATAATCCTTTAATTTTTCCTTATGGTCGATATTGGCACTTGCCAGAGTGGCAAATCCGATGATCGCATTCATCGGCGTACGGATATCGTGGGACATGTTGCTTAAGAACGTACTCTTTGCCTTGTTTGCACTCTGGGCAGCAGCTACCGCGTCCTCCAGCGCCTGATTGATCTTCTTGTCCTTTGTACGGTCAGACATCACAAGGATATATTTTTTTTCTCCCTGAATGTCACTGCAAAATGCACTCACCTGATACCAGAGCATCTCTCCGGTCTTCTGATGGATATACTCCCTCTGCCATTCCTTCTGTTCACCGGGAACGAGCGCCGGAAGCTGGTCTAAGATGAGTACCGTATCCTCATCCTTCACCAGATGGTCTAACTCATGAATATTCGCACAGGCACGCTTTTCAGAAATACCGATCAGTTTTTCAATATTCGGGCTGACATAATCCACGCGAAGATTTTCTGCATCAAGCATAAGAAACACATCATCGACATTGACGGAAAGCTTGGAGAACAGCTCATCACGGTAAAGAATTTGTGTATCCTTCTTTTTCAGCTTCCACTGGTTCTGCCGGATAACGATCGCCAGCATCAGTACACCAAGACCGATCATGATACCAGCCACCAAAAGCAGCGTGCTGTACTGCAGCTTGTTCATGCTGGCATTTACCACCCCTGACGGTACCAGGCCTAAAAGCATCCAGTCTTCGAAATCTGCTGACTCATATACCAGATAATAGCTTACATCTCGTATGTTTATGAGTGTCGCCCCCGAATTCCCCTGCCTAAAATCCTTATGCAGGCGCTCGGTCTCCTCACTGCTCATTGTGGAATATTTTCTCAGCATTGCCAGAAAATTATAGATATCCTGCTGTTTTTCAGCAGCATTATCCACCACCACACGTCCATCTGAATGAACGACAAAGCTGCTGGCCGCACCGTCAAAGGAGGTAATCTTTAAAGCATTTACCAGATCTGAATTATTGAAGCTGACCGCAATTGCCTCATAAGGGAAGCCTCCAAACGTCCCGGAATATGCAGGTGACGCAAATACCATGATCTGCGGCTGCCCGGGCACAACAGAATTCACCGCCAGATCTTTTCCCTCCAGGACCAGTTCTGACAGCTCATCGTCCAAGTCCAGATAGCCAGACTCACCGCCCACCGTCCGGTAATTCCCCTCACGGCTGATAAAGTAAAACTCGGTAAACCCGGTTTCCTCCTTGGCATGGGCAACAAAGTCCCGGATCTCTTCTTCATCCGAAACATCCTTCAGATAATCTGCCCATAAATGCATATGGATCCAGTTTCTCTTTACAATGTTTTGAAGAGATAAGTTGGATTGATGAAAGATCTCTGTCAGATGAGAAACACTTTCCGAATAGATTGTCTGTGAAACAAAACGATAGTACCCGTTGCCGCATATGATAATGCCAATGAGTATAATGGCTGCTGCGAAGATGATCCGAAGCCTCTTCCTCATGAGATTGTCCTCCTTACTCCAAAATCCATATCACTCAGTAGCTGCATCAAACAGCAGATTACAAAATTGTTACATACTCTGTAGGTTCTTCCAGCTGCTTCCCACCCGCAAGAGCTTCACGAAACAACGTATACACATTCGTGTCCACGGCTGCCATTTTTTGACTAAGATCCGCAGGCATGGGGCAATTGCAATAGATGGGAGCCTCCAAAAAATTATCATCGCCAAACATTGTGACAGAATAAACGGCCGTTTCATCAATGGGCTTTCCATCTACATAAATCTCACCAAGCGTGTATGTACCATCTCCATGATCTGTCAGCTCATACTCCATCCCGCCAGTAACAGGGATCAGGTTCTTATGCCTGATGGGATTTGCACCATCCGCTTTCACATTAATCAGCCACTCCATGAGAGCTTTCAGTTCCCTGCCTGTCAACTCACCGCTTCGCATTGCCTCACGATTCGCAATGAGCCAGTTCAACTGCTGCTCGCTGTATGCTCCCTCAAAAACAGACGTGGTAACCGTACTGGAATAGCCGATCACAATATTACTTCCACACTGTCTGCGTATGGTATTTACGACTGCAGAAGCTGCCGGGCTTCCGTTTTTGCCAAAAGCGTAGTCATAACCTGTTTTCTGGCTGGTGAACACATCGGATACGTCATCAACCTTTTCAGCGGTAAGCTGGGCATGAAAATCCTCATACGCTTCAGCGGCGCCGTATGTACCGGTGATCATGTTCTGTACCACGTTTTTGGAGACCGCAAACATTTCTGCAGAGGCAAGACGCATGTAAAGCCGGTTGCTGTTGATACAGTCCATGACCTGTGAAAAGGCGTTATTAATCTCTATATCTACATTTTTATTGTAGCTGAGTACAGCATTGTCTGCGGCAACGCGTCTCTGTCCTTCCTCACTGAACATGGCTTCCAGCACCTGCATAACGGCAGCGCTCCTGCGCTGATCCTGTTCCAGATCACTGTTTACAGCCACCTGGCAGAAGGGGTAGGTTAACAGCCAGTTTTCCTCTGCAGATTCTCCAAAATAGGGAAGCATGACCGTGTTCATTCCCTCATCCGCCCGAAGTAATGCGCAGTCACTGGCCGTTCCCCGGATGATCGCCGCTTTGCCCTCTAAAAATGCCGATTTCATCGTATCAAAATTCATTTCCGTGTCTTGCGGCCCGATCCCGGTATCCTTCATATACTGCTCAAACTTTTCAAACACGACCGGCCACACTTCTTTGTCGAGACCTACCGGGGCATCCGCGGTCTCATTTTCGTATTCTGTCCGCCACGTGGTACCCTCCATAGTCATCAGTTCCGGAATCGCACAGCCCTGAAGAGCTTCCATACAGGAATAATCCTCACGGTAATCGTTCACATATCCCTTTAGGCCCAGCTCATCAAACCGGCGGCATGCCTCGGCAAATTCCACATAGTCATTCGGCAGCGGAATATCATATTCTTCGAACAGATCCACATTTGCGATATATCCGTCCACTTCCGCACACATAGGGAGCCAGCGGATGGCACCGCCGGGCTCCCTATTATTTTCAATGTAAGTGTCATAATAGCTGCCCACCACCTCTGTCTCACTCAGATCCATGAGCATGTCGGACATATGCGCAGCATCGTTCAAAGAAAACCGCCGGCAGGTAATGATGTCCGGCAGCGCTCCCCGCCCGATCAGGTCTGTATAATAATCCATATTATTATATCCGATGACAAACGTAAAATCAATGTCCGGAAATTGTTCTTCCAGCCAGGGAGTAAACTCCCTGGTCATGGACTTATCCCACAGATACATGGTAATCTCCATCGGATCCGTATCCTGTCTAATACCGCAGCATGTGATGCCAAACATCATCACAAGTATCAGCAGTGCGGTAAGAACCCGTTTCTTCATTTGTTTTCCTCTTTTTCTCAGTGTGATTCCTTTAATGTGATATAGTTTTCCGGTTCTGCTACCTGACCGCCGTCCAGGATATAAGCTGTCCATGTGTTCTTGACGCGTGTTTCTTCTTTTTCAAATTCAAGGTTTGTGGCGCTCAAAATCGGATTCATATATGCGGCAATATTCAGGCATGTCACCTGATAGGTATCGCTGTCAGCGATCTCCTTGCCACCTTTTCGCACATGGGTCAGCTGATAGGTTCCGTCTTCTGACTCCAATACCTCGATGGACAGTCCGCTGACCGTCGGGAGCGTGCCACGGTTAAAGGGTGTAAATCCGTTCTCCACGCCCTCTACGCAGCATCTGAGATACTCCCTCAGCTGCGCGCCGCTCATTTCCCCCTTCCAGGCTTCCAGCGGGTTCGGTATGATCATATTTCCTACCATCTTTTCGGTGTAATCCGCCTTCATGACAGAGCCCGTAAAGCTATATGACGGTGCGATCAGCACATCACTGCCATAAACGTCCCTCAGACTGTTTGCCATGGCAGAGTAGGATTCGTTGCCGCCTTTTTGATGAAAGATATTCGAATAACCCTTTTCAAGCGTCAGCACGGTCTCGGCTGTATCATCCTTTTGCTGCTGCAGCTGTGCATCAAATGCCTCATAGGCCTGCTTCGCATCGTATTCCCCCTGTATCATCTTAGAAACAACGTCCTTGGATACGGAGAAAAAGTCATTGGAGGCAATACGGATATACAGATGATTCTGTTTGATCAGCGGCGTCAGATTATCAAGGTAAGGCGACAGCTTCAGACTCACATTCTGACTGTAGGCTATCACGTCCTCTCCATTTGCGAGATTGTTCTGGCTTCCCTCGGAAAGCATCACATCCAGTACCCGCATGGCCTTCTCATAACGGTTCCTATCCTGGGTCAGATCCTTATTCAGCGCCACCTGAAATGCGGGATAGGAAAGCACCCACTGCTCGCCGTTCTGACCGAAATAAGGAAGAAATACCGCGTCGATACCCATATTCTGGAACGCAACAGTATTCGATCCTCCGGAACGGATCACAGCAGCCTTCCCTTCGGTAAACATCTCGATCACCGGATCATAGGAAAGCTCCACATCCTCCGGACGGATATTGACATCACTGATAAACTGTTCC
>JALFNQ010000127.1 GCA_022773965.1 Lachnospiraceae bacterium
TTCTTTTAGCTTACGCAGCTATTTCAAACATTCTTTACAATGAAACGGATGCCACCGATCTTATTCATTCTCTTCATGCTGGTGATGTCGTTTTGTGTTATAACGGAAGTAGGGGCAAAACAAAACCGTCAAAATGGGTGTTTAAGGGCTTTGTTAACTCAACCGACGAAACACCTCAAGAGATTCCTGGCACATATGTTGTCCTGCAAAACGAAAAAAAGGGACGTAACTATTTACCTGAAGGAAGTTGGATCAAAATTGTCCCGTACTATGGAACATCAAAATCCATGGACAGTCGAGGACTTCGGCAGGAAGACGGCAAGCGGTATGACTTTTTCAAGTCGGTTTTGGAAATGCAAGACGCAGAGATTCCCCGTACCATAGACACATCTACAATAGTTGTAATGTCCCGCGAGGAAGCGAACATACTGGTCGGAAGTTTATCGTTTTGCTTTGGTAAGACAGACATTAAACTTACCGATTTGGTGCCAGTATCCTATTACACCGAAAGCAATCAGGAATATCAGTATGGAATAAATCCATCAAAAAATGAACCGGTAATTAAATTGACAGGGAAAGTTTCCGTGGCAAGGAATCTTCTGCTTCGCAGGGGCGGCAACAGACATATCGGGTTGATTGTCCTTGGTGAGGATATGTACCGTCGTGGTGAGTCCGAATTGCCTGAGTTGCTTGACCGGCAATCTATTCAATATGTTTATCTGTGCATGCATCTTGACTCCGAAATTTCTGCAAATTTGATCGCAAATTATGAAGAAGCAAACCTATTTGCCTGCACAAAAGACTTCCTGCTGTCAAACAGCCGCCCTCCGGCAGTGTACAATCCTTACACAGAACAAATGGATGCTCAGATCGGGGCAATCATCGATAAGGAAGTTGTCGTGAATGATATTTCCGGGTTTATAAATTGGGAAAAATACAAAACATTCAAAAGGGCAATGTATTCGGTGAAGTCCTCAGAGTACAATTCCGAACAAAAAGATGAGTTCCTCGTGCAAGCCTATTCGCTGATGAATTTGTTTATGACTGCCGTTTTTTCGATAGGTCTGTTGGAGGAACTGATTGAAAGCGGGATTGTAGACAATGTTGAGAAACCAGAATTGCGATTACATCGGCTCGAAGAAACTGTAAAGAGTTTCCCTGATTTTCTGAAAGAGTCAGCAACTTGTGTAGTAAGCATCTTGGAAGATGCTTACTTAGAGTTTTACGATAGTACACCAAAAGAAACAGCGTTTTTGAAAGCTGTTGAAGCTCGAAAGGGCAAAATTGCGGTTGTTGTTCCCAAAGCTTATTTCGGTATTGTGATCGACAGATTTTTGAGCCTACATAACCTTGATAACGGAACAGATATATGCACGATGACAGCGAACCGATTCGACAATACGCAATTGTATAGTGCAGTTATTGTTGTCGGTAATATTTCGGGGAAACGATTTGATGCCCTTCGCTGTCGTTCGTCACAAGAAATTGACTTGCTGCTTTACGAATGCGAAAAATATCGATACAAGAAGCAGGCGCGTGATGCAAAAGCTGCCGAACACTTGCTGAACAAACGATCCACGATCCCAATCGATGACGAATACGAAGAAGATTCGATAGGGATTGATGAAGATGACCTGAAGGAAGTAGACAACATCGATACAAAGATTACGGACTATATCAGTTCGGCTCCGATTAAAGCAATTCGTAACAGTTTTTCCGGTGGTGACGGAAAAAGTATGGCTGAGATTGTTGCAGTAGCAAAATTTGACTCGGATGAGATAGCTTTCTTTACCAAGAACTATAAGGCTTATGTTTTGGATGAAGCAGATAATTCGGTTAAGGAGGTCGTTGCATCGGATCTCTCAGAAGGTGATGTCATTGTATTTACGCGGAGCACATCTAAAACGAGGGATATAGTTGAAGAAATTCTGCGGGATATGATTAACAACAAACTTGTTCCTCACGAAATTGAGGATGCTTATTACAAATCCCGCGAATGGAAAAAAACGCTTATTGACTATATGAAACGAACTGGGTGCAGCGCAAAGGCAATTGCGGATGAAATGATTTCAAATGGCGTAAGCGTTCAGGAAAATACGATTCGAGGGTGGCTGGACGAAGAATCTCATACCGTGCGACCACAAAAACTTGATTCTATTCAGCAGATTGCTCTAATTGCGGGAAATGATGAGTTGTTTGACAGCGCAGAAGTTTGCTTTGATGCTGGCGGACAAATTTACAGGATTCGTCGCCAGATATTGAAAGCAATTGGTCTGGCAATTTTGGGTGAAGTGACCGGAAACAGTGATGTTACAGGCTCAGTGACCGCAGCTGTTGCCGATAGAATTAAAGATGCTGCGGTTACGCTTCAAATTGAAACAATTACTTTTGTGGACGATGAAGTTCCGATAAATACAACAAATCGTCCCATTACTATCGACCAATAGGAGGATGCGCTATATGAGCTCCATTAACGAGTTTCTGTCGGCTCGAGATGAGTATATTGCTCGGGTAAAGGAGGAATTGCTTGGTCCGGGATCGGAAATATCAATTCCCGACGCGGAGCATGAGCTGATAACAAATTCTCCGGATGTGCGTTACTCTATAGGGATACTTTTCCCGAAAAACAACAAATTAAACGCAGACAACAACGACCTTTCACGAGTAGAAGAATCCGGCGAACCGTCGGAGGAAATCTCGGATGAGGAAGAAGAAACGGTCGGTGACGATAACGAGAAAACAGATCCGGTAACCCCAGCAGAGGAAGAAAATCTGGATGAAGAAATCAGCTTAGCCGCGCAGAATATGCCGTCCTCTCTTGGCTTTACTTTTCTTGCATCATCTGATCTGCAAGTACTGAAGTGCGAAGTTACGTTTGCGACTTACAGAAAAGCAAAGATGCCGGATTGCAGGATACCTTTTTATCCGGATTCTCCAGAGAAATACTCAGTACCAACCCAGCTGTCCTCATATGTGGTTTACGACCGCGGAGAAAAATGCCTAAAACTCTGTACTGGCTTAAACAGGAAAACAGTTCGTGATCTATACGAGCGAGATTTTCTTGACGGAGATGAGTATGGTATTTTCCCTGCAATGTATAAACTTTGCGACCAATTAAAAGGTGGGTATGTACGAATTCCGCACAATGTAGATGTTGTTATTGATTTTTCATCCGGAGAATATGTGGATGACAATAAGCACCTTGATGAAACAAGTGCAAAAATTACTGCATTGAAAAGAAAAATCGATGAGCAATTGTATTCAATTACGGTCATGCTTGTAAACGATGACGAGGAGAAGTCCAACGGAACGCGTTGCCTGTTTCAGCCAATGGTTAAGGTCAAATCCGAAGTGAACGGGTTCAGGTTTCGCGAGTATTCATCATTGGTCGATTTCAATGTATTAGACTTAGAAGAACAGTCATTGGAACTGCAATACCGAAATAAGCGTGTTTACGGAACCGGACTCGGCACATCTGTTAATTGGAATATCGATACTGACGGGAACGGAGAAATATATAATGACTTTTTCCCGGAAGTGGAAGTTCCTTCAATGGATTTTTCCATTCCTCAGGGCTTAGGCATACATAAAGAAGCTCTATCCATGCGCCATTTGTCAGATCTGGACAGCACGGTAAAGCCTCAAAAACTGTCAGAACTCAGAAGCGTAGTAGATGCTTACAGCGGGTGGATAGATACGCTGGTTGAAAAGCAGAAGGAGCTTTCTGCCTGCTACCAATCTGCTGCCGAAATTAATATTGCAGGTTGCCTTAAGGCAAGAAACCGGATGTTGGCAGGACTGCAAGTCTTAGATGACGATCCGATTGCTTGGACTGCGTTTTCTCTTGCAAACAGGGCAATGTTTATGCAGCGAGTACATTTGAAATTACAATCCGATATGGCAGATGTTGATCGCTATCCCGGAGATGAAGACCTTACAAAGTCTCTTGAAACTATGGATTACGGCGAACCTAACGGCATAACTGGAGATAACTATTCTTGGCGTCTGTTTCAGATAGCATTTTTGTTGATGAGCATTGAGTCAATCACAAATGATTCTGCTTGTGACAGAGATGTTGTAGATTTGATTTGGTTTCCTACTGGCGGCGGAAAAACAGAGGCATATCTCGGGTTGACCGCATTTACTATATTCTACAGACGTCTTGCGCATCTTTCCGATTCGGATGGGACAACTGTTATTATGCGCTATACCTTGCGACTGCTGGCTGCACAGCAATTTACAAGGGCATCTACCTTGATATGTGCCTGTGAATATATTCGCAGTGATGCAGTGTCGCGTCGCCCCAAATACGGCAAATATCCGTTGGGAAATACAGAAATTACAATTGGTTTGTGGATCGGGCGAGAGCATATTCCCAATACAAATGCAGATGCAAAAAAGCACTTGAAAGAACTTACTGATGCGCGAACAGACACCCTTCAATATGCGAAGGAACAGCACAATAAATTTCAGGTATTGAAATGCCCGTGGTGCGGAACAAAATTAGTCAAAGATCGAATCGGGACAAAAATGGTTGGAACTTTCGGTTATCGCATGAGAAATAACCGGCATTTTGAACTGTTTTGCCCGCAGGAGAGTTGTTTCTTTAATCAACAAGGGAAACTCCCAATTCAGATTATTGATGAGGAACTGTACGCCTGCCCGCCAACACTTCTTTTTGGCACGGTGGATAAGTTTGCAATGATCCCGTGGAAAAAAGAGATCGGTGCATTTTTTGCCGCTGGAACCAATAATCGTGCCCCTGATTTGGTTATTCAGGATGAGCTACACCTGATTTCCGGTCCGCTTGGTACAATGGTCGGTTTGTACGAGGCAGCAATTGATGCATTATGCACCCGTAGTGGCATTCACCCCAAAATTGTTGCATCTACGGCAACAATCCGCAGAGCTAAAGAACAGTGTTCTGCTTTGTATAATCGTGAAGTCAGCCAGTTTCCGCACCCAGGATTAGATGCTGAAGACTCATTCTTTGCAAGAGAGTCAATAATTAACTATGACCATAAAGTCTATGGTCGGAAATATATCGGGCTCATGCCATCCGGGAAAACCAAAGCTATGATGGAGGTTCGCTCAATCGCAGCTCTGATGCAGGAAATCAACATAATGGATTTGCCCGATGACATTAAAGACAAGTTTTGGACGCTTACGGTCTACTTTAATAGCCTGAAAGATTTAGGAAAGTGCTCAACTTTAGTAGACGATGATGTTAAGGACTTTATTAAAAGGACCGCATACAGACTTGGCAGCGCAAAAGATGCCAGAATGATTGCCCGTGCGGACGAACTGACAAGCCGAGTCAATACTACGCAGTTGAATGAAACACTGGACAAACTCGAGAAGCTTTGCTATTCGAAAGAAAACATCGAAAATAAGCGTTACCCCTCCAATGTACTGTTGGCTACAAATATGATTTCCGTGGGTATTGATGTTGCACGGTTGAATGTCATGCTTTTGGTCGGGCAGCCCAAGCTAACCAGTGAATACATTCAGGCTTCAAGCCGAGTCGGGCGTTCATTCCCAGGGGTTGCCTTTGCCATGTATGACGGTTCAAAAAGCAGAGATCGCTCTCATTATGAGCAATTTAAGCCTTACCATGAATCGTTTTATAAACATGTCGAGCCGACAGGTGCAACACCTTTTTCAAAGCCTGCAAGAGACCGTGCCCTTCATGCCGTGATGATTGCAATGATTCGTGTTCTTGAAGACGAACTCAGTGCAGAAAAAGGTGCAGCTAAGTTTAACCGTAAAGACTATTCGGCGCGGATTGCAAAACTCAAGGAATACATAATAGGGAGAGCATCAGACATTTCCAAACGGATGAACACAGAAATGGTTGATGATTCTTCGGAAATTGCGCTTGAGATTGATTCGGTGTTTGAAAAGTGGGAACAACTTGCAGAGAACTTTGATGAAGAACACTTTTATTACGGAGAAAAATTCCTGATTAAAGAACCTGACGATGGCGAAGGGCGTTTGATGAAGCCTTTTAACACGAGCCGTAACGATCCTGCATTCGATACAATGACATCTATGCGGAACGTTGATTCAACGGTTGCAGGAAATGTTCTGATATGGGGGGAGGAATAATCAATGGATTTGGAATCGGCTAAGAAAGTCCCATTGAACAAAATTACCCATTCTGTCCGTGCATCACAAGCAGTTCTGCAATACGGAGTGGGAGCAATGATTGATTTTCCCAACCAAACTTTGATGACTGCTGCTCCGGAATATTGGCAGGAGCAAGTTGTCCAAATACATGATGAGCGTCTTGAAAAAGTGCTTAGCGTTGATTATTTCGGACTTCCCGGCGGGCAGGATGATCCTCACTGTCGCGAAGGTATCTCGTATGCCCGTTTTCCGGAATGGTATTTTTGCCCGAAATGCAGACGATTTCAACCAATCAGCGATTGGGTTTCCGATTACAAGAAGTCAGCAACTCAGAAAAGACTCAATAGCGATCCGGACATGGTTAAGTTCATGCAATGTCCGAAGTGCAGACAAGATCTTGTGGTCACGCGTATCATCACTGCTTGCGAATGTGGGCACATCGATGACTTTCCATGGGTAAAATGGGTTCACTGTAAAAACATGTACGGCGGAGCGAAACCGATTTGTGCGCATCCAGCCCTGACATTTAAGACCAGTGCGTCCTCTACCGAAGGGCTTGAAGGACTTACTGTTTCGTGTGAGTCTTGTGGCGCTAAAGCCACACTCAAGGGCGCGTTTGACAAAGACGCCTTGCAGGAACTGGATCAAAAATATGAGGGGAGATACAATTTTCACTGCACAGGAAGACACCCGTGGAAGCATACAAAAGATAGGTGCGGAGTATATCCGAAAGTGTTACAAAGGGGCAGTTCTTCCGTTTACTTTCCGATCACAGTCAGCTCGCTTGTCATTCCGCCGTACTCTAGCCTGATTACGAAGAAAATCGAGGATAGTGCGGCTTTTGCAAATTGCAAAAATGTTATTGCTGGTTACAAGCGTAATAATGCTATTCCAAAGGAATTATTGCCAACACTGATCCAAGGGACAATAGAAAATTACGCAAAGGATATTGCGAGAGAAAAAGGCATAGCGGCGGAAAAGGTACAGCCGATATTGGAAAGAAAATGGATTACTCCGACTGGCGAAGATGAATACCTTACAACAAGTGTAAAATATCGGGCAGAAGAATACGAAGCACTTAGCGGTGAAGTGTCGATGTCAACCGATGATTACGGTGACTTTCTGCGCGAAGGAACGGAGATTTCAAATTATGCAATTCCGTTCATAAGAAGCATCTCTTTGATACACAAAGTCCGGGAAGTAC
>JALFNQ010000169.1 GCA_022773965.1 Lachnospiraceae bacterium
TTTTTGTTCCCATGGAACCACCAATCGTTTTTCCGGTCACTGCCATCTGATGGATCTCCTCCATATAGCGGCAGGATTCATCTACGCGGTAATAGGTCTTATCATAGCTCAGATCAGCTTCAGCTGCCACACTTTTCCCCGGCGCAGCTGCTTCTTCTCCTGCCTCACCCTCCGGATTTTCAGACTCCAATGCTTCCTCCCGGAACTTCGAGCCCGGCTGATGACACACCGGGCACTCTTCCGGCGCAGAATCTCCTTCATACACATACCCACAGACTGTACATACAAATCTACTCATAAAATACCCTCTCTCTTTCCGGTGCCCCATGCACCTTGAAATTATAATAGTAATAATTACTGATTTTATTATACTCTCTGTAACCAATTTTTTCAAGAAAATTCTATCCTATCTATTCTATAAAGACCTATCGATAAAGATCCTCCAACGTAAAAAGTGTCACCTCACCTTGATTTGCCAAATCGATCAATTGCTCTGTAAAACCACCTTTAGAAAAAATGCAGTAACGAAACTTTCCATTTTTCCTAAACACATTTGCATATCTTTGAAGCAGCTCCAGCTCATCCACACCGATTTTCTCATTTCGATACTTGCACGAACCGATACCAGAAACGGAAAAAAGAATCGTCGTGTTGATATCTCATTAGAATGACTCACGCCTCCTGATATACAGTTATAAACTCATGAGTTGGTGTATGATGAGTTTATGATATTATCTTTTTCAAAGTTGTCAACATTTGGAATATTTTTATAGAAAAATAGCAGGTTCACATCGCAGTACGCGGTGTGAACCTGCTTAGAACACAATATCATCTAATTACTAAATTTTAAGAATTTTGCTCAGTCTCCGGATTTACATAAACATGAATGAAATCACATTGTGCAAATTGTCCATTTACATGAACTGTTATCCTTACCTGCCAGTGTTTTCCATTTTCCAAAGGTGTCAACACCTTATCATCAACACCGATCGCTTGAAAATCCTTGCCATTAGTCTGATTATCTCCATAAGAATAGATTACTTCCGTTGTACACCCTGGAAGCTCATTCACCTTTACACTGACGACATCAGAAATACTGATCGCCGAACCGGTTACTTTATAATTATTGAGAGTATTCTCACCAATAATTTGTTTCTCATAAATTACATTTTCATTCACTTTATCAATCGTTACTGTCACCGGTTCTACTTTGATATCAATGGTATGGTCTCCATCTCTCATAACAACAACATAACCCTGAGCAACTGCTTTCGACAACCAGTCATTATCGTCTTTTGCCGTTGCAGCTGTATGGGAAACTTCATCCAGAGTAATTTCTGTAATGTAGTATCCATTCGCAGGCCGAAATCTTAATACCATTTCATTTTTGGCAGAATAAGAGATATAACCGGTTTTTACAGGCACAGTCCCATCTTCATTATAAGTCAGATTGTTATTATTCAGATCCTTCAATGCCCCTGTATAATATTTGACATTCTCACCTGTCTGGGTAATGCTGATCATCTGCACTTTCCAGATTGCATAATAATATTCCCAATCTGTACAGGTAATTTCTTCCCCAGCCTTTATTTCCGGCACAGAAGCGCTAAAACTGGTCGCCCAACCAAGGAATTCATATCCCTCTCGCTGATTGGTAATATCAGGCACAGTGAAAGTAGAGCCATATGCTACACTTTCAGTTTTTTCAAACTCTGTAAAACCATCATAAAAAGTAATTTTATAAATCTCAGCCTCAAACACAGCATAAAGTGTCTGATCCTCATTGATCACTGTATTTTCAGGCAATACTTCTCCATTTTCTGTAGCAGACCATCCTTTAAATACAGATCCCTCTTTTACAGGCTCATGGAGCATTTCATCCATAACATAAGCAATCGTTTTTCCTGCTTCTACTTTTAAAACTGCAAAATCATTATCGTCCTGCTTAAAAGTTATTGTCTTCCGATTCGGATCATCTTCCACTACAGTTAATGTGTATGGCTCCGAGCTTATTTCACCCTTTTTTGCAGTGATGATCGTTGACCCGGATGCAACTGCCGTTACTTTTCCTGTATGAGCATCAATTGTTGCAACAGCAGGATCGCTGGATTCCCATGTCATCTCCTCAAGACTTGCTGCCGCAGGCACTGCCATTGCCTTAAAAATGACACTCTCACCTGAATATAGATCATTATAAGTATCTAATAACTGGATTCCGGTTAAAGCTGGATCAATCACATGAATCGTCCAGGTGTACTTATAACCCATCTCATCTGTACTGACTGTAACCGTTGTATCTCCAGCTTTTCTTCCTGTTACAACACCCTGATAATTCAAATAAGCATAGGATGAATCAGAAATTGACCAATACACCTGCTTATTTGTTGCATTCACAGGATCAAAAATAGGCTCTAATTTCACCTTCGCTCCTACTTCTACTGTAACCTCTTTTTCTGCACCGGAAACTCCCTTTAAATAAACATGTTTTTCCGTACCAGTCCATGAAGAACTTCCGGGATCTGTTGCCGTTGCTTCTGTTACCGTGTGAGTGATAGTTGTACTCTGTCCAGCTCCCACTTCCTTATTACCAGAAGGAGTCTCTATCACAATTTTTTCTGTTGTATCATTTTTCAATGAAATTTCTGCATTTGCCTTCGTTCCGGCTACTTTTGAGCCCTCTGCTCCTTTTTCAAGCTTTACAGACACACTTACTTCTGTTTTCACCTCTACTGCTGTGCTTGCAGTGAGCTCAGCACCCTTTGCAGCCTCTGAGACCGTTACAGAAATTGGCTCTTTTGTATCCCCTGTTACTTCCAGAGCAGCCGGTGCATTAACATCCACTTTTCCTACAGTTCCGTCAACCTTCAGATCAACCTTTGCATCTGTATTGATCGCCACACTTTCAATACTTCCCTGTGCCTCAATCTTTACACTTCCACCACCTTGATTAACAGCAAGATCAACAATTTTTGCCCCTGCATCAACAACAATACGGGCAACCTCAGCTAAGATAGAAAATGAATTTCCTTTTGCCTTCTCATACCATGTATCACCCTTGATCGCTTTAATATCAATCGACTTAAATACACCGCTGTTGCTAATATCTGCGTTTGGCGCATTCACAACGAGCGCTATATTGCTATAGTCACCCTCAGGTATCTCAAAAGCGATAGCTTTTGTTGTCTTGATCGTAAGCTTTTTAAGCTTTGTATTTTTCAGTGCACTGTTTAATTCTTTCTGTGTGGTTACCGTCTGGCTTGTCTGGGAAACACTCTTTACAGTTACTTTACAAACCAGTCTGTAGTTCTTCTCGCCAGCCTTTACCTTGCAGACAATACTTGTCTTTCCAGCCTTCACGCCGCGAACGGTACCCTTCTGGGACACCTTCGCTATCTTGGCATTTTTTGAGATCCATTTGTATGTAGATCCTGCCACCTTGTTTTTCACAGTCAGCTTTGTCGTATTTCCGACTGTCACAGTTTTCGTGGCTGCACTCAGTGTCGGTTTTTTTGCTGCCGCAGAAACAACATCTGCCGGAAGCATCGTAGCGATCAACAAAAACGCCAGCAATGATGCTGCCACTCTTTTGACTACCATTTTCATAGTCTTTTTCTCCTTTTCAGAATTATTTCATTCTTTTTGCGCAGAATGTTAATTCAAGTTTATATCTATAAAAACAATTTGTCAATTCTATAGATATAACTTTTACGATACTCTTTTGCTATTTTGGAACTATTCATAATTAAGAAAATTAACAGATCAGCGAGAGTGAGGTACTGTTCATATGATAAATGTAGGTCAGCGCATTACAGAACTTAGAAAAGCCAAAAATTATACAACAAATAAACTTGCCAATCTTTCTGGTATCTCTCAGAGCTATCTACGTGATGTAGAACTTGGAAAAAAGAACATTTCTGTAGAATTTTTAAGCTATATCTGTGAAAGTTTAAATATTTCTCTTTCAGATTTTTTTGCTGAGGAAGATATCAATGACGAATTTACAAAAGCAGTTTTTTCTCTCAACTCCAAACAACGTCTGGCTCTTCTTCAATTCATCAAATCCATGCAATAAAATTTGTTCTCTAAATCCCACAAATTTTTGCACCTTTTCACTCATTTAAGATAATTTAAGTGCATATAATAGAAAATTAACTTGACAAATCCATTTTTAGTGCTTAATATGTTTGAAAACGAAGATGTTTGCCTTCCCGGGGACTCTTCGTTTTTTTATTGAATCACATTTTTACGACCTCAGTAGTAAATACTGCGGTCTGTTATGAATAGTTACTTTTCTTCATATGGTTTCAAAACAATGAGGAGGGTTTGATATGATCAAAGATTTTAACAACCTTGACAATTTCGATTATTTCCAGCAGAAGGAAATCCAAAAAGGCTTAGAAAAAAAGATAGATATATCCCTTTACGCAAAACCGGAGATCCCCTTCCAGATCATGTGCCAGCTCCGCAAGGGCTTAGAATACGGTTACGATCTGACGCCCTATATCACCTATGGTGCCGGCGTTTTACATGAGCTCGTAAAATCCATCCAGTCTGGTGTTTCATTGATTCCATATGTACACGCGGGCTATGACAGTGACCAGCTCAACGCAATCCGTCAGACTCTGGAAAAACAGATTGCGATTGATCCCTATCTGGACATTTCCTACCGCGGCGCATGTATCAATGAGATCGCCATCGGGCTGGAGCATCACATAGATATAACGCCTTATGCAAAAACATGCTATACATGGAGAAAAATGAGAGAAATCCGCCTCGGTATCGAACAGCGATTGGACATCTCGAAATATTCCAACCCGCTCTACTCCTACTGGCAGATGCGCGAGATCCGTCAGGGGCTCATGGATGGCCTGGATATCAGCTACTATCAGAGCCTGATGTACACTGCAAAGGAAATGAAAAAACGACGGCTTCAGCTGATGGATCAACATCATTCTCCCATTGCAATAGAAACTGAACCTGAAAATGGCCGCGATGGCTATTATGATTTTCAATTTGAGACAAAAAATCAACAGACACTTCAGCTGTCCGATGATGGCAGCATTGATTTTGACAGAATCAAATGGTTCGAACCGGTATCAAAAGATCAGATTCTTGCCGTATACCATGCCCCTTCACCCGGTAAAAATGGAAAAACAGTCACAGGCACAACCATTCCTGCGATTCCCGGAAAGGAACAGCCCGTCCTCACAGGAAACGGATTTGAGCTCTTACCTGACCAGAAAACATATGTCGCATGCAAAAACGGCCATGTCCGCCTTCAGAAATCAGAACTGACTGTTTCGGATCTGATCCGTCTTGACAACCTATCACCTGCTGAAGAACCTCTAAGCTTTAACGGTGATGTTTACGTCAAAGGAACCATCACAGGTCCATTGGTCATCAATGTGAACGGAGACCTTGTTGTAGAAGGCTTTGTCAATGGAGCGGAGATCCATTGCACCGGAAATCTTGTGTTAAAGAGTGGAATCAATGCTTCATCCGTGGAAAATACATTGACCGCAGGCAAACAGGTCATCTGCAAATTTTTTGAATATGTGACACTTTCCGCAGGAAAAAATATCTCCTTTGGCACCAGCTTAAACTCGAACCTCTCTTGCTATGGCAGCATCATCTCCTACGGAGAAAAAGGCGGGATCATCGGCGGCTCCTGCTACGCAGAAAAAGGCTTTTGTCTTTCCAATATCGGGAATTCAGCCGGAAACAGCACGACACTTTTACTTGGTACCAATGACCATATCAGGCTCCAGTCCATGAGGCTTGAGAAAGAAATATTAAATATAAAAACAAATATCTCTCAGCTGAAAGACGCCTATCAGGATGCCTATAAAAATATCGTGATCAAAAAACATCAGAGAAATGATCTGCTTATCCATCTAAAGGATGCCATAGACCAAAAAAATGAGGAGCTTGAAACCGCTCATCAGAAAAACGAACAGGTAAATAAAAGAAGAACACGGGCCTGTTCTTCAAGAATCATCGTTGAAAACCAGATTCATCAAAATGTAGACGTTCAATATATGAGTCGGAAAATCAATGCTATACCTTCTGAAAACGTAGCCATTCTGATCAACGACAATCATCTGGTTATGGAAAAATATGATTTTTCGGCATCGCCACAGATCCCGAAGGAGATCATAACTACCTGAAACGCTGTAAACCATTCCGTATCTTTACCGTTTCAACTATACAAAGAAAGGATGGTCTTATGCATAATAAAATTATAATCCTCGACAAAAACGATACAAACCGCTCTGCGTTAAATACTATTTTAAAACCTGATTACCTGATTTTTGAGACACAAAATGCCTCTGAGACCCTGTCTCTTTTAGAAAAATCAGAAGCAGGGATCGCTGCCATTGTAATCGATATGCTTACATCTGAAAATGACGGCTTTGAACTTCTAAAAGAAATGAAAGATCATGCATGGAACAACAAAATCCCCGTATTGGTCGTGTGCGATTCCGCCGCTATTAATATGGAAAAGGAATTGTTTACGTATGGCGTATCCGAGTGCATCAACCAGCCCTTTGACAATGCACTGATCCGTCTAAAAGTGAGCAACATCGTAAAGCTTTTTCAATATCAGAATGAACTGGAGCAAAAAATAGAGGCACAGACCGAAAAACTCCGTCTCCAGAACCAGGTATTAAAAATGCAGGCAGAATTTTTGCAAAAGAGCAACACCCGCATTATTGACCTGCTCGGATCCATGGCAGAATACCGAAATCTGGAGAGTGGTGAACATATTCAGCGTGTCAAAATTTACACAAAAATTCTTGCAAAGGAGCTGATGAAAGAGAATCCCGCTTGCGGCCTGACCGAGGAAAAAATTGCTGTCATCGTCTCTGCCAGCCCGCTTCATGATATCGGAAAAATAGCCATTCCGGACACGATACTCTTAAAACCCGGAAAACTGACCGACGAAGAATATGAATACATCAAATCCCACACGATCTGCGGCTGTGAAATTATCGAAAAGATCAAAGATATCTGGAACAAGGAATATGCCCAGATCAGTATGGATATCTGTCGCTATCACCATGAACGCTACGATGGCAACGGATATCCCGACCGCCTAAAGGGCGATGAAATCCCCATCCACGCCCAGCTCGTATCGGTCGCAGATGTTTACGATGCACTCGTCCACGAACGTGTATACAAAGAAGCGCTTCCAAAAGACCGTGCCTACCGTATGATCATCCACGGTGAATGTGGTATTTTTTCTCCTACACTTATGACCTGTCTGGCAAATTGCAGAACAGAAATGGAGGCAGTTTAGCTGCCTCCGAAATTATTTAATCATATTCAAAAATCCCTTGTATTGCATCTAAAATATTCATCACCGCATCATAGGAAATCCGGTCATCACATCATTTTCCGCTGCGTTTTTCATCTCCACGACAAGATCAGCAATATCACACGCGAAATAATTTTTCATACCCAGATCATCATCATATTTTTCATGGATTAATTGCTCAAGTAATCCTTCTAAAACCTCCCTCAGCTGATGATCAGAACTACTGGTGACGATAGCACACAATTTTTCATAGTCCTGTCCGCTCGCTTCTTCCAGAAATCCTTTCCTGATCAGAAGATGTCCAAGCACATTCCGAAGTATCACACGACAAATATTTTCAAACCCGTTTTTGTGATCTGTCCGATCGCGCTCCAATACTTCATACACATACTGCCTTGGAAATGCACCCATAAATTTCTGCTCATACGAAATATATTTCACATATGTCTCGATCGCATCAATGCCACTCTTTTCGCTAACCGGGCAGATCGTCGGATAATCCATCGTAATGATCGTCTCCTGCGGCGCAAACTGCACATCATAATAAAGAAAAAATCCGGGAATTGCTTTTTCCACAGTCTCCTCATAATTTCGGTTCCCATATCCACAAAAATCCACAATCATTTGGTTATAATTAATTTGCGTCTGCTTCACCTTTTCCACCAAGGCCTCATATCCATAGCGATATGCTTCCACAGCCGATAGTTTTTTACTGCTCACAAGTGCCTGATCAGATGAACACTCATTGATGCAATACATGACTGCCTCCATCAGCTGTCTTGCCGTTTCATAAGACACCGATGTACTCTCTTTCGAAGTATATTTTTCCGAAAGTGCCGCAACAATCGGAACTAACTCTTCCATTTCATATAAAAAATGCATCTTTTACTCTCCCAAAAATTACTACCACATTCTTCATCCGTAACTGTTCCGTCCACTCAAAATTATGATTCTGCCGGTACTTTCTCTTAGAAAAGATCCATCAGCGCTTCCATATATAAATTCCGGTCCCACCTGGTCACTTCATCAAACTGCTCATATTCCCCGTGTCCCCCGCTTTTCTGATAACCGCGATAACCCGCACGCACCGCCTGAGAAAAATTTTCAAGACAAGTCTCCTCCAGATAATCCAGATTCCCAAAACAGATTTGCTCAAACTGCTCTCTCATAAATACCAGCAATTCATCATCGTTCAGCAGATCCATACTCTCATTTTTAAACAGATAAAAAATCTCCTGCAGCCGGGCCACTGTCTCCACATAATTATCCTGCGTAATATAAGAAGAATCACAAAATGCAAAAATGATCTTTGGCAAGATCCCCTCTCCAAATTCTACCCGTTTTTGCTTCTTCAATTCCTCCCCTCTGGCTTCCACCAAAAGCTTCGCATCCTCCTGCGTGAGCTCCAGTCCAAATTGCTCCGTTTTTTGGTTCGTCTCTATCACCTTCTGCAGCTGATTCTTCTCCGAAAACAACTCCATAAATGATTGCTCCGCATCTTCACCATTACCATATAATAAATCTTTTTCCACAAAAACGCCCTCCTTACATTTTTATACCCCTAAATCATGTCTTCACATTCGACACGCGCTTAAGGAATCTTCACACTGCGCGGATCCCTCCCTTCGCTATGTCCGGCAGCAAATGCTTCGACTTGTTTTGAATAATTACAATGTTTCAAGCAATCTGAAATATTGATTCAGATAAGGATATGATTATAGTACACAAATTCGAAAATTGGCAGTCTTGAAAAAATCGCGATTTTGTGGTAATATAAACGTGTAAAGGGACAGAAAAAATTAATTTTCTGCCCCTTTTTTATTTCATTTTCTGTTTAAAACCATTTCATTTTCCGCAAAAACAGCGAATCGCATCCGACACAAAAACGGCTGTTCCTTCACCGCCAGCGCGATCAATATTCTCTTTGAATTCGCCATTCGCAGCATACATCTGTCCCAAACCGGACAGGATTTTATCCGAGCACTGATAAAAATGTTCCGTGATATAATCCTGCAGCTTCTTTACCTGTGACTGCGCCTCTGTACCATCCGCTGCCTGATCCTTGATCGCACCAAACTCTGTAAAGATCTGCATAAACTGTACCATCATATCTTTCTCCTCTTCCTTTGTTCGACCTTTTGCCTTTTTCTCGGACTCCTTGTATTCTGCAGTGTTTCCCCACTGCTCCTTTGCACGTCTAGCGTACTCCTCTATTTTACTTGTATCAAAAGCTGAAAAATCCATTTTATTTTCTCCTTTATATCGTATTTCACGGGCAAGTCTGATTAGTTTTTCCAAGTGTTCCTTTTTCATCGTAAGCAACGTGATCTGCTGCTCCAATGCCTTTTCTTTATCAAAGTCCGCACTTGAAATGATCTCTTTAATCTCCTTTAAAGGAAACTCAAGTTCACGAAACAGTAAGATCTGCTGCAGCGTTTCCAGAGCCGTATCGTCATACAGCCTGTAACCGGACTGTGTGTAACCCGTCGGTTTCAGCAATCCGATCTTGTCGTAATATTGCAGAGCGCGTATACTCACTCCAGTCAATTTACTTACCTCATGTACTGTCATCATGATCGTTTCCTCCCTCCGTGTGATCTTAATATAAACTATGACGCAACGTCGGAGTCAATACTTTTTTATAAATTTTTTTCCGTCCCAGATAGACTTACCTCATCATCATCTGTCGCAAATATATAGATCGCACTGCCGTAAAAACCGTTGGATTCCAGATGTTTTTCATCCCACTCCGCCGTAACCTCATAAATTCGGCGCGGTCTCAACTCCAGTATATAATTCTTCTCAATGCTAGTCTCTGATAACACTTCCGGTTCCATATTTCCAAGTTCCAGCAAATCATATTCCTTTATGGAAATACGATCAGGATCTACCTCAAAACCTGCATGATAAAGCGCATAGTCAATGCCATTATAATCCACGAGCTTCAACCATTTTTCTTCCTGTCCTTTTACTGCAACAGTCGGAAACGAACCACTGGCCTCCACACTTTTCATCTCCTCCGAGTTTTCTGTCTGATAATTCCAACTATAAGTGCCGCTTGTCACAGCATACGAATTCAAGGTACTGGACAAGCTGTCCTGTAAAGTCATCGTAGGCGGTGAAGTAAGTCCTTTTACTTTTGCTTGCTGCGAATCTGATTTATGATTCTTAAGTGCTTCTTCTCCCTTCTCCTGTGCATCCTTCTTCAATTCTATTTTTCCCTGTTCTTCTAGTTCTTCTGACTGCTCAGGCAAAATGTAGTTTTCAGTTACACCCTGCTTCTTTGGATCCGTCAGAAAACCAACCGCCACAACACCACAAAGTACAAGTGACACAAGAATGATCCAAAAGGCAGGCTTTTTATAATGTAGCACATTCATGATACGCTTTTTAACACCAACCTCTCCAAAAGACAGAGGACACGCGGAGATTCTGTGATAAGGAGCACTGCACTTCACCAGCGCTTGGGCATATGATTTCTTCTCCCTTCATATCCATCTCTTTGATCACTCTCTCATCACAGGCAAGCTCAATATCACGACACATGAGAAGATAGGAAACCCACACCAGAGGATGAAACCAATACACCGAAAGAATCACAAAACCAATCAGCTTGATCCAATGGTCACCTCTGGAGATATGCGCTTTTTCGTGCGCAATAACAAAATCCATATCAGAAGCTTCCAAGTAATACGGCAGGTAAACGCGTGGTTTCAAAAAACCTAACACAAAGGGAGATGTAACCTTTTCGCTCTGGAAGATTTCTCTCTTTCCATCCCTATAAATGACTGCATCATAGATACGCTTCTTCAACTTAAAATAAGAAGCTATACAATACACAAGCATGGCTACGACCCCCACGAGCCATATAATTGCCAAAACAGTGGTGATTGACATTCCCCCGTTCTGCGCAATATCTGTCACATTGTTACCGGCTGCACTCTGGGATACTGCTCCCATCGCATCACCAACTGTTGCTTCACCAAAATTAGAAATCCCTGATAATGTGCCGTCCATCCCCACGGACACCGTATCTGTCATACTTCCGATACCAATTGGATTTTTGTTTGGAAGAAAACTAAACACACTTTCGATAGAAAAGGGAAGTATCAGCCTGATGCCAACCAATCCCCAGAGAACCATACGGATCCATTTTGGAGCTTTGTACAACAAAAGCCTTAGGATCACTACCGCCATGATCAGATAGCTCGCAGTAATTCCCATATTAATAATATTGACAAAAATATCTGACATCATCATTATTTCCCGTCTTTCTGCGAAAGACACCAATGCGTCATGAAACTGGTGCACTGAACTTTCGCTATCTAATCTGTTTTCCTTCTGTTATTATTTTCTTATAAGACTGACACACTACAGAACACGTGGAGGTGA
>JALFNQ010000184.1 GCA_022773965.1 Lachnospiraceae bacterium
TGAGCCTCCTCAAAGCAAAATTGTGTCAGCAAAGGCTTCCACAATTTGTAGTCTCATCTCCATCGTGCAAACGTCGCTCAAATCAAACCATTTCTGTGCGGTGTCATTCTTCCCACTACGATATAACTGGTTTTTCCCCAGCTGGACAGCTATCCGTACCCAGCAAGCGCCCCGGTTGCCCAGCGCTGACAGGTCGTTTATGCGGCGGGTTCGCGTGGAGACAACGTCAAGCAGCCAGTCACACGGCAGCAGAGAAAAGCTGCTTTTGCTTTTACTCTGTGCCGCCCCGCGTGATTCACCCGGTAAGCATAACCGACTGGCAGGGCTGGGTGACCGGGGCACTTGCGTCCTCGCAGCCAATAAACTATATCAAATTATGCGCCATAACCGGCATCAAAAGCCGCCTTGTTCACCTCGATGGTCTTAGGCGGAACGGTGTGCTCGATGACACTGTACCACTGCTCCTTTGAGAAATCCATATGGCGGGCAGCCATTCCGAGAACTACCAGATTTGATACCTTGGAATTGCCAAGCTTTTTCGCTTCCTCAGTGGCGTCGATGGAATACACGGTTACTTCTTTTTCAAGGTCTTCCAGAATGTTGTCCGGATACTCTGCTGCCCCAATGATCACAGGCATCGGATCAATACGCCAGTCATTGGCGATCAGCACCCCATCCTTCTTTAAGAAATGCCGATAACGAAGTGCCTCTAACCGCTCAAAAGCGATGATCACATCTGCCTGACCCTCCTCAACGATTGGCTCGGCGACTTCTTTTCCATAGCGAACATAAGTGACAACGCTTCCGCCGCGCTGTGACATACCGTGCACCTCGGAAATCTTTACATCAAATCCGTTTTCCAAGGCAAGTCCGCCTAGAATACGGCTGGTGAGCAGGGTTCCCTGTCCGCCCACGCCAACGATCATAATACTCTTTGTCTCACTCATCCTACTCACCCACTTTCTCGATCGCACTGAATTTGCAGAGCTGCTCACACAGTCCACATCCGGTACACATTGTATCATCAATGCGCACCGTTCCGTCTGCCTGCTTGCTGATGGCAGGACATCCGGGCTTTAAGCACATGCCACACTTCTTACACTTGTCAGAAAGCGATACATAAACCGGCTTTTTGCGCTTGTCTAACAGTACGCAGGGAGTCTTTGTGATGATCACATGAATCTCATCACTGGCATTTGCCTCCTTGATCGCCTTTTCCAGTGAATCCAGATCAAATGCATTGATCTCCTGCACATGCTGTACTCCCAGCGCACGACAAAGATCAGGGATATTCACCGCATTGGTCGGCTCCTTCTGTAAAGTCAGACCTGTTGCGGCATGATCCTGATGTCCGGTCATACCGGTGGTGGAATTGTCAAGGATGATGACCGTTCCACTGGCCTTGTTGTAAACCATATTCATGAGTGAATTCACACCGGTATGTAAAAATGTAGAATCACCGATCACGGCAACCCAGTCACGGATAAACTCCTTGCCAGCTGCCTTCTCAATACCGTGCATACTGCTGATGCTGGCACCCATACAGATCGTAGAATCAACCACGCCAAGCGGTGCAACAGCACCCAGCGTGTAGCATCCAATATCACCTGCGGCGTGAATGCCCAGCTTTTTAAGAACATAATAAACGCTTCTGTGAGGACATCCGGGGCAGAGGATCGGCGGGCGGTTCGGCACCTGTGCAGGCGCTTTTGCCTCCACTTTTTCACCCAGAACTGCCTCTCGCAGCATATTTGCACTGTATTCACCAAGAAGTGTAAAGATCTCCTTACCCTTGCAATCAATACCCAGAGCCCGCACCTGTGTCTCGATAACAGGATCCAGCTCCTCAACAATGTACAGTGTCTCTACCTTTGCTGCAAAATCGCGGATCAACTGCTCCGGAAGCGGATGAACCATACCAAGCTTTAAGACAGATGCCTCAGGCAGTGCCTCACGCACAAACTGGTACGGAATACCGCTGGAGATGACACCAATCTTCGTATCACGCATCTCTACGCGATTCACGGTCAGTGTACAGGCATCCTTCGCAAGCTCGGCCATCTTCTCCTCGATGACCGCATGGCGCGCCTTTGCCATGGCAGGCATCATGACACGCTTGGGAATATTTTTCTCATAGGGAATAAGCGCATGCTCCACGCGCTCTTCCAGCTCCACCGCACTCTGGGAATGTGCCAGTCTGGTCGTCGTGCGCAGAATGAAGGGACGGTCATATTTCTCACTGTAATCAAATGCCAGCTTCATGAACTCCTTTGCCTCTCCACTGTCGGAAGGCTCTAACACCGGAACATGTGCTGCTCTGGCTACCATACGGGTATCCTGCTCATTCTGGGAGCTGTAAAGTCCCGGGTCATCTGCGACCACGAGCACAAGACCGCCTGTGACACCCATGTAGGACGCCGTATAGAGCGGGTCGGATGCCACATTTAATCCAACGTGCTTCATACATGCCATGGCGCGTGCACCTGCCATGCTGGCGCCGATGGCTACCTCTGTTGCTACCTTTTCATTCGGAGACCACTCAGCGTATAAATCATCCTTGTACTGAACGAGAGCCTCACTGATCTCTGTACTGGGAGTGCCGGGATATGCTGCTGACACCTTGACGCCTGCCTCATAGGCACCGCGGGCAATCGCTTCATTACCCAGCATGATTACTTTCTTACCCATCTTTATCTTTCTCCTTTATGTATAATCGTTTTCTTGTTCCAAAAGTCAGAGGCATCTGCTTTGAAACAAAAAGCCCGCGATACCGCGGACTTTTGCTGAATTGACCGGACAATTACAGGAATTTCCAGCCCACTGTATTTTATTATATAAGAAAAACGCTCATTAGGGAAGTATTTTTTATCATTAACAATAGGTACTTTATTATATTTTCCGGCGTTCCTTCCCACTGCGCCTGTAATAATCTTCCTTATCCGCATACATGCGTTTGTCTGCCAGATCCTTCATCTCATCAAAGGACAGATCCGGGTGTTCTTTGCATACAACCAGCCCCTTTGAGATCGCCAGCTCACACGGATAACTGCATTTTACACAGCCAACCAACCGTTCCAGCGTCTGCAGCACATCCTTTTGCTTTTCCTCACTGCATGAAAGTAAGGCAACATATTCATCACCACCGGTCCGGTATGCTGTTCCAAGCTCACCCACAGCTGTCTGAATACATTTTGCCGCTTCTATGATCAACTCATCTCCCGCCAGATGGCCATAGGTATCATTGGCAGTCTTCAATCCATTCACATCCATCATCAGTATGCTGATCTTGCTTATCCTGTCATTCTTTAAAATATTCTCACATTCTTCCTCATAGGCACGCCGGTTGAACAGTCCGGTCATATCATCGGTCAACGAGATTTTTTTTCTTTCCGCCAGTTCTTTGGTGGCTTTTCGTTCGCGAATGGACATCACTAAAAATACAATTCCCATCATCAAAAGTCCGATGACAAAAATGATGATACTTGCAGCCGTGATCTCAATCACATTGATCTTATCCGGATTCAGATCCTCTACAACCAGATACCAGTCCAGATCCTCCAAATATTTAATCATGCGGCTGGAATCGGTGCCGGACTCATATACAAATTCATCGGAACCTATCTGATCCAGACCGGAGATCTGCAAATAATCCCGCTCAATATGTGCTACATCAGAAGCCACCTGAATAAGTCCATCCTGATCGATCAGATTAATTTTCAGGTTATATTTGATCTCATATCTTTTTAAAAACCTCTGTAGATCCTTCATCTCCACGCCAACGCCGCACACACCCAAAAGATTTCCATTTTCGTCAAGGATCTCATGATTCACAAAAACCGACAGTTCCCACTGATTCGCCTCATCCGTGTCCACATTCAGATCGTAATCCTTATCGCTCTCTAAAAAGTCCTTATACCAGATATCATGAGGATCCTGTTCAATATCTACATATTTGCTGATTCCGTTATACGTATAAAATGCCCCGGACTGGTCACAAACCGCAAACACCATCTGATAGCCAAAACCGTTTTTGATAGAATCCAGATAAATGGATATTTTATCCTCCACTGACTTTGGCGAAGTTTTCTGACCCAATTTCATATACTGCCTCAAGCTATAATCATTTGATATGGTTTTGGACACGATGATCGGCTGGAAGAATTCGCGCTCCACACTGTCACAGACCATATGTGCCAAAATCATACTGTCGCCTTCCGAGTTTTCGGAAGAAATCCTCTGAATAGATAATATGCATGAAAAAATGGATGCACTCATGCTGATCGTCATGATCACAAATAAGATAACCATATCCAGTGATCTTCGTTGATTAATTTCCTTAATTTTACTCCACTCCAACAGGTACGCCATCAGCATAAACGACAATGCAATGGCAATTCCCAGATTCGTGATCGATATCCCGTAAATGAACGTCTGGACAAGGATTGCGATCAACGGTTCAAACGCATACAAAAGGAGCGCTGCAAACATTGTTTTTTTTACGGATCTACGATAACGAATACACATGGCACCGGCGGTCAGAATACATGCGCTATTCAATATTGTATATACATACCATCCGGTATTTCTGTGATAATAGTTTGCATCATCAAAATAGTACATCCATTTTGTGAACAGATTGGTGACCAGAATGAGAAGGTTCAATGCCAGGCAAGTGTTCACAATCCAGATATATATTTTTCCCGGCGTCACGCCCTTTTCCTTTAGTAGTTCATACATGTAACGCATGAACTGACGCATCAGAACCAGATTCAGAAAAAAGACAACAAAGTTTCCGATTCCGGTCATCAACCGGCTAAACTCATCTGTATTTCCCCGGTATATGTATGCAGCCGCCTCTGAGAAAAAGAGAAGCGCAGTTGAAAAGAACATCCATTTCAGTTGCTTCCAGCTGTTTCTTTCATGCCCGTTCATCAGTATGATCACTGCCTGCATGAGGCAGATAAATCCAGCAAATATCTCTATTGTAGCCTGCGTTAGCTCCAAATTCGTAATGTTCATAAATGATTACCGTCCTGATCTTTGACCTAAATTCCTGTCGCTCTTGTTTCTACCTTCACTGTCACGGTGAACTTCAATATTCGGTCTGCTCCCCTCAAATCGAAAGTATCCAATGAGCACCTTCCCCTCAAAGGCAAAGCCATGGGCGGGGCAAAAGGAAACGCTCCTAATTGGACCGGTACGGCATTTGGATCGTCACGCATGTACCCTCGCCGGGCGTGCTCTCCTTATTCATTGTGCCTCCGATCATATTCTGGATCCGAAAGCATACATTGCGAACCCCCACTGGAGCACAAGCGGCGGAATCAGGAAATCACACGTCAGCCAGCTGACCTGTTACTGTCCATTCCTCATTACATAAACCGTTGTCTCATCTGCATTTGTGTCGATCGTATCGATCTTTTCTGTGCAGTCTCCTGAACTGTAAAGAGAATAATCTTCGTTACTTGTAACATTCACAAGCGTTCCCTTTACGATATCAAATTCCTGCACCTCCTGATCCTCCCTCGCCGGATTGAATATGACAGTCAGATGGCAGGCATCCTCGGCAGTGCCTGATACGTTCCCCTTTGCAATCTGGTCACTCACATAAGGCTCATCGTAAACAGGTGTATATTTGTCAACAGAGAGCAGGTTGCCATCCTTATCAAACCAGGTCTTCCTCCTGCGCCTGCGCGTCCGCCGGCGCCTGCGCAGTGCTTCCACAGCCTGTGACAAGTGCAGCCGCCACAACAGCTGCAAGCATACTTCTTACCATTTTTTGTTTCATCTCTTTCAAAGCCTCCCGGAAATGAAAAAGCATCAATATGATTTTATGAAATAACTATTCCTCTGCCGGTGCCGTATAAACAGATTTTCCAAAGCCAAGGATGCAGTCAAAGATCAGCGGCAAAAAGAATAATCCGACTGCCGTTCCGGTTCCCCTGCCGTATGCCCTGGCAACGCGTCCGCAGTTCAATGCCATGATCACGATCGCAGCGATACCGAGAATGGCCGCGATCAGGGTAAGGATCAGATGATCCGAATTCAGACCGTTTATGATCATACCGCAAGCATCCACCGCAAGCCAGATCCAAAACATTTTTGCATTCCAGCAGCACTTGAACAGGATATACAGATTATATACCGGAATCCACGCCTTCCAGGCCGGCTCACCCGCTTTTTGAAACATCCTTCCAAGTCCCAGGGCTGTTATTACATAATAAAGCAGCGAAACCACCAACGTGACAATCAATACTGCTCCGGTAAACAAACCCGCCACCATCAATTCCTGATCACTCAATGTACTCATAATACAAGTTCCTCCTTTTTATACGTTTGATATGGATCGCTTTTGAAAAAGTATCTGACACACTTCCTGCAATCCTTTCACGACCAGTTTAACAAAGTAACGCAGACAAAAGATGGACAAAAGACAGACAAAAAAGAGGATTTTTGAAGCATCGTTCAAAAATCCTCTTGATAAAAGGCTCTTTTCATGGCAATCGGCGGGGCAAAAAAGCCTCCCTACACATACAGTAGCTGCGCATATGCTCCGAGCGCTTCTTTGAAGGATACCTTCTTGTCCTTCGTCAGCTCCAGCTGGAGCGCACGGATCAGCTGTTTCATCCCCACCGGCTGCCCCTCGGAAGCCGCAAAAAAAGCTGCATTCAATACTACATTTTTAATCTGTCCGCCGGAAAATTCAAACTGTCTGCTCAGATAATCAAAATCAATGTTTTCCTGCGGAACCTCCTTTGCAAATGAAGACTGCCAGATCTCTTTGCGGGTGGCCACATCCGGTATCGGAAAATGGATCACAAAACGGATGCGCCGCATAAAGGCCGCGTCAATATTCTGCGCAAAATTTGATGAAAAGATGACGATTCCGTCAAATTCCTCCATGCGCTGCAATAAATAGGACACCTCTGTATTCGCATACTTATCCTTCGCATCCTTTACCTCACTTCGTTTTCCGATCATTGCATCCGCCTCATCGAAAAAGAGGATCATATTACTGCGCTCTGCCCTTTGGAATACCTCCTCCAGACGCTTTTCCGTCTCACCGATATATTTGTCCACCATCTGAGACAGATCCACCTTAAAGAGCTCCAGCCCTAAAATACCGGCCATCACGTGGACCGCCATCGTTTTTCCGGTTCCCGGAGGCCCTGTGAACAGCGCACTGACACAGGTGCCATAGGAATAGCGGCTGCGCAGATTCCAGTCATCCATGACCAGGCGGCGCTGCTCCACCTGCGCACAGATATCCTTGATGATCTGCTTTTGTGATTCCTCCAGCTTCAGGTCATCATAGGTATAATGTGTCTCCACACGCTTGATATTGTCGTATCTGCCGTCATCCAGCAGTTCATAACAATACCGGAACACCTCCCGGCTGTCGATCTGTCGATCCTTTGCAACGGTTGCCATACGCTGTGCCACCTGTCGGATCCGTCCGGTGGGGAGCTTCATTTTTACGGTCAGTTCACGGCTGGGCAGTACGCGCTCACCCAGATATTTCTTTCCAAAATATTCCCATGCTGCAAAGTTCTCATCCCGGTCACCTGCCCTGCATTCTCCTGCAATGACCACAGCATCCAGCATCGGCACCAGCTTCACACCCTGCTCCGCAGTCACAAAGAGTGGACGCGCGGAGGGCTTATCCCCCACATTCAGCTTCCATGCATACTGCAGCGTTTTCTCATATTCATCCGTGATGATCCGCAGCTTACTGATCGTCTCCGGCCGGCTGGGAAGTCCCGTCACTGCCAGCTCTACCGGTTCAAACATTGCTTCCCTAAGCAGTTTTCGAAATTGTGTGAGCAGACTGTCCATATCTCCCAGAAATGCCGCATCGGCCATCAAAAGACGTAACTCGCAGCGATCCGCGATCCGGCGCAGCATAAATCTGCGCCCACTGTAAGGCTCACCTGTTACAGACAGCACGCTGATCTGCTCAGGCTGACCATGATCTTTTGTCTGCAAAAACTGACCGGTCATCCGGTCTAAGAGACCTTCCCGAAAGGACGGCTCTGCCTCCTGCTTCGGCTCATACCACTCCACAAACCGTGGACTGAGCAGCGAAAGGTCTGATCCGCCATTCAGCCAGTCGATCAGGCGGTCATCTGCACGAAGGGCTGCCGTCATAAAATTTCTCACCGGATATTCAGCCTGCAAGAGCAACTCCACGCGGCGATAGGCTTCCTTTGTCTCTGCATAATAATCCAGCACCTCTTTTTCGCCGCAGACCAGCCGCGCTGCCAGCTCGATCGTTGCCCCGGTGCCTGTCCCTTTGCAGATCTGTTCAAAGATCTCCCCCGCCTGCCGCTCCATATAATAAAGCACTGCCAGCTGTACGCATACGAATGCGATCTCCCCGGACAGCTCCTCCGGGCGCAGCAACAGGAGCAGCCGCTGCTGCTCCCGTCTGCCCTGGGCATCCTCTTCATCTTCGCCGGAAATACTGTCAATATAGGCATTCGTGTAACCTTTCAGTTCCTCCTGCGTCAGATCCTGAGACAAAAACCCGGCATGTGTCCGGAGTAATTCTACCTGACCGAGATCCCTCAGATAACAGGAGATCCGACCGGCTGCCAGCGCTGCCAGCCGCCTCATGCAGTGGCCTTTCCGGCTGCCAGTTTTCTGGCATCCAGTGCTTCCTGAATCCGCTTGCGGATGCTCACATACTGTGCATACAGCGATTGAATCGATGAAGGTATCTTTGCTCTATCCTCGTCTGTCAATCGCTCCATCGCCATCGGCTGCAATAAGTTTGAGTATAACATACTTCGAAGCTGCATTCTGGACGCCTTATTCTTATCCTTTGGATTGTTCATTCCATTTTCAGCAGCAGTTATTGACTTTGCCATACGCCCCATCTCTGAAGTCATCATTGTCGTCAATATGAAATTAATCGGTGAAGTTCCCGACTCCTGAAACATCTTTGCATCCTGAATATTATTCATCATATTTTCGATATAGT
The DNA here is from genome assembly GCA_022773965.1 of Lachnospiraceae bacterium. Classification (GTDB taxonomy): domain Bacteria; phylum Bacillota; class Clostridia; order Lachnospirales; family Lachnospiraceae; genus W0P33-017. The sequence goes on from JALFNQ010000184.1 coordinate 8,984, forward strand.
CCAATCCGGTATCGGACATCATATAGTTTCCTGCAATAGAATAAATATCCTGCGCAATTCCAGAAACGGAATCATTGCTTAATACTTTCTTCCCTTCATCAGTTATATATTCATCTTTTTTGGATATCATTTTTTGAAAATCAACTCCACTGTTCGCCAATGACTCATAGTAAGCACCATAAGCATCTTCAGAGCCGTTAAACACCTGCGCCATAATCTGGTTATTCATCTTCGCTTCTTCATTCGAAGAATCTCTAAGACGCAGTCCCTGATAACCCTGCGAAAGACGATACGCATCCGATTCATTGGAAGCAAGATCCCATGCTTCATTCGATTTTTCTACCGCCGGTCCCATCATAGCATTTAGCTGATCCACCTGTTCCGGATTCATCTTATTTTCCCCAACCGGTTTTACTTTCTTCATGGCTGACGAACGCGCTTTCTTTACACTCCTTTTGTTAAGCGCATTCCTGATCCAGTCCAGTACTCCGCCCTGCTCTGCGCCTGCCGGTGCGCTCTCTGCCACATCTCCCGCAACGATTCCCTGCTGCATCGTATGTGCCAGCTCATGTGCCACCAGACCTCTGCTGGCCGGATCGTGGCTACTCAGGATA
>JALFNQ010000206.1 GCA_022773965.1 Lachnospiraceae bacterium
GGAAACGCTGCCACGATACTGACCGACTGCAGATTGCTCATAGAGCTTTCGGAAAAGACCAGTGCAATCGGAAGCAGAATCAGCAGAAGGCACCACATAAGCTGAATCGCTTTCGATGGCTGCTGTCCCTCTTCCAGACGGCGGTAGCTGTAGCAGGAAACCGTCAGCGCAATCGAATCAAACGAGGTCGCATAAAAGGCAATCATCGTGAGCAGCAGAACGACAAGAACCAGCGGTGTACACGGGATCTTCTGGATCATGGCGATAATCATTCCATAGAGATCACCGTCTTTGGCATACTGCGCGATAAAATCCGCTTTTCCCGCCATCTGCATCCCCATCGATTCATTTCCTAGGATGATAAAGCTTAAAATCGTGGAGCCAACGCCGAATCCATATCCGCCAAGGATTGTCTGCCGCACCGTTCTTCCCCGGGAAATACTTCCGATAAAAAATGGCGCCGCCACGCACCATACCATCCAGTATGCCCAGTAATAAATAGTCCAGTTCTGCGGAAAATGCGTCTCGCGCAGCGGATCGGTATCGGTCGCCAACGTCGGGAAATACTGAATCATCCGTCCCAGCGATGAAAATCCCGTCTCGATAATATACCGCGTCTGTCCGCCGAACAGCAGCACGTACGCCAGTAGCCCGAAAAACAGATAGATGCAGAGCTTTGCCAGAAAACCGATTCCGCGGAAGCCGTGAAGCAGCGAATACGTGTACACAAAACACGTAATCAGCAGAATCACAATTGTCACTGCGTTCCGGTCCAGATTGATATGAAACAATGCATTGATTGCACTTGCCATCAGCGGCGTTGCCACGCTGAATGTCGTTGCCGTTCCTGCAAGGAGTGCAAATACCGCCAGCAGACCAATCAGCCGTCCGCCGATGCCGTCCGTCTGTTTTCCCATAATCGGACGGCAGGCTTCTGAATACCGCTGCCGGTTCCGTTTCCGCACGTGCAGCATAAACCCAAATGCGGCAGCGAGAACGAGATAAAAGCCCCACGGAATCAGACTCCAGTGAAACAGCGGGTACACGCCCGCCCACTCCTGGATTCCGCCCATCTTTTCAATCTGCGGATCAGCAGCATACATCACCCATTCTGCAAAAGAATAAAACAGAATGTCTGCCGCAAGGCCGCACGTAAACATCATGGATCCCCAGGCAAAAAAAGAATATTTCGGTTTCTCGTCCTGCTCTCCTAACACAATATCGCCATATTTTGAAAATGCCAGATACAAAGAGAGCAGAAAAACGCCAAGGCCAATTGCAAGATAATAGACTCCAAAGGTATCTCCAAAGAAGAAGCGTACCTTCGCAAGAACTGTGTTGGACTGTTCCGGCAGGAGGAAAAACAAAATACTGAGCGCTGCAATCAGTCCCAACGGCAGCAGCGTGATCATCCAGTCAATCTGACCTTTTCCCCGTATTTTTCCGCTCTGTTTCTTTTTCGCCACTCTGTTTTCATCAACTGTATTCATGTTTTCTGTTCCTTTCTGCTATACTGCCCGATCCAGCTTATTTTTCTTCTGATTTTTTCTGACCCTGTGCCTCATATCCGCAATAGGACGGATCCAGTTCACAAAGCTCCGAAAAATCGTCAATTTCGATCAGGTCACCTTTCTGCATCGGGTAGATGCCAAGCTCATACTCCCTAAAATGACAGAACATTGCCACATCGTCCCAGTAAATCTGACGGTTCTTTTTTTCCTCAAACTCAAGCTCCAGGTGTTTTTTCAGCCGCTTTCCATCCTCCCCGCTCCAACGCGACACACTGAAAAGCTGCCAGCCTCCTCTGCCGCCGGTTCTGCTGCAGGAGCGTACAATTCCGTTTTCCACCTGCATCAGCCATTCGTCCGTCTCCGCATCGGTCCAGATGGCGTTGTAGCCGGAGCGCGTAAATTCCGGCGCGAGAATCTCCTTTTTGTATACCATCTGATCCCCATCCAGAATCATTGCATTTTCCAGATGCTCCCGCGCCACATAGAGGGAGGCAATGTTGTTGCAGGAATCCCAGTACGGATTCTCAATCAGCTGCACCCCTTCGTAGTTCTCCGTCAGGCATGCAAACTGCTCCTTCTGATATCCCGTCACCACATAAATCTCAAAAATCCCGTTTTCCTGCAGTGCCCGGATCACCGTATCAATCATACGGACACCGTTCACGCGGATCAGCGGTTTCGGCGTGTCGAGCGTTACCGGCCGCATTCGCGTTCCAGTTCCTGCCGCCATGATAATGGCACGTTCCACACGATGTTTGTTCCGTATTTCGCAATGCTGCATCTGCTCCACTTCCATCTTTTTTCACTCTCCCACTCTTATTCTTCCTGTCCTTCTGTTTTCGCAAGCCGCTGCATCACAAGCTGATAATAATCCTTTGCATACCGGTACTGCCGCAGCGAATACTCGCCAAACTCCACGCCTAACCGACTCTTGTACTCACACCAGTTGCTCCACAAAAGCCCGCACACCGCAATGTATGCATAAATTTTCGTGCGCACCTCCTGCGGACAGCCTTCCGTAAAATAACTGTCGATCAGCGCATCCACCTGCGGACGGTCATACATGGCATAAATACAGAACATCGCCAGATCCACATGTGCATCCTGCATACCCGCATATTCCCAGTCAATCAGACGGATTTCCGTTCCACCGTTTTTCTCCACAAACAGAAAATTATCCGGCACCGCATCAATATGCGTCAGCGTCCACACCTTCGGCTGTGCTTCCAGATAAGCCTCAAGCTCCAGCACATGCGCTTTCGTCGTGCTGTAATCCCGATAAACAGACGGTTCCCCCTCCCACAGACTTTCATAGTATGCGATCTGTTCAAACAGAGAAAACGTATGCTCCACATTCAGATGCTCCTCATGGAAGGAGCGGAGCTTTTTCATACAGGCCTGCACATCCTCCGGCTTTTCCGGATCGCAGACACGCGCGCCTTCCAGATATTTCGTAATCTTATAGCCGTTTTCCGGATTGATCGACACGATTTCATCGCAGATTCCCTTTCCGTCCAGCGTCCGATATACCGCCGCCTCCTGCCTGCGGTTGATCAGAAGACTCGTACCTTCCCCCGGGATCCTCATAATATACCGCCCGCCGCGACAGCGGAATAAAAACGAACGGTTTGTCATTCCCTTTTTCAGAACCTCAATCCCCGTGATCTCCTCCCCGGAAACCGAAAGCACCCGTTCAATTTCTGCCATCGCATCCGACTTCAGCTGATCCGAATTTTCATCCAGCTCCCGCAGCTGCTCGTAGGTATTGATCTCCACCACAGCCCCTTCCGGGACAAGCTTCGCCTGCACCGGCATCCCGTTTTCCGCAAAAAGGGCATCCTCCCAGAAAACATGGTCATACCGGCGATCCTGTACCATCGTTTCAATTCGCCGCGCCATCGACTGTGCCACAGAATCCGTCAGATAGCTGATGCCGATCATATGATTTCCTTCTTTTTCCCCGCCTTGGGGCACAAGCTCCCATTTCCGGCTCACACGAACCGTACTGTCAGGATCTTTTGCATCGCTCACCAGATACCAGGAATACCACTCATACTCCGAAAACGGATTTTCCCGGCACCAGAGGTCGCACGGCATAAGATACGTTTCACCAAGCTGCGGCAATACCTTTGCCAGGGAATGCAGGTTGTTTTTCTCTGCATACTCCATATTGACAACCAGCTTCACGCCATACCGGTCAACCAGATAATCGTACTGTTCCTTTTTAAAACCCCTGTGTGTTAGGATAATTGTCAGTGAAAGATAATTATCCTAACACACAGGGTATCGCTGTCCGCACAAGTGGACAGGTGTATTAATCCTTCTCGTATCTTTCAATCAAACACTGATGCTCCTTGGTACTCTTATCATAGTTAATTCCCACAAGCAGAATATCACCACTGTAGCTCAGAATTGAGGAAGGATATTTTTTGTCCTTGATCTGCTGCACAGCTGTTCTCACGTTTTGATTCCACTTGAGTTCTACAATCAATGCAGGATAGTCACTTTTGTACTCAGGTTTCGGTATAAACACAAAGTCTGCAAACCCTCTACCTGTCGGAAGTTCACGAATCGGTTTGAAATAGTACTGCATCGCACTCAAATATGCGATTGCGAGTACACTGCTAAGTGAATTTTCATTGTTATACTGAATAGAAGAAGCATACTCGTTATGGATTTTTTCAATCTGAACCGCAACCGCCATCCCATCCATGTCGAGCGTGGAATCCAGTAAATTTTCTGAGTCCTGCTGGAATTTCAGCAACTCATTCCAGGGCTTGCTCTCGACAGCTGTCGTTAGTTCCTGCCGAATTTCCTCATTGGGCACAAAAGCGGTTTTCAATTTTTGATTATATCCCAGGTATCCCAGGTGAATCATGTAGGTCAACACATCGTCCTTGCTCTTGATATTTATCGTATCATTCTTAAAGGTTGCCGTGTTCACCTTCACTTCTGAGCCGGAGAGCATTTCTATGATTGCGGTTTTCAGACCATCATAATTCATATTGATCAATGGTACAACCGTATCATAAGAAGCCGTTTCAGACCAATAACTCTTATATTCTCCTCTTAGCATTACGCTAACAACTGCTCTGGGATTATATACTTGATGATCCCTCAGAAGATAGCCGTCATACCAGCGTTTTACTTCTTCAAAATCCTGATCATATTCTTCCGCTAAGCTTTTTACTTCTTCCTCCGTAAATCCAATATACGGCGCCAGTCTGCTCGGACTTAGCATTGTGAACTCATCAAAATTATTCAGTGCTGACTGTGTTTTCTCCTTTTTTATCGGAAGAATGCCCGTCAGGTACGCAAGCTGGATATACTTTGTTGGTTCTGTTCCTTTAAACATTCCTCTGAGAAAGTTGATATAGTCTTCCTGTGCCTTCGCATTAGAGGCTTCGTCGCGAATCAGGACATCCCATTCATCAATAATGATAATAAACTTTTTCCCTGTCAGGGCGTTGATCTGCGATAAAGCTTCTGGCAGGGATTTTGTCTCCACCGGGAGAGCATCTGGATAGTACTCCTTAAGCTCTGCAATCGTTCTCTCCGAAATATAAGGGACTACGTGTTCTGCTCCCCCAGCTGGTTCCATACACCATTGAATGTCAAGATGAATGACGTCATACTGGTTTAAATGCTTCTTAAAATCTGCGCTTTTGCTGATTTCCAAATCAGCGAACATTGCTTCTGAATTGCAGCCTCTGCTGTAATAGGCCGTTAGCATATTCGCTGTAACAGACTTTCCAAACCTTCTCGGACGACTGTTGCAAATATAGCCTTGTAACGTATTTAGCACCTTGTTTGTATATTTAATGAGTCCACTTTTGTCTACATAAATTTCAGAATTCAAAGCAACCTGGAACGCAGAATTGTCTGGATTAACAAACATTCCCATAATGTATCACGCTTCTTTCCCGGGCAGCATGGTACACCATGCCTGCTATATTTTAATTTTACCGTAACTATCCAAAAGACAATTACATTTTATCATCTGACAAGGCAAATAGCAAGTTACTGTGAACGGTGTGAACCAACCGGTACAAGATCCACGCAGACAATCTCCGGAATATTGTTGAACCGCGGAATCACCTCCGTATTTCCAAGCCCCGCAGACAGAACCAGATGCCGTTTTCCATCCTTTGAATCAAAAACACCCTTCAGCCGTCCCGGAAACCAGCCCATATCCGGCGCATATACACCGCCGATCCCAGGTAAAATGACCTGCCCTCCGTGAAGATGACCGGAAAACACGCAGTCCATGTTCCATTCCTCCAGGGCATCATTTTTCAGCCAGGCAATCGGAAGATGACTGAGCAGGATCTTGTAACGGTCGGTATTCTCAAAATCCCATAAAAACATGCATTCGCTAAGATCAGCTTCCTCCGTTTCCAAGTATTTGTCCGGCAAACAGTAACCGTAAACGCCGCCGATGCGAAGAGACTGCCCTTTTACGGTGATATCCCGGTATTGGTGCTCCAGAACGATTGCACCGGCGGCCTGATACAATTGTGTGACGTCTGTGCCAAAATTGTCCTGGTATTCTATCTCATGATTTCCCAAGGACAGATAGACGGGAGCAATCTCGCATAGAGAAGAAATCAAATTGGTAGCAATCTCTGTGACAGGCTCTCCGGAATTTAACAGATCCCCCGTGAGCAGGATCAGATCGGGAGACTGACTTGCTATCCGGTCAATCAGCTCCTGATTGTCTTCTCCAAACTCGCTGTTGTGCAGATCCGTCAGCTGCAAAATCCGGATTGGGGTGTCGATTTTGTCGGAGGGGATCTGATAGGAAGAGTAGCTTAGGGAGTGTTTCGATTGGTCGAGGTTTTGGCAGGTTGCGATTCCGAGGAATAGAAGTATAATAATAACGAACCCCCATTTATGCTGCCTTGATGTTTGCATTGATTTATCCATATATTGATATACTCCTTGTCTGCCACTTTTAATGGAAAAATCTTTGATTTTGTTATGCTCCAAGTATCTGGTCTTATCATTTTTTCATATGATTTTCGCTGATTGTCAAGGTAGTTGTCAGTAAAAATATATATTTTTTATTCGTGCACGTCATCAGATATTGTTCTGTACCTGATCACCATCATTTTGAATGAATATATTTTTATGAAACAGCCATCTGTCTATCAGCTTTTTCGGATTGTTCGTGTACCTTTTCCGGGTTCAGATATACAGTATCCGGAAGACTCCAGTCACGGGTTGCACGTCCATTCCAGCGTTCTGGATGCTCTGCTTTAGCAGCTTCGTATACTTCTTTACGTTTAGACAGTATCTTGTCAGACGATCCGCTGCGGCGCTGATAAGGAGTAAGAAAGTTTAGACCACTGTGATGATGATCGTGGTTATACCATTTTACAAACAAGCTGACCCATTCCCGAGCCTCTTCCAATGTTTCAAATCCTTTGGGCTGATAGTTAGGACGATATTTCAACGTTTTGAAAAGACTTTCGGCATAGGGGTTATCATTGCTTACACGCGGTCTGCTGTTTGAAGGAGTTATACCAAGCTGATACAGGGTCGCCAACATTGTAGCGCCTTTCATGGGTGAGCCATTATCAGAGTGTAAGACTAATGGCTCCGTAGTAAGCCGCCCTTGTTTTAAACAGATCCTTTTAATCAAACTGCTGGCATAGTCGGCACTTTCTTCCTCGTAGACTTCCCAGCCAACGATACTCCTATCGTAAAGATCTGAGAAAAGATACAGATAGTAAAACATACCCTTATGTGGACCATTCAGATATGTGATATCCCACATATACACCTGATTCGGACCTGTTGCGCTGTATGTAGATGGACGGTTGTGTTTTGGTGCTTCGCTGCGTCCACGGTGGTTCAGCATTTTTTCTTCCCTCAACACACGGTAAAAAGTTGATTCAGAAGCGATATAGATACCTTCATCGGCTAATGCCGGAACGATCTCACATGGTGCCAGGCTGGCGTATTCTGGTTTGTTACAGATATTTACGATTTCCCGACGTGTCTCTGCTGGTATCTTATTGGCAGGATCTGAATGATCTGCTGAGGGACGTCCATCCTCATAGGAATCCGTATCTGCCTTTCGCTTCTTCCAACGGTAGAAAGTCCGTTCCGTGATTCCGAGACGCTCACATGCCTTTTTACAGGACGCTCCCGATGTAATGGCTTCATTGATCAGCAATACAGCATTCTTGCGGTCTGAGGCGCTGATCATTCGTCCTCTGGATCCCCCCAGATCGCATTTGCTTTTTTTGACAGTACAAGTAAAGCTGCTGCTTCTGCAAGAGCCTTTTCCTTGCGCTGTAATTCTTTTTCAAGTTTTCTGCGTTCCTTTTCAGAATCCTTGAGTTCACGGTTAAGCCGGGAAGCCTCTTTAGCGATACCGCCATTTGCATTCATGCAGGCATCTTTCCAAGCTTTGATCTGCTCAACATAAAGCCCTTTTTTACGGGCATACTCAGCGAGCTCCGTTTCATTCATGCTTGCTGTTTCAACAACAACTAAAAATTTATCCTGTGTACTCCAGTCATCCGGAACAGCATCCGTACCAGGAGCAGCATAGCCTTCCTTTCTGGCTTTATCCCGCCAGTTGCGAAGTGTCTGTTCAGAGATACCTTCTTCTCTGGATATCTTGGTAATGGATTCATTATTTGGTGGAAGCATTCTCCTGAGGAGTGCATCCTTTAATTCTGGACTATAGTTCATAGTGAAAGCTCCCTTCCTGTGATAGCTATATACTACCACAAAAGTAATTATCTTTCACTGACAATTATCCTAACACACAGGGATACTATGTTTTACCAAGTGCGACTTGCCATCTGTCTAAACTGTGCAACGGTAGGTGTATGTGAATTAAGACCACCATCACAGGTAAGTACCTGTCCATTCATATACTCTGCCTCATCGCTTGCAAGGTAAACACAAAGAT
>JALFNQ010000230.1 GCA_022773965.1 Lachnospiraceae bacterium
AAAATGGTGTCACTAATCTTATGGAGGGGTTTCTTATGTATTATCGGGCAGAACAGATTCTGAGTGCTTATCCGAAGGAATTTACAGGTAATATGAAAGGTCGGGGGTCTATTCTCTGCACGGACAGGGAGGGAATCTATCTGCTGAAGGAATATAAAGGCTCTGTGCGCCGCCTGGAGCTTTTGGAGGAGACATTGTGTTATCTCAAGGACTGTGGTTTTCTTGCAGAGGAGGTCGTGCGCACCAGTGAGGGACAGCTTAGCTATACCGATGTGGATGGTGTATCCTATTTTCTGCGAAAGACGGTTCAGGGTCGTGAGTGTGATACGCGAAATACCGAAGAGATCCTACAAGTGACCAGACATATGGCAACACTGCATGGCCTGCTGGCACAGTTTCAGCCTGCTTGTGAAGGCTCACAGACAGACCGGATCTTTGCGCAGGATCAGGGTATAGCAGCCAGACACACGCGCGAGCTGAAAAAAGTAAGAAATTATGTGCGGGCAAAAAAGCAAAAAAATGAGTTTGAAAGTGAATTCCTGAGGGGGTATGAGCACTATAAGGAGCAGGCGGACCAGGTGCTTGAGCTGGAGCAAAAGCAGTGTGTGCCGGAAGGGGCTCTGCAGCTGTGCCACGGAGATTTCAACCAGCACAATCTGTTGTTTACAAAGGAAGGGCTGGCAGTCATCGGATTTGAAAAGCTGCGCTATGATCTGTGTGTGTCCGATCTGGCGAATTTTATGCGAAAAATACTGGAAAAGCATAACTGGAGCAGTGGGCTGGGGATGGATATGGTGATGGCGTACAATGCCGTCCGCAAGCTGGAGCCGTGGGAGCTTTGCCAGATATATTTAAAGCTGCTTTATCCGGAAAAATTCTGGAAGATCGTCAATCATTACTATAATTCCAGAAAAACGTGGATTTCACTGCGGGATATCGAAAAATTAAACCGTTTGTCTGAGCAGGAAATGAAGCGGGAAGAGTTTTTGTCGATGTTGTTTTATCTGGTAAAATAGTTTATAATAAAAATTATGAGCAAGCATTTTTTACAGATGATAGCGACAATTTTATGCGCACTGTTACTGGGTGGGTGCGGCGCAGCTGATCAGGGCACGATCTCTATGGATCAGTACCCGGTGGCTGTGCCCCGGACGGAGGAAGAATCAGAGGAAGAAGCGGACGAAGAACCATTAACCGATGTGACGGGGATGCGGGAAGAGCTTTATGTGGTGGTCAGTATTGATACAGAGGAACGGCTGATCAGGCTGGCACTTCCGGATTCCCTGCGGACGGTACAGTATGGCTATACACGGGGGACGCAGATCCTGGATGATCACGGGCAGTTCATGTCTGCTGCCAGACTGGCACCTGGGCGCGTAGTAACGATCAGTGAGCTGGATGATCAGGCACAGCTTACAATGATACAGCTTGCGGGAGATGCCTGGTATCAGGAAAATATTACGCGATTTTCTATTGATGATTCGCTTGGAATGCTTGTGATCGGCGATACGAAATACAGATATGATAAATTCCTGCGTGTATTTTCGGGAGATCAGGAGATATCACTGGAGCAGGTGAGTGAGAATGATGTGATCAGTGTACAGGGCGTGGATAAACAGATTTTGTCTGTGCAGGTGACCACCGGTCATGGAACGATCGCGCTGGAGCATACGGAATTGTTTGAGGGAGGCTGGATCAGCCTCGGGACGAAGATCTATGCGAAGATCACACCGGATATGACCCTTGAGGTGCCGGAGGGAGTTTATGAGCTGTCGGTGGCAAATGATGGTTATGGTGACACGAAGACGGTAGCGGTGGAGCGCTCTCAGGTGACGACCGTAGATCTGGATGAATATAGGGGTGAAGGCCCCAAGACCTGTCTGGTGACCTTTGAGATCCATGTGGCGGACGCGTTACTTTATATCGATGGCGAGCCAGTAGATTATGAAGAGCCGGTGGAGCTGCGCTATGGTGTGTATCGGCTCACTGTCATCGCAGATGGCTTTGAGACCTGGGAGCGTCAGCTTGTGATCCATTCACAGGATGCCACGATTCAGATCGGTGAGCCACAGCTTTCAGAGGAAACGGAAGAAGCCGTGGAATCGGTTTCAGAAGAGACAACAGGCAGTAGTAGTGCTTCTGCTTCAGATACCGCTGCAGCAGCTGACAGTGAGGCTGCTTCCGGCGGAGAATCAGGGACAAGCTCTGAGGATGTGACAAATAGCAGCACGGAATCCTACAACGATTATCTGGATACGATCACGGATCTGGTTCAGTCGCTGGTGGGGCTGGAAAATGAGTGATGCAAATGACTGCCTCCGGCAGGATGCGCACTCGCACGTAAGGAAGATGTTGCTGTGCAACCGTGCTCGGCGCGCAAAGTGTTCAAGTCTCCTAAGATTGAGGGGACGGGGAGTTGATGTGGGCTTGCCCACTTTGTTTTATCGTGCACAGGCTGCTTTAGGCGGCTTGAAAATACAAAATCATATTATGAAACATATTTAGGAGGGAAACACATGGACTACAAGGCAATGTATGAGGAATGGCTGAACAATCCGTATTTCGATGCTGAGACAAAGGCAGAGTTAAAGGCGATCGAGGGAGATGAGAAGGAGATCGAGGATCGTTTTTACATGGATCTGGAGTTCGGTACAGCGGGACTTCGCGGAGTCATCGGAGCAGGAACAAACCGCATGAATATTTATACCGTGCGCAAGGCAACCCAGGGACTGGCAAATTATATTTTAGGTGTCGGAGGCGAGAAAAAGGGTGTAGCGATCGCCTTTGACTCACGTCATATGTCACCGGAATTTGCAGATGAGGCTGCACTGTGTCTGGCTGCAAATGGGATCAAAGCATATGTGTTCGAGAGCCTGCGCCCCACTCCGGAGCTGTCTTATGCAGTACGCAAGCTGGGCTGTATCGCAGGTATCAATATCACTGCCAGCCACAATCCGCCGGAGTACAACGGATACAAGGTATACTGGGAGGATGGCGCACAGATCACACCGCCTCATGACAGCGGAATTATGGATGAGGTGAAGAAGGTGACTGATTATGCCACTGTAAAGACGATGGACAAGGCTGATGCTATCGCAGCAGGTGTCTACCAGCAGATCGGTGCAGATATCGATGATCCTTATATCGAAGAGTTAAAGAGTCTTGTACTGCATCAGGATTGCATCGATGCGGTAAAGGATGACTTGACGATCGTTTATACACCCCTTCATGGAACCGGAAATATTCCTGTACGCCGTGTATTAAAGGAGCTTGGCTTTACGAAGGTTTATGTAGTTCCCGAGCAGGAGCTGCCCAATGGTGATTTCCCTACGGTCAGCTATCCGAATCCGGAGACGGAGGAGGCCTTCCAGCTGGGTCTGAAGCTTGGAAAAGAAGTAAATGCAGATTTAATTCTTGCAACAGACCCTGATGCAGACCGTCTGGGTGTGTATGTGAAGGATTCTAAGACCGGAGAGTACCATTCTCTGACCGGAAATATGTCCGGCTGCCTGATCGGTGATTATGTGATCAGCCAGCGGAAAGAGCGTGATGGCAAGCTGCCTGAGGATGGCGCGTTCATCAAGTCTATCGTCTCTACAAATATGGCAGATGCCATCGCAAAATATTATGGCATTCAGCTGATCGAGGTGCTGACCGGCTTTAAGTTTATCGGACAGCAGATCTTAAAGTTCGAGACGGAGGGTAAGGGAACGTATCTGTTTGGTATGGAGGAGAGCTACGGCTGCCTGACCGGAACCTATGCGAGAGATAAGGATGCAGTCGTTGCGTCTATGACGCTCTGCGAAGCTGCTGCTTATTATAAGACCAAAAATATGACCTTGTGGGATGCAATGATCGAGATGTATGAGCGTTACGGTTACTACAAGGATCACGTAGAGTCTATTACATTAAAGGGTATCGAGGGTCTGGCAAAGATTCAGGAGATCATGAATACTCTGCGTAAAGATGCACCGAAGGAGATCGGCGGCTACGAGGTGACTGCTGTGCGCGATTATAAGGCAGGAACGATCACTGATGCAAAGACTGGAGAAGAGAAACCCACCGGACTTCCGGGCTCAAATGTACTTTACTATGAGCTGACAGATGATGCGTGGGTATGCGTTCGTCCTTCCGGAACAGAGCCTAAGGTGAAGTTCTATATCGGGGTTAAGGGAACCTCTTTAGACGATGCGGATGCGAAGTCAAAAGCACTTGGAGAAAATGTTTTGGCAATGATCCAGAAAATGATCTAGCAGGGCGTGCGTATTTCTCGGGAAAATAGGCAAATAATCTTGACAAGCCTCCAAAAACCAAGTATAAATATATGCGTAGGTAATTCGGATTGAACAAAACATCGGCGAATTATGGACAAGACAAGAATATAGAAATCCAATAGGAGGACACAAAACCATGAATAAAATGGAATTAGTATCAGCAATGGCTGATAAGACAGGATTATCAAAGAAAGACGCAGAGGCTGCTTTAAAGGCTTTTACTGATGTAGTAGCAGAGGAGTTAAAGAAGGGTGAGAAGATCCAGTTAGTAGGCTTTGGTACATTCGAGGTATCTGAGCGTGCAGCAAGAACCGGAAGAAATCCTCAGACCGGTAAGGAGATGACCATCGCTGCATCTAAGGCTCCTAAGTTCAAAGCTGGTAAGGCTTTAAAGGATAGCGTAAACGCTTAATTCGCAGACGAATGATATGTTGGGCGGGCTTCTATAAAAAGAGGCTCGCCTGTTTTAATTTGGAAACGTGTTTGCGGAACTTATGCACATGACCAGGGACGTAACGTCAATAGTTTCGCAAGGATCAGACATCGATAGAATAGAGAGGAGACATAGATGAGACTCGACAAATTTTTGAAGGTATCCCGCCTGATTAAACGCCGCACGGTGGCAAATGAGGCGTGTGACGCGGGACGTGTACTTGTAAATGGAAAAGTGGCAAAAGCCTCCTTAAATGTGAAAGAGGGGGACATCATAGAGATTCAGTTTGGTACAAAGACGGTGAAGGTTCGCGTGAAGGCTATCGCCCAGACGACGAAAAAGGATGAGGCGGCAGAGCTTTTTGAGTATATGTAACTATTCAGAGCCAAGGCAATCGACATAAAATATATGAGTCATGCTTGCATGTACGAATATATTTGTGGAGATTTCTTTGGCGAGAGGCCACATCGAGATAGAGCTTTCGCGGAATCGAGATGGGGTCTGAATAGTTAAGAATATTTGAGCCATGCCCTGCATAGAGTTTAATGTAGTCTGATAACTGACAGAAGCGGGTGAAAGCACCTGCTGCCACAATATGGCAGCTGTGGAGGGCATAATATTATGGAAGATAAAATGGCAACACATACCCATCGGGTATTGATGAATAATCGTCAGAGCGGCAGCTTCAGCGGGATCGTGGATGTACTTTCCTTTGATGTAAGCGAGATTCTGCTTGAGACGGAGCAGGGAATGCTGCTCATAAAAGGAAAGGATCTGCACGTGAACCGCTTGTCGCTGGAAAAGGGCGAGGTGGATATCGCAGGAAAAATAGATGCGTTGTCCTACTCTGATGTGTCGAATGCGCATAAGGGCGAGTCGCTGCTTAGCCGTATTTTCCGCTGATGCAGATCCGGATGGTCAGTGCCGGTATCTATGAGGAGCTGGCGCTTTTGGGTTGTTTTTTCCTCGTGGGTGTGTTTCTGGCGGCAAGCTATGATGTGCTGCGCATTTTGCGCGCATTGATCCCGCATAGTGCCTTTTTTATCAATGTAGAGGATCTGCTGTACTGGATCTATGTGGCAGTAGTTGTGTTTGTCCAGCTGTATGACAAAAATGACGGGCGGCTGCGAGGGTATGTGTTTGGCAGCATTGTGGCAGGCATGCTGATCTATGCAGGCAGCTTTGGAAGAATCTGTATGCCGCCTCTTATTTGTTTTTTGCAGCATGTCCGTGAGGTCCTGCTCCGGCCGGTGCGCCGGGTGATCACTTTTTTGCACAGGAAGCGAAAAAAAGGACAGGATTTTTGTGGAAAAGTATGGACATGTCAGAAAAAACGGT
The DNA here is from genome assembly GCA_022773965.1 of Lachnospiraceae bacterium. Lineage (GTDB taxonomy): Bacteria > Bacillota > Clostridia > Lachnospirales > Lachnospiraceae > W0P33-017. The sequence continues at coordinate 6,046 of JALFNQ010000230.1, forward strand.
TGAAAAAGCTCTGGAAGATGGTTAAAATGAGTTTATGTAAACTATAAAAAACAGAGGATGTGAGTAGATGCGCAGAAGCAGAAAAAAGCAAAATCGAATGGCAAAATTCAGTATCACCTGCATGGTATTTCTGCTGATTGCTTTAATGTCAACACAGATTGTGAAGCTGTATCATAAAAATCAGGAGTTGGCTGTGAAAGAGGCCTCCTATGAGGAACAAAAGCTTGAGGAAGAGGCAAGGCAGCAGGAGCTTCAGGAGCAGGAAAAAAGTATGGAGTCTCAGGAATATATTGAAAAAGAGGCTCACAGGTATGGACTGTTTTATGATGATGAGATCATTTACCGTGAGAAGGAGTGACCGTTAAGAACTTCAAACGGATGAAGTGCCTATAATCGATTCGAATCGGGATTTGAAGGAGCGTTTTGGCGAACGATTTTTCAGATCCCATATTTTTTTTGACAAATTGTGTAAGCGTTCTTTTTTATAATGACCTTCAAAATAACGGAGGTAAGGAATCATGAAAAAAGAAAGCTACAGACAATTACTGATCGCTTTGATCGGGGCACTGATGTGCAGATTTGGCATCGGAGGCTACTATCCCTTTGTGCCGGCGTATTATGCAGCGGCATTACTGCGCGGGGAAGGGCGGGTGCTGCTTGGATTGGTCACATTTCTTGGCATGGCGTTTACATTGCCGGTCACGGATACGGTGCGCTATACATTAGGAATGGTTGTGATCTGGCTGGTGGTGAAGATCTGCGAATGGATCGATCACAAATGTCTGATCCTTACAGCGGCAATTTCATCTGCGGTGGTCACGGTTTCTCTGAGTATTTGTGGGGATCTGCTGACCAATACGGTGCGCAGCGACCTGCCACTCAAGCTGATGGAGGGTGTGATCTGCTTTGCCGGTGTGTTCGTATTTTCCAGACTTTTGTACTGGCTGCCGCTTCTGGTGGAGCGCTTGCCGGAGCCCCAGGCAGACAGGGGCACGGATGAAAACAGGCTGCTGGGCTATGCGGATTCCTTCGGCGAGCTGGCGCAGCTTTTTTCCGGGATGAATATGCAAAAAAAGGATTTTACACCGGAAGAAATGGGAAAGATACATAATGAGATCACCGGACACATTTGTGCGGACTGCTCCCAGTGCGCAGTCTGCTGGGACAGACCGGATGCGCCAATGTATCAGGCGCTGGCAGGGTATCTCACGTCGATTCATCAGGCAGGTAAGGCTGCGCGGGAGGCAAAAGAGCAGATCCAGGTTCACTGTATTCACAGCGAGGCACTGGCAATGGAGGCAACCAGGGTATTTGAGCGGGCAAGGCTGAATCTCGCGTGGTATAACCGCCTGCTTGAGAATCGTGCGGTGATCGCGGAACAGATGGAAGCAATGGCGTACATCATGCAGGACTGTACAAAAGATGCCATTGATCTCACCAAAAAGGAAAAACCAGCGCTGTCGACCCTGCGCTATCTGGCAAAGGAGCAGGGGATTTTACTGCAGAATATCCGGTTGATGGAAAAGAAAAACGGGCGCATCACACTGTCTGTGGAGGCCCGTTCCAAACAGGGAAACTGCATTTCTGTGCGGGATCTGACAAAGGTGGTGGAGCGGGCGCTGGATCTGGATATGGTGCTGCATCGGGATTCAAAATCCCTGATCGGCAAGCTGCCGGGGCCATTTGTCTACGAGGAAGATACGCTCTATCACAGCACCTATGGTGTAGCCAGACTTGTGCGTGACGGAGCTGCGGTGTCCGGAGATAACTTTTCCTATGTGGAAAATCATGACGGTCAGGCGGTGCTCATGCTGTCTGACGGCATGGGCTCGGGAAGCAGTGCTTGTAAGGAAAGCGAAATGGTGTTAGAGTTAATGGAGAGATTTCTGGAGGCAGGCTTTTCTGAGGAGACAGCGCTGCGCATGCTCAATGCGGCGTGTGTGCTGTATGATCAGGAGGATTCTTATTCTACCATGGACATCTGTGAGGTGGATCTGTATCAGGGGGATGTTTCCTTTTATAAGATCGGAGCGGCGGCAGCGTTTATCAAGCGCGGCGAGGAGGTAGAGTGCATTCCGTGTGCCAATCTTCCTGTGGGAGCTGACATGGAGCCTTTGATCGAGACGCAGAGCTCCCATGTATCCGGCGGAGATTATGTGGTGCTGATGACGGATGGTGTGCTGGAGCATTTGCATGTGCCGTCGCCGGAGCAGACCATGTGCGAGATTTTGGAGAGCATTCATGGACCCAATCCGAATGAGCTGGCAAAAACAATACTGGAACGGGTGCAGCTGTTTACCGGCGGGCAGGTCAGGGATGACATGACGGTGCTGGTGGCAGGCATCTGGGAAAAATAGGGAATGGAACGATGGAACAGCAGTTTTTACAAAAGATTTTTTTCTATATAAAGGAGCAGGAGCTGATCGGGGCAGGAGATATGGTTCTGGCCGGTGTATCGGGCGGTGCGGATTCCATGTGTCTGTTGGAAGTGCTGTGCACATATCAAAAACAGCTGACCTTCGATCTGCGTGTGGTGCATGTGGAGCATGGGATCCGCGGGGCAGACAGCCTGGCAGATGCATCCTATGTACAGCAATTCTGCGAAAATCGTAAGATTCCCTGTGAAGTGGTATCTGTTGACGCGCCAGGTTACAGTGCAGCGCATGGTCTTTCTGTGGAGGAAGCAGCGCGTATACTGCGCTATGAGGCATTTGAGCAGGCGGCGCAGGGGATAGAGGCAGATCATGTTCGGATCGCGGTGGCTCATCATATGGAGGACCAGGCTGAGACGATGCTGTGGCAGCTGATCCGGGGCAGTGATATCAAAGGAATGGGCGGCATGCGTGCAAAACGCGGGCGGATCATCCGGCCGCTGCTTGCGGTGGGGCGCGCCCAGATTGAGGAATTTTTGAGGGAGCATGGGATCAGATGGAGAGAGGATCGCACGAACTGTGATGGAGCCTATACGAGAAATCGTCTGCGTATGGAGGTGCTGCCGGTGCTCTCGCAGCTGAATGCGCAGGCTGTGGGGCATCTGTGTGAGAGTGCCAGAAGGCTGCAGGAGACAGAGGATTACCTGGCAACGCAGACAGAGCTTTTGTACGGGAAATATACAGATGATACACCAAATGGTGGCATTTTTGTGGATCAGGCGCTTTTGCGGGAACCGGTGTTTTTGCAGCGGCGTGTGCTTTACCGGGCACTGGGTGCGGCAGCCGGCAGAGCAAAGGATCTGGGCGCGCGGCATATAGAGTTGTTGCGGGAGTTGTTTTCTCATCAGGTGGGACGTGAGCTGATGCTGCCATACGGTGTGCGCGGGGTGCGTGACTATGAGGGAGTGCAGCTGCTGCCGGAGTGCCCGCAGAGTAATGCGAAAGAATCCTTCGAGGATCAGATCCATATGGAGGTTCTGGATCGGGTCGATGTCGGTGAAATTTCTAAAAAGAAGTATACGAAATGGTTTGATTATGATAAAATAGAATGTAATGTGCAGATTCGGCGGCGGCAGAGTGGAGACTATTTAACCGTTGATCGTGCGGGACACCGGCAAAAATTGAAAAATTATCTGGTAAATGAAAAAATTCCAAAGTCACAGCGGGATGAACTGTTGCTTCTGGCGGATGGATCGCATATCATGTGGGTGGTTGGTCACCGGATCAGCGATTACTATAAGATAGATGAACATACAAAACATGTGTTAAAAGTACAATATGATGGAGGAAAAGAAGATGAGTGAAAGAATTCGTGAGTTGATCTCAGAAGAAGATGTAGCGAAGAAAATTGCCGAGATGGGTGCACAGATCAGCAGGGATTATGCGGGTGAGAGTGTGTATCTGCTTTGTATTTTAAAGGGCGGTGTTTTTTTCACCACCGAGCTGGCAAAGCATATTACCGTTCCGGTAAACATTGATTTTATGTCTGTTTCCAGCTATGGTGGAGAGACGACTTCTTCCGGCATCGTGCGTATTGTCAAAGATCTGGATACTCCGATCGAGGGCAAGAATGTGTTGATCGCAGAGGATATTATCGACACCGGACGCACGCTGGCATATCTGATGGAGCATTTGAAACAGCGCAAGCCCAAGTCTTTAAAGCTGTGCACACTGCTTGACAAGCCGGAGCGCCGTGTGAGTGATGTAAAGGTAGATTATACGGGATTTGAGATTCCTGATGAGTTCGTGGTAGGCTACGGACTGGATTATGATCAAAGATACAGAAATCTTCCCTATGTTGGTGTGATTGAGTTCGACTAACAGATGTCTGGAAGCGAAGGAGGTTTATTTTGAAACGAAATTATCGAGGAGCCGTGCTCTATCTTGTGTTGATCCTTGGAGTGATCTTCCTGTGGTTTTTCTTCGGATCAAACAGCGGCAGCACCAGTGACTATAATATATCTATTTTCCAGCAGGATCTGGCCGCATCAAAAATCGCGGCGGTGGATGTGGCACCGAGCCGGGATATCCCCACCGGAAGCGTGACAGCTGTCATGACAGATTCTACGCAGAAGAGTTTTTATGTGTTTGATACACAGAGTGTGATCGATCTGATGGAGGAATACCATTTTACGAACTATTCCATGCGTAAGGTTCCCTCTGAGAGCTGGCTGACATCACTGCTTCCGCTGCTCCTTGTGTTTGCGGCGATGTTCATTCTCTTTACGATCATGAATAATCAGGCAGGTGGCGGCGGCAATGCGCAGATGATGAATTTCGGCAAGAGCCGCGCCAAAATGTCCATGGAAAATAATAAAAAAATCGGTTTCCACAGTGTGGCGGGACTGAAGGAGGAAAAAGAAGAGCTGGAAGAGATTGTTGATTTCCTGCGTGCCCCCGGAAAATACACAAAGCTCGGCGCGCGTATCCCCAAAGGCGTACTGCTCGTAGGCCCTCCCGGAACCGGAAAAACATTGCTGGCAAAGGCGGTGGCAGGAGAAGCCGGTGTGCCGTTTTTTAGCATTTCCGGTTCGGATTTTGTGGAAATGTTTGTGGGTGTAGGTGCTTCCCGCGTGCGTGACCTGTTTGAGGATGCAAAGAAAAATGCACCCTGTATTGTGTTTATTGATGAGATCGATGCTGTCGCAAGACGCCGTGGAACCGGTATGGGCGGCGGACATGATGAGCGTGAGCAGACATTGAACCAGCTTTTGGTGGAGATGGACGGCTTTGGTGTGAATGAGGGCATCATCGTAATGGCTGCGACGAACCGTGTGGATATTCTGGATCCTGCGATCATGCGTCCCGGTCGTTTTGACCGGAAGGTGACGGTGGGAAGACCGGATGTAGCCGGCAGAACCGAGATCTTAAAGGTGCATGCAAAGAACAAGCCGCTTGCCGAAGACGTGGATCTGGAGCAGATTGCCCAGACAACCGCAGGGTTTACCGGAGCAGATCTGGAAAACCTGCTGAACGAGTCAGCGATCCTGGCAGCAAAGAAAAACCGTGCCTTTCTCGTTCAGGAGGATATCCGGCAGGCATTTGTTAAGGTCGGTATCGGTGCAGAGAAGAAGAGCAAGGTGATTTCTGAGAAGGAAAAGCGCATTACAGCCTTTCATGAGGCGGGGCATGCCATCCTGTTTCATGTGCTGCCGGATGTGGGGCCGGTGTATACGGTTTCCATCATTCCTACCGGAAGCGGTGCGGCGGGCTATACGATGCCGCTGCCTGAAAAGGATGAGATGTTCAATTCCAAAAAGAAGATGCTTCAGGAGATCATTGTGGATCTCGGCGGACGTGTGGCAGAGGAACTGGTATTTGATGATATTACCACCGGAGCATCACAGGATATCAAGCAGGCCACTGCAATGGCGAAGGCAATGGTCACCAAGTATGGTATGTCGGAGCGCGTAGGTCTGATCAATTATGACAACGATGAGGATGAGGTATTTATCGGACGTGACCTTGCACACACCAGAGGCTATGGCGAGCATGTGGCAAGCTCCATCGATGAGGAGATCAAGCGGATCATTGATGAGTGCTATCTCAAGGCGAAGGAGATCATCACGGAGCACCGGGATGTGCTTGACGCCTGTGCGCAGCTGCTGATCCAGAAGGAAAAAATTACAAGAGACGAATTTGAAGCGCTGTTTCAGTAACAGGGGCTAAAAAGGAGATATGACAACACATGTCCGGTTTTGGAGCATGTGTTGTGCAATTTGGAGAGGGAAAACAGAGGGTGGATGAGAAACGAGGTGTAAAAATGCACAAAAACGAATAGTAAAATTTGTGAACTTTGTGCACACTTCTTTTATGGTTCATGCTATTATAATTAACGTAAAAACCCCCCAATACATTATATGGTTTTTGCTACACCCCAAAGTAAAAATACCTTCTCCTAAAAAGACAGTGACTTTCAGTCCTGTCTTTTTTACTATGTGTAACAGTTCAGAGCTAAGGCAATTTTGTGGAAATCACGAGTCAAGCTTGCTTGAATGAGATGATTTGTGCAGAAATTTCTTTGGCGAGAGCCAAACATGAGCAAAAGGAAAGCTGCGAAGCAGCGATTTTGCGAATGGCTCTGAACTGTTATACATAGTTGTTAAGATATGAAGTGAAATGGAGAAATATGTTATGAAAGAATATTCGGCTTATGAGATGAACCGGAAGCTGCAGTATATGATGGAAATGCGTCCGGTGCTGAAAAAGCGAGGGCTGTTTTCGGACGGAACAGCAGATTACCGGATTCCGGCAGAACCGGAGGCGGGTGAGACAGTCATTCTGCGGTTTCGTGCAGCGATCAATAATGTAGATATTGTCTGGTTGTGGAGTGGTGAAAAGCGGTATACCATGCGAAAGACCGAGACAGAAGATGAATTTGACTATTTCAGTGTTCAGATTCCTCTGGGCGAAGAGAAATTTTATTATTATTTTGAGGTGTGCACGGGGCGGCTGCACTGCTATTATGACCGCTACGGAGTGACCACGGAGATCCGTCCGCAGTATGCGTTCTGTATCCAGCCGGGCTTTCATACACCGGATTGGGCAAAAGGAGCAGTCATGTATCAGATTCTGGTGGATCGCTTTTATAATGGAGATCCCACCAATGATGTGGAGGATGATGAGTATTTTTATATCCGTCATGGCAGCAGGAAAATCACTGAGTGGAACCAGCCACCTTCATCTTTTTCTGTAGCTGAGTTTTATGGCGGTGATCTGGAGGGCGTGCGAAAGAAGCTGGATTATTTACAGGAGCTGGGTGTGGAGGCGATTTATTTTAATCCGCTGTTTGTTTCACCGTCGAATCATAAATATGACAGTCAGGACTATGACTATATCGACCCGCATTATGGAAAAATTGTCTCAGATGGCGGCGAATGTCTGGCGCACGGCGACCGGGATAATCGAAAAGCAACAAAATACCAGAAGCGCGTTACGGATCCGGCTAATCTGGAGGCGAGCAACCAGCTGTTTATCACGCTTGTTGAGGAGGCGCACGCGAGAGGGATCCGCGTCATTTTAGATGGCGTATTTAACCACTGCGGGTCTTTTCACAAGTGGATGGATCGAGAGGAGATCTACTGCCAGAATGCGGCATACAATAAGGGTGCCTATATTGACAGAGACAGCTGCTACCGTGATTATTTCCGGTTTCAGGATCAGCAGGCATGGCCCTACAACACGACTTATGAGGGCTGGTGGGGACATGATACGCTGCCAAAGCTGAATTATGACGATTCAAAGGAACTGTATCAATACATACTGGACATAGGAAAAAAATGGGTTTCTCCGCCGTACAATGCGGATGGCTGGCGTCTGGATGTGGCTGCGGATCTGGGGCATAGTGAAGAATTGAACCATAAATTCTGGCAGGATTTCAGAAGGGCGGTCAAGAGTGCGAATCCGGATGCGATCATATTGGCGGAGCATTACGGTGATGCTACCAGCTGGCTGCAGGGAGATCAGTGGGATACGATCATGAATTACAGCGCGTTTATGGAGCCTGTGACATGGTTTTTGACCGGTATGGAAAAACATTCAGACAGCTTTGACCCGACCCAGATCGGAAATGCATCTAATTTTGAGGGTGCGATGCAGCATTATATGACGAATTTCCTGACGCCCTCGCTGCTGTGTTCCATGAACCAGCTCTCCAATCACGACCACTCCAGATTTTTGACGAGAACGAATCATCGTGTGGGCCGTGCAGAGCAGCTGGGAACGGAAGCGGCAGAGATCGGTATCAATAAGCCTGTCTTTCGTGAGGCTGTGGTCATGCTCATGACATGGCCGGGAGCCCCGACATTGTATTATGGAGATGAGGCAGGTGTGTGTGGCTTTACCGATCCGGACAACCGCAGGACGTATCCCTGGGATGACCCGGATCAGGAGCTCGTCCGTTTTCATCAGGAAATGATCGCGATCCACAAGGAGCATCAGGCACTTCGCACCGGATCCCTCAAGATGCTGGCAACGGAGCATCAGTATCTGGCATACGGGCGCTTTAACCGGGAGGAGCAGTTTGTTGTGCTCATCAATAATGATGACCGCCCCCACAGAGTCAAGCAGTCGATATGGGCAGCTGGTCTTCCGCAAAATTGCGAATGCAACCGTCTTTTGATCACTTCGGATGAGGGATTTTCAACGGTGCCGATCCGCTATCCCATCCGGGAGGGTAAGCTGGAGGTGTTGCTTCCGGCACATTGCGCAGCGGTGTTTGTGAGGGTGTAAAGTGTCATCATGTTTACACCCTGGCTGGCAAAACGTTTTGCCAGCCCATCCAGGAAGGGTTGAGAGAACATATTCGCACGAAAAAATTCTTGAAACTGTGTGCGCGATGTGTTATGATTTAGAAGTAAGCGGTTTACACCACAGACCGCGTCATGGATGGATTCCCGAGTGGCCAAAGGGGACAGACTGTAAATCTGCTGCAAATTGCTTCGGTGGTTCGAATCCACCTCCATCCATTTCGAAAGCGTAGGATTTTGGCGATGAGCCTGAATTGCTACGCTTTTTGTATTTTGAAAGGAGAACGGGTATGAAACAGACAATCAGAAAAAATATCACAGACATTCCTTACAGCCTGCACGACGCAGAGATCTGTAAGATGGACGCGAAGGGAAAAACACTGACACTTCATTTCAAAAATGGTTATGTGCAGAATGAGGAGCCTTACGATGACGTAAAGGGAACAGTAGAATTTGCAGGCGTGGACTGGGACTGCAGCTTTGCTTGCGTCTATAAGTGCAAGGAATTTACGTTGGAAAATACAGGTGCCATCGAGGGCGAAAAGCAGATGCTCAAGGATTTTGCAGAGAATTTTGGCAAAGCGACTCTGGAGATTGTCGATGAGACGTTTGGCTATAACGAGACAAAGCTGGAGGGCTATCTGTACCGTGGAAAAGAGACCTTTGAGTGCAGTATTGGGATTTATCATATGGGCGATATGAGCTATCTGGTGGAGGCATCCGATTGAGCGAATTCCGATTCCGTCAGATGATGATAGAAATACGTTAACCCTAATCGGGCAACGGAAAAGCCGGATCATTTCAGCAATTACCGGTAAAGAAATTACATATGGAGCCAGCAGATACGAATAAGAAGATCAGGAAGGAGTGGAATGAGCAATGTTGACTTTTGAAGAAGCAAAAAAAATAGGTGTAAATGACCATCCACAGAAAAACGAGAATGTACAGTCGTTGATTCTTTCCAGTACAAATCCTATTCCTTATAGTGCGAGCTGCAATGTGCAGCTGGAGGATGGAAAAGTGATTTTTTTAGAATGCAAGCTGCCGCAGGGAGCGGATAAAAATGATAGTTAAAGCTTAATAAAAATTTGCGACAAACAGCTCTGGCATAAGACCAGAGCTGTTTGTATAAAGTTGTATGTTATTTGCTGCGAATGGCAGACATCACCTGCTGCACACCAAACAGCAGCAGACACGCGCCGATGAAAATACCGATCATCGTAGTGACGATGGCAGGCTTGATAAAAATAAGTACAGCCACGAGAATGAGCACGACACCGCCGATCATCTGGGCATTGTAATTGTTGATAAACATGGAAGTATCTGCTTCCAGACGGCGC
>JALFNQ010000020.1 GCA_022773965.1 Lachnospiraceae bacterium
ATCTATTTTAGGAGTCGTGAGTTTTTCCATCCTGCGGAACAGGAGGCACGATGGATATTATTTCACCAAAGATGGATTTTGCATTTCGGGAGCTGATGGAGGATGATGAGGTAAGGCGTTACTTTATCTGTGATGTGCTGAACATGCCGGTGGATCAGGTGCGTGAAACGCGGCTGGGAAATTCCTTTTTACGGAGACGGCATCATAAGATGAAGCAGGGGATTCCTCTCACATTGGGGTCAGGCACGCGAAAGGGAACCAATTTCAAAACTATTGTGAAAAATATCATCCCGAAAAAGAGAGTGATGCACTTTTGTTTTATACATTCCGAAATAAACGGCGTAATAAAATGTCAAGGGATAATATCGCCAGAATTTTAAATACCTGCGAAGAAAAACTAAGAGAGCAAAAACCGGAATTATTGCATTTGCATGCCCACCTATTCAGGCGCTCACGTGCAATGCATCTATATGAGGCAGGAGTCCCTCTGCCAACGATATCTGAATGGCTTGGTCATTCCAATATTGAAACAACCCGTTTTTATGCTCAGATAACAACGCAAATGAAAAGAGATGCACTTCATAAACTCAGCGAAAGTGACAAATCTGTCTTTAAAGATGATGTTGCATTTAAATATGCAGGAAATGAAGAAATGCTTAAACGTCTCTGCGGTTTAAAATAAATGCCGATATCGGTTTCTGTGCATCTGAAAATCTAACAGATGCACGGATTATTAAGAAAAAATATCGGCATTTATAAAATGTCGGCATATGGTCCATCGAATGTTTTTTCAAAGCATCTAAATCTTTGATGAAACTGGGCACTGAATTCCAAAGTCGCAGTTATGATGCCATGGTCAGTCATACGACGATTGTATTTACCCGATATATCCTTCTGGAGTGGATCCGTCGCAATCAGAATGACCAGAAAACCTATGGCGAGCTATTTTTCATGTTCTGTGATGATATACAGGACATGGATCTGACCAATGCATTACAGGGACTAATGTCTCTGTTTACAGATATTGTATCAATGGTGTCAGCTGATATCACAGAAATGCTGAAAAGTAAAGTCAACAACTGGATTGAATCTCAGCCGTTGTTTATTCAGGCATTGTTCGGTGATTTATGCTGGGAAAGTTGAGTAAAATACTTAAGCCGCTTGCGGATGAATTGGGGCTTGTAATTAAGAATTTTGATTCCATAGAAAGCGATAAAAATCTAAATCATTATGACTTCTATTATGAGTCAGTGGTAGGTGACAGACTGATCAATGCAATTCCGCCATATGTTAAATTGGAAACTTCGCTAATGTCTTATGCATTTCCCACTGAGGAAAAGGAATTGGGGAACTATTTATTGGATGCGCTCGGAAACGATGAAGAAGAGTTTATTTCAACATATGATTTGCAGCCGTTTTCCATGCGGGTTCAGTCATTGAGTCGGACGCTGGTTGATAAGATTTTTGCGCTTTGTGACTATTATCTTCAAGGAAAAGCGCGTAGAAATGCACGACATTTGTATGATATTTATAAACTTTCTGAGTATGTAGAGGTAGATGATGCATTTTTAGATCTTGTAAAGGAAGTGCGCTTTCATAGAATCGAAATGGGAAGTGAAATTGCTCCTGCAGCACCAATTGATATTAATATCCTCGAATTAGTAAAACGGATCTGTGATGAGGATTTTTACAAAAAAGATTATATAGAAACGACACGAAAGCTGATTTCAGAACCATTGGAATATGAAATGCTGAAAGAGCACTATAAAGAATTAACAGAGAAAATATTATACAGATGTGAGCTGTGAAAAGCCTATTGACATGGTAGGAAAAATGGCGTAATGTTAGGATGAAATTTCTGGAAGAAATACGCTTAGAAAAGAGGAAGATTTTTATGGGCAGTATCACAAGAGAAGAAGCATTTGAATTGCTGAAAAAATATAATCAGGATCCGTTTCACATGCAGCATGCGCTGACCGTTGAAGCAGTGATGAGATGGTATGCACGCGAGTTGGGTTACGGTCAGGATGAGGAATACTGGGGCATCGTTGGATTGCTCCATGATATCGATTTTGAACTTTATCCGTCGGAGCATTGCCTGAAAGCACCGGAGCTGTTGCGGGAAGCTGGCGTATCAGAGGACATCATACATGCAGTGGTTTCGCATGGATATGGAATTACGATCGAAAACGGAGTGACACTGGATGTTGCGCCGGAGCATGAGATGGAGAAGGTGTTATTTGCCGCGGATGAACTGACAGGTCTCATCTGGGCGGCGGCGCTCATGCGGCCGTCAAAAAGCACAAAGGATATGGAATTGAAGTCACTGAAGAAAAAGTACAAGAGTAAAGGCTTTGCGGCCGGATGCTCCAGAGAGGTCATTGAGCGGGGCGCACAGCAGCTTGGCTGGGAGCTGGAGAAACTGTTGACCATGACGCTGCAGGCGATGGCTGACAGTGAAGATCTGATCAATGAAGAACTAAATAATTCATAAATACAAGATGAGGGCTCTCCGCAGAGGAGGGCCTTTACTCCGTCCCCACTGGTTCTGATTTTTACGCTTTCTCTACTGGCAATGCCACCTGCGTAATGAACCTGCTTTTATCTGTGTGTTGTGGCGGCCCCTCCAGGAAGGTGTATATTCCGACTTCCCAATACCACTTGCACGAACAAACTGAGCCACCGTCACGATAGGTGATCCATATTGGAAAATAACCGTAAAGGGTGCTTCGCACTGTAAACAGCAAGCCCTTGACTGTTATTTTCCAATATAGAATACGGTAATCAAGCACAAAAAGCCACTTTTTGTGCTCAGGCTCACCACTTCACTAAAGTGGTTCTATTTTTCCGCTAATATGGTTCTAAATGACCGTGCAAGTGGTGCACATCGCTCGGAATATACAGAAGGTGTGCCGGAGCATCCCGAGAGGTTTGAGATTCTGTTCTTTCGCATAGAGCAGAAGCCTCCTCGAGACATCCGGCAGTTCCTCATAGGCACCGTGATGGTAAATGCAAATTGCGGTATATCCTGGTATATCCTTTATATACTCCCCTTTGCTGTCCTGCGGAACGGCTACACAAAAGGATATATCTGATGTTTGACCCTTGAGTGGATGCTCGATGAAATACATTCTCCGGGTGAGATCTGTGCCGTAAAGCTGCATTCCCTCAAGCGCAGTATTACGCAGCAGCGTTGTACGCTCTGCTATCGTGGCGGCAGGATAAATCCGGCAATAGATTGTCTGGTGCGGAAGAAGTATCCGTTTTATTTGTGACGAGGCATCTTTTGTGCGCTCTTTTAGCTTTTCGATATTGTGGTCCAGCTTGTCTCGCATCGCTTCAAGGCGATGGATAATCGGCAGCAGGTCAAGAGAACCATCGAAATATCTGCCAATTTCATCTAAAGAAAGGCCGAGATCCTGAAAGAGGCGGATCGTTCGTATCTGGGTAACGGTGTCGATGGTGTAATAGCGGTTTCCTGTCGGCCCATTTTTTACATCAGGTCGTATCAAACCGCACTCTTCGTAGTGAAGGATGATGCGACGAGTGATGCCGATGATCTTCGCAACCTCGCCGATCGTAAGCAATTTCTGATCCTCTGGCATAAAAACCTCCAATTTTTGAAAAATGTTATTAGCACTTGCATCGTACATTAATGTACGGTGTATAATACGATTATAACGGATGGCAGTAAAACAGGCAACCGTTTTTGGTGAATGCTTTGCGGACTTGTCATCAAAATTAATATGATCGATCAAGGAGGATGAAAATGAAACGATTAAAGAGATTTTTAACAGTGACATTGGCAACAGCATTGTCAGTTACAATGACTTCGGCGGCTTTTTTGTGGGGCGGTATAGGTTCAACTTGCATTGCTTATGCGGCTTCTGATACGGTAGCTGCCACCGGACAATGCGGAGACAATCTGACCTATACCGTGACCGGAGATAATGAAAGCGGCTACGCGATCTCCATCACCGGAACGGGCGATATGAATAATTATGGTCTGGACGAATGGGCAGCACCGTGGCGAGATTATAATTTCAAATCGATTTCCATTGGAGATGGCGTAACCTCCATAGGAGCTTATGCGTTCGTGTTAAACGGCAATAAAGTGAAGCTAACCATTGGTAAGAAAGTGAAGAGTATTGGGGAGTGTGCCTTTTTGCAAACGGGCATCACGGGTACGCTCACCATTCCTGCCAGCGTGCAGACGATAGGTGAG
>JALFNQ010000030.1 GCA_022773965.1 Lachnospiraceae bacterium
CCGGCTGGATGTCATCAATGCTCACTCCGTATCCACAGCTGCGCTGTGCACTGGAGGAATGAGGAAGTGATACACCAAATGCAGCATATACAGACATTACAAATCCGGAGCAATCCGTTCCGTTTGTCAGGCTGCTTCCACCGTATACATAAGGATTTCCAACAAACTGACATGCATAATTTGCAACAGCCTGTCCATTCGATCCGGAAGGAGCACTGTAGTTACGGTTGCTGGATGAACTGCTGGATGAGCTGCTGGATGAAGAACTGCTCTTTTTCTGCGTATTCTTCTGCGCGCTCTTCTCTGCTTCTGCAGCAGCTGCTGCCTCCGCAGCTTTGCGGTCCGCCTCTTCCTCTGCCAGTCTCGCAGCTTCCTCTTCCTTTGATTCTGCATAAGTATATTCAGTAGACAGGGTCACATAATCAACGGATACATATCCTTCACCGCCCTCTACTGACACCTTAACCCATCCGTCATCTTTCTTCTTCTCGCTAACAACGGTTAGCTCTTCGCCCTCCGGAACGAGCTCGATCACCTTCGCATCTGCAGCTGCCTTCTTGCGCACACGAAGTGTCTGAGTATCTACCGTAGCCACTCTCGTACCAACCTCGCTCAAAAGCTTCTTTGTACCAACCTTTACATAGTCAGCCTTTACATAACCAGTCACGCTGCCGGATTTGATCTTGTACCAGCCATCCTTCTCCTTGATCACTGTTCCTACTGATTCGTCATACAGCTTTCCTAATATCTTGCTGTTTTCATCAGCATGTGCACGGACATTGACATAACCATCAACCTGTGCCACGATCATGACTTCCTTTACTTCTTCTGATTTTTTCTCAGATTTCTTTTCTGATTTCTTCTCAGATTTCTTTTCTGTTTTCTCCTCAGGCTCGTCCACCGTTCCCTCAACGGTCTCTTCTGAGGCTGCACGTGTTTCAGCGGCCGTCACAGTCTGCGTCTCTGTGTTCTGTCTTGCGACATTGTTTACAGAGATCGTATTTTCTGCCAGATACTGTGACAATGCCAGTGAAATACCAGAAGTGAGTGATGACGATGTCAGCTCCGAAGTCACATTTACATTTGTAAGCTCAGCAGCACCTGCAACAGGCGTTGCCCCGGCAGTGACAGGTGTCAGTGCCAGTGTCAGCGCACTTGCCAAACAGCAGGTCGTCATGCGTAATGCTTTGTAATCCATAATACCCTCCAACACATATGGTGATTGCAACTTTATGATTATTTGTTACAATTTTATTACATTTATTACATGGTCATTATAGCAAGATTATAGAACTATGTCAACCATAAGATGTTGGCAGATTTTTCTATTGTTACAATTCACGTTACAATTCACACGCCAGCCGACCTGTGAATTGCAACGAATTTGGCGATGCTTCGCATGCAAAATCGCCAAATTCATGGCTCATATACGTTTTGGCACGTAGCCCGCAGTAAATGCTGGCTACTGTGTGAAAGGCAACGAGCACGGATACCACAGCGGGATGCCTGCCATAGGTCACTCTGCCCGCCTGTCAATCACAGTGATACAGGTAATTTTCTGCTGAGGTAATGGCATTTGCTCCGTCCGCAGCTGCTGTCACGATCTGGCGCAGTGGCTTGGTTCGCAGGTCTCCTGCCGCAAAAATGCCGGGGACACTCGTCTCACAGGTCTCATCTGCACAGATGTAACCATTCTCATCACAGTCTACAAGTTCGCGAACCATATCTGTATCCGGTGAAATACCGACCGCAATAAACACACCCTGCACGGAAAGCGCCGACTGCTGTCCGGTCCTTTTGTTACGAAGCTGTAACAACTGCACCATGCCTTCTCCCTCAATGGATTCCACCACGCTATCCCAGATCACTTCTATATTCAGCGTATCAAATACCTTCTGCTGAAGAGAGCGCGCTCCGCGAAACGTATCGCGTCTGTGAATCAGATATACCTTTTCACAACCGCGGGCCAAAAATAAGGCATCCTCTAACGCTACATCTCCGCCGCCGATCACTGCCACGGTCTTTCCTCTGAAAAATGCGCCATCACAGGTGGCACAGTAGGACACACCCATGCCCCGAAGCGCTTCCTCCCCCGGCACACCAAGCATCCGGTGAGTTGCTCCCATTGCCAGCACAATCGTGCGACACGTATAATTCTGACCAGTTGTAACCACGACCTTTTCCTTTTCTGTTGCTGCCTCAATCGCTGTGACCTCTGCCGTTACAAACTGCGCACCCAGCTTTTGGGCATGCTGGTGAAAGTTCATCCCCAGTTCAAATCCACCGATTCCAGGCAAACCCGGATAGTTATCCACATCCACCGTATTTAAGATCTGGCCGCCACTCATCGGCTGCTTTTCGATCACAAGTGTCTGCAGACCGGCACGCATTGCATAGATCGCTGCCGCCAGTCCGGCAGGACCACTTCCTATGATAATCACGTCTAACATTTTTGTTCCTCCTTTTTATTTCCACATTCCACAGCGGAATGCATCACTGAGATCCGTTGCAATTCACGCGCCAGCCAGCTGACCTGCGAATTGCAACGGATTTGTATTTTTTTCCATATTATGCTAAAATATAAATGTAATTATGCGCACAGCGCAAAAGAAAGGTGGGATTCCTATGGAAATCGGCGCACTTGCTTCTACTGCATTATACCAGATGAATCAGAATTCCGTAAGTGTCAGCGGATATGATGTTCCGTCAGATGTCGGCGTTGCGATGCTGGACAAACAGCTGGAAATGTCCGAGGCCAACGGACAGAGCCTCATCCGCGCAATGGAATTATCCGTAAATCCCGGCATTGGCGGAAACATTGATTATTATGCGTAGAGCCACCCAAAATGAGCCACAGTATCGTTGTACTGCGGCTCATTTTTCTATCCTGCTTAAAATGATTTTTCCTTTACATCCATTTCTGTGGCAGGCATTTTCTAATGGGTTACAGCAGGCGAATGCTCTTCTCCGTGATCTCAATCTTCCGTGCCTTATACAGGCGTCCCACCGCACGCTTGAAAGCAGCCTTGCTCATCTGCATCTCACGCATGATCGTCTCCGGAGACGCCTTGTCATTAAAGGGAAGTACACCGGCAAATTCTTCTATCACACGCAGCACCTTTTCGGCATCCGCATCCATCTGCTCCTCTTTGTTTGCCCGACGAGTAATATCCAGCTTGCCGTCTTCTTTCACATCCGTGATACGCACCGCGATGACATCTCCTACTTTCAGATCCGAAGTATCCTCACTGCGGGGAATCATCGCGGAATAACGGTCATCCACAGCAACAAATGTACCAAAATCATGGCCAAACTCGTAAACTCTTCCACTGACCGTTTCTCCTTTTTCATAAGGCGCATCCGTAGAAAGCCTGTCATATAAATGCTTCATACTGGCGCACAGTCTACCGCTCTTATCAATATAGAGCGTCACCAGCACCTCATCTCCCTCTCGTACCTTGCCATTCATCTCTTTATATGGTAGGAATAGATCTTTCTCCAGTCCCCAGTCAAGAAATGCTCCAATCTTTCCGACCTGTGAGACCGTCAATACCGCCAGCCCGCCAAGTGTCAGCTTCGGCTTCGCCGTGGTAGCGATCATGCGATCCCTGGAATCACGGTATAAAAAGACCTCCAGCTCATCCCCAATCGCTGCATGTTCCGGCACCTGCGCCTTCGGCAATAGCACCTTTTCCCCTGATTCACGGCTTTCTGCCAGATAGACACCGAATTCTACCTTTTTTATGATGGTCAGTGTCTGATATTCTCCTAATTTCATCTTAATCTCCTTTTTCTGCCTCTGCATTCTTGATCCATTTTTTTAATCACGGTTTTCGAGCCCAAAAAACGGATGTGCAGATCATCGCAAATTCCCATGTTTCAACCAATCACTCAAATATGATGTTAGCGTACGCCTCTCCGCGCTCGTCACACAGCTTTACGCCGACACGTGATGGCTCACGCACGACCTCCGGGCAGATCACATCCCCCAGAACAGCTGCCTTTTTATATTCTGCCCGGATACGGTGCACTTCAAAAGCTTCCGGCAAAAATTCTTCACCGATCAAAATATACTTTGCATTGTTCACGTGATGGTTCGTGTCGATAAAATAATGCGGCACACGGATCGGCGGTTTTTTTTCGCCCTCCGGCAAAACAGGGAGCTTTCGTCCCAGATACTCCATATCAAGCTGCGGTTCTGAAGGATATTTTTCCAGCATTTGCGGTATCGGACGCGTTGGCTTTCCGGTCTTTGTATCAATAAATACCCAGATGGAATTTGCTTTCAGGATCACCGCTCCGGTCCCATCCTCGATCTTAAAATTACGAAGTCCGTAAAATCCCTTGATATCATAAGGCCATGTGTAGACGGACAGCTGCTCACCCAGCTTCGGGTAACGCAGAACATCCACCTGCCAGCTGCTCAGGATCCACGCCACATGGTGTGCACTTAAATATTCGATGCCTACACCGAGCTGTTCCGACTGAAAGGTACAGCAATCCTGCAGATAGTCCAAAAGCGCAGTCAGCGTTGCTTCATTTTTTGTATTGCATTCACTGTAGCGAACGCGTGTTTCAAATAAATACATCGTTTTCCTCTTTTTCGTCATACATTCACAGAAAGCGCTTCGATCTGTGCTGCATATTATATTTATCATGCCAGAAATCCGCAGAATAGGCAAGGGTTATCTCCTAGCTTTTTCTGCGTTTCTTTCCTGTGCACCTGTAATACTCACTCTTATCCTCATACATCCGCCGGTCTGCCAGTTCTTTCATCTCATCAAAGGTCAGGTCTCCATGCTCCTTGCATACAACAACGCCCTTTGAAACAGAAAGTTCACCGGAATCACTGCATTTTGCACTACTGAGCAACCCATCCAGCGTCTGCAGTACATCCTTTAATTGCTCCTCACTGCATGTAAGCAGTGCTACAAATTCATCTCCTCCGGTCCGATA
>JALFNQ010000003.1 GCA_022773965.1 Lachnospiraceae bacterium
CGCTTGCAGAGCTTGTTAAAATCGACCCTAAATCAATCGGAGTCGGCCAGTATCAGCATGACATGAACCAGAAAAAGCTGGGAGAAGCGCTGGGCGGCGTTGTGGAAGACTGCGTGAACCGTGTCGGCGTCGATCTGAATACGGCCAGTGCATCCCTGCTGGAATACATATCCGGTATCAGCAAGGCAGTGGCAAAAAATATTGTTGCTTACCGCGAGGCAAACGGACGGTTTGTGAGCCGTAACGAGCTTTTGAAAGTACCGAAGCTGGGACCGAAGGCTTATGAGCAGTGCGCGGGCTTTTTACGCATTTTAAATGGCAAAAACCCGCTGGATGCGACCAGCGTTCATCCGGAGAGCTATGAGGCAACGGCACAGCTTCTGGAAAAGCTGGGATACGAGAAGGGTGCCTGGAAGCCCGGACAGCTGTCAGGTATTTCAAAAAAGGTAAAGGATAAGAAGAAGCTTGCAGAAGAGCTTGGAATCGGAGAACTGACCTTAAACGATATTTTATCAGAGCTGGAAAAGCCGGGCAGAGATCCCCGTGAGGACATGCCCCGTCCCATCCTGCGCAGTGATGTGCTGGAGATGAAGGATCTGACACCGGGGATGGTTCTCAAGGGAACAGTGCGCAATGTCATCGACTTTGGTGCATTTGTGGATATCGGTGTTCATCAGGATGGATTAGTACATATTTCACAGATCTGTGACCGCTATATCAAGCACCCGCTGGAGGCACTTTCCGTCGGTGATGTAGTGGAGGTAAAAGTGCTTGAAGTTGACCTTCAAAAAAAGAGAATTGCGTTGACGATGAAGGAAATTTAGAGTACAATTTATGATAGTTCAGAGACAAGGCAGGCTGTGCAAAAATGACAGATGCATCTGAGTGAATGGGGGTAAAGAAACCGTATCTGAAAACAGCGTTTTAGCCGGTGTAACTGAATCAAAAAAAGGAGAAGGGATGCAGCAGAAGCTGCAGCAGGGAGAAGGAAAATGGCAAACAGATTTATTTTAAATGAGACCTCTTATCATGGAGCAGGTGCGATCGAGGCAATCGCAGATGAGGCAAAGGGCAGAGAGTTTAAAAAAGCATTCGTGTGCTCTGATCCTGATCTGATCAAATTCGGTGTGACGAAGAAGGTGCTTGATGTTCTGGATCAGGCGGGTCTCGCTTACGAAGTATATTCAAATATCAAACCGAATCCTACGATCGAGAATGTACAGTCCGGTGTGGCTGCGTTTAAGGCAGCAGGCGCTGACTATATTATCGCGATCGGCGGAGGTTCATCCATGGATACCGCAAAGGGCGTGGGCATTATTATTGCAAACCCTGATTTTGCAGATGTCCGCAGCTTAGAGGGTGTGGCTCCCACCACAAAGAAGAGTGTTCCGATCTTTGCAGTACCTACCACAGCGGGAACCGCTGCAGAGGTTACGATCAACTACGTGATCACAGACGCAGAGAAGAACCGTAAGATGGTATGCGTAGACCCGAAAGACATTCCGGTCGTTGCATTTGTAGATCCGGATATGATGTCATCTATGCCGAAGGGACTGACAGCCGCTACCGGTATGGATGCGCTGACACACGCCATTGAGGGATACATCACCGCAGGTGCATGGGAGCTTTCTGATATGTTCCACCTGAAAGCAATTGAGATCATCTCCAGGAATCTGCGTGGTGCTGTAGAAAATACAAAAGAGGGTCGTGAGGGCATGGCACTTGGACAGTATGTTGCAGGTATGGGCTTCTCTAACGTAGGACTTGGTATCGTTCACTCTATGGCACATCCGCTGGGCGCATTGTATGATACACCCCACGGAGTTGCAAATGCGATCATCCTTCCTACTGTTATGGAGTACAACGCAGAGGCGACCGGTGAGAAATACCGTGAGATTGCACGCGCTATGGGTGTAGAAGGTGTAGATGCCATGTCTCAGGAGGAGTACAGAAAAGCAGCGATCGATGCAGTAAAGAAGCTGTCTGAGGATGTTGGAATTCCGGCTGATCTGAAAGATATTGTAAAGAGAGAAGATATTCCTTTCCTTGCACAGTCCGCTTATGACGATGCATGCCGTCCGGGCAATCCCAAGGAGACCAGCGTGGAGGATATCACAAAATTATATGAGAGCCTGCTGTAAGAGCAGTTACATAAGGCATGAAAGAGGGGTGTTCCAAATGGACAGACCCTCTTTTCTTTTTTTTTCAAAAATGATATAATGAGCCAGGTGAGTCAGCATGCCTGCATGATCGGCGGGTGACGAAATATGATCGTGAGCCGGTTTTGTGCATGATACAATTAAGATAACTATGATTTCAAGGAGTATTTTGTCATGGAAAAGATAGAACTTGACGTAAAAATGACATTTGAAGATATGTACCGGTTCAACCTTTATCATGTTTATCACAGTTCACAGGGGATCCTTTCCATCGTGCTGGCGGTGATGCTGGCATTGATCAGCCTCCTGACGTGGGGGGATTCTAATGTGGCATACAATGTGTTATATCTTCTGGCGGCGGTGCTGGTTGTACTGTACGTGCCGGTGAACCTGCGCAGCAGAGTAAAAAAACAGATGAAAAACACGGAAGTTTATCAGAAACCGATTCATTATACATTTGATGAAAGCGGTGTCACCACGAGCTTTGCGGATCAGAGTGTGACCATGCCCTGGAAGCAGCTCTATAAGATCGTCAGTACGAAGCGGATGGTGCTGCTCTATGGCGGGCGCATCCGTGCGAATGTCATTCCAAGAGATCAGCTGGGGGACTCCTATGGAGCGTTATATGAGCTGGCAAAAGCACAGATGGACAGCTATCGATTTAAAATGAAGAAAAATTAGGAGTGTGACTTATGATATATGAGACCAATTCGCCGGAGGAGACCTTTGATCTTGCCAGACGTTTGGGGGAGGAGGCACAGCCGGGGACTGTTTACACGCTGACCGGAGATCTCGGTGTGGGTAAGACCGTATTCGCCCAGGGACTGGCGCGTGGGCTTGGCATAGAGGAGGCGATCAACAGCCCTACCTTTACGATCGTTCAGGTGTACGATGAAGGCAGACTACCATTTTATCATTTTGATGTGTACCGGATCGGTGACATCGAAGAGATGGAAGAGATCGGTTATGAGGATTATTTTTATGGAGACGGCGTGTGTCTGGTGGAGTGGGCAGAGCTGATTGAGGAGCTGCTCCCGCAGAAAAGAGTGGCGCTTGTGATAGAAAAGGATCTGCAAAAGGGCTTTGATTACCGCAGGATCACGCTGCAAGAGGTGATGGAATGAAAATATTAGCATTGGATAGCTCAGGACTCGTGGCCAGCGTAGCTGTCGCAGAGGACGACAATCTGATCGGTGAGTACACCGTCAATTATAAAAAAACACATTCGCAGACATTATTGCCTATGCTGGATGTCATTACAAACATGATTGATCTGGATCTGGATACCGTGGATGCCATCGCGGTTGCAAAAGGACCGGGTTCCTTCACAGGACTACGCATAGGCTCTGCAACAGCAAAGGGACTTGGCCTGGCACTGGATAAACCGATCATTGAGATTCCAACGGTAGACGGTCTGGCATACAATTTGTGGGGAGCAAAAGACCTCGTGTGTCCGCTGATGGATGCCCGCAGAAATCAGACATATACAGGCATTTATGCATTCGAAGATGATCAGATGCAGGTGTTGGAGCCCCAATGTGCAGTTGACATAACGCAAATTGTTGAAAAGCTTAATGAGCGAGGGCGGTCAGTCATATTTTTAGGGGATGGCGTACCCGTGTTCCGGGCATATCTGGAGGAGCATGTGCAGGTGCCTTATTCCTTTGCACCATCGCATATGAATAAACAGCGCGCAGGAGCAGTGGCAGCGCTGGCATTTACTTATCTGAAAAATGGACAGACCGTGAGCGCAGCAGATCATCAGCCGGATTATCTGAGATTGTCACAGGCAGAGCGTGAGCGCAAGGAAAAAGAAGCGCGTCTGCCGGGAGATGCAGGCGTATGATCATTCGGAAAATGACAGCTGAAGAT
>JALFNQ010000029.1 GCA_022773965.1 Lachnospiraceae bacterium
CCCATATTCTGGAACGCAACAGTATTCGATCCTCCGGAACGGATCACAGCAGCCTTCCCTTCGGTAAACATCTCGATCACCGGATCATAGGAAAGCTCCACATCCTCCGGACGGATATTGACATCACTGATAAACTGTTCCATGCGCTCAAATGCGCCGGGCCATACAGTATCATCCAGACCGGTGATTTCCATGTTCGAAGGATCCTCATAGCCGCTGCGCCACATGCTACCCTCCATGGAGGTGATCTGTGGAATGGACAGGCCCTGCAGGATCTCCATACAGGTATAGTCATACACAAAATCTGCTGCAAAGCCGCGGATACCCTCTTTTTCGAAAGCCTGACACGCAGCTACGAAACTGTCGTAATCCGTTGGCAGCGGAATCCCGTATTCTTCAAACACCGCCCGGTTGGCAACCAGACCGTCTGCCTCACCACAGAGCGGCAGCCAGTTGACCGTGCCGTCCGGGTTGGTGAAATTGCCGATATACGATTCGTAGATCGCGCCTGCTTCCTCCGTCGTGGAAAGATCCATCAGCTGATCCTTCAGGGCCGCTGCATCATGCAGTGAAAAACGGCGGCAGGTGATAATATCCGGCAGTTCACCGTTCTCATCCATAGATCTATAGAAATCCAGATCATTGTTGCCAACAACAAATTCAATATTCACATCCGGCAGCTGCTCCTGGATATAGGGTGCAAAACTGTTGAGCATCGCATTGCTCCACAGATAAACCGTGATGGTTTCCGCATCTTCCTTTGCTGTATTTGATCCACAGCCAGAAAACAGGGTCGATGCCATCACCGCTACAAGCACCATTGATACCAGCTTTTGTCTCATTTTTTTCTTCATAAGTTCACTCCTCTTTCTCATTTTACGATGATCCCCGCCAATTCCCCGATCAGTTCACAGATCACGACCGGTTTTGTAAGATATTCATCCATATCCACGACTTTCGCCCGCTCCCGATCCTCTGGAAATACATTTGCTTTCAATGCAGTAACCCTTGACAATACGAAAACTCATGTTTTATTTTTGTCATCATAACATTTTAGACATATATTGACAAGATATTTTTTCTCTGTCTGAGAAAAAAAGCGATGGATGGGTTACTTTTCACACCTTTCATTCAAGTAACCGGGCTTCTTTATCCCGCCCCACCTTGATCTGTCCGCAATCCATTGTAGAAAAGATCCTGCTGCCAGCCTCCTCCATATGCTCGATCGCTTCTGCTCCGGGATGACCGTAACGGTTATGTTCCCCGCAGGAAATAATAGAAAGCTTCGGTGAAAGTACTTTCAAATACTCCTCCGTATTGGAATATTTCGAGCCGTGATGTGCCGCCTTGTACAGATCGATCTCTGAAAGTCCTCCGTTTGCCAGCATCCATTTTTCCTGATCCGCACCAATATCTCCCGTCCAGAGCGCACGCACATGCACATCCTCATACAGAAAAACAAGGCTTGCACCATTACCGTCATAAACCGGTGTTGTCTTATCCGGAGAGAGAAATCGAAGCTTCGCACCCGGATCATGTCCGGCAGTTCCACGATCCGGCTTCTCCTTCTTCCCGACGAAAAAGCCATCTGCTGCGCCTCTTTTCTGCATCTGCATCACCTCTCCGGCGCACACCGTAACAAGGGGCACCTCATACTGCGCCAGCATGTGTTCCAGATACGCTTTCGCCTCATCCTCCGGCATCCTCTCCGATACCACAACCGTGCCAATCGGATAGCCTGACTCAAGTACTTCATAAAAACCGTTCACATGATCCTCGTCCAAATGGGACAGTATCCAGTAATCCACCTTCCGGATACCCTTTGACTTTAAAAACGGTAAGATCCGATAAGCTCCAACCTTGGAAACATCCGTACTGCCGCCGTCCACAAAGCATACGACACCCTCATCCGTCCGCAGCATTGAGCCGTCCCCCTGACCCACATCCAGATAGTCGATCTCAAAGCCGCCGGCCGGAGCATGCAAAAGGAGCGCAAAAAGCAGCATCGAGCCACCAAACAGGAAACAGCAGCTCCCTTTTGTGCCCTTCTTTTCTTCTCCTCTGCACGCTGCCCTGCGCCTTTTTTCATGCTCCAGCACAAGCAGTACCCCCGCCAGCAAGCTATAATACACCCACAGCTTTCTCTCGGACGGCTGTCCACAGATCACCGATGAAAACGGCCATTTTTCAACAATTCCACACACATAGATGTAAACAGATAATATGATCCGGCATGGCAGGAGCAGGAAACGTGCACATGCCGTAAAAAAAGATCCCACACAGCCAACGCAACCACCAATGAGCCCGGCTCCCAGCACTACACCCAGATAGGGAAGCAATAACAGATTTATAAAAATCGCATACACTGGCACCTCATAATAGTAATACGCTACCAGAGGCAACGTAAAAAGCTGCAACAGCAGTGCCATGTAAACCGGATAGACCATGTAATACAAACGTCTGCCATCCTCCTTCCCCGGCAGCACCATAGCCGCCGTAACAACAGCAAACACTGCCAGAAATGAAAACTGAAAGCTCACATCATGCAAAAGAAAGGGATTTTCCACCAAGAGTAAACTCACCAGCACTGCCAGCGCCGAGCACGTATCATAGCCGCGACCCACACACTGGGCGATCAGATAGATCAAAAACATCCCTATCGCCCGACTGGCAGACACTCCCATGCCGATCATCGTCCCGTATGAAACGATCATACTTGCCGTGAGTAGCCCGCAACACACATACGAGTGCATCCCTTTGCGCAAAAGTGTGTAGATTCCCATGCCGATCATACTGATATGCATTCCGGAAATCGCCAGCATATGGCTGATGCCCACCCGCTGGAACAGCGCACGCACACTCCCATCCAAAAATGCTTTTTCACCGGTCGCCATCGTCGACAGAATCCCGGCTTCCTGCTCAGGCATGCACGCCTCAAAAACGGAACATAACCGCATGCGAAAAAGATACAGCTTTTCTCTCCAGGCATACACCCCGGAAGGCGCACGAATACAATCGATCGTAGCCGCTGACATGCGTCCGATCGTTTTTTTGCATTTATAAAATTGTTTTTCATTGAATTGTCCCTCGTTGCGAGGGGAATTGAACTCCCTGACCAGTCCTTTGACTGATAGAACACCATCCAGCGGATATCCGCCGTCCTGCGAAGACACAACCACCCGGTTTTCATAGCCTGGCAGTGCCAAGGTCAGCTGCCAGCGCTCATTTTTTTGTTCCTTGCGGATGAGCGTTCCGCAAACTTCCAACTGCTGTCCGCACAACAGCAGCTGCGTTTCTTTTTCCCAACTGTCCATCTGCCGCTCATAGCAGCCTGCGCCCAGTGCCCCCGCCGTAAGAAACAGCGCTCCTCTCAGGACACATTCCCGGTAATTCCTTCTTTTGCACTGCGGCAAAAGAACAGCTATGGCAGGTATGGCAGCCAGCAGACCAATCTGCCAGCTGCCATACTCCGCCAAAAGAATACCAAACATCAACGCCAGCGCAAATTGACAGCTCAAACGTTTAATCCAATGGATGTTTGTTTTCCTCCTTGATATCGTTGACAACAACGGTTCTGCTGCTGTCTGCCAGACGCACATAGGAGAGATCCTCCTCATAGATCGTGCTGAGCAGAAAACTCTCGCGGTAAACACCGGACGTATCACCGTTGATCGAGATCTGTACCTTATCAATATGAGGCAACGCCGTGAGAGAATCCACCAGCGAGTAGATCACAATTGCTTCCTGTACATTATAATTCTGAGTCCGAAAACCGTCATCCAGACTGACATAACAGATTCGGTCTGCCACGGACACATTCACAAGTGCCGTTTCTGACGGAATTGACGCGATCGCATCACTAGTCTTCGGTCCGTCCAGCAGGTGCTCGATCACAAGCTTTTCCAAAGATACATTGCTGTTATAATAGACCCTTTGTGTCTCCAGTATCAGACCATCGCCGGAAGGATTGGCAAAATACAGATCCAACGTTGCATGCTGAATGGAGTTGATCTGCTCGCCGGGATTGACCACAAAATCATCCGGAGTCATCTCACCGACCTCATTGCCTCTTGTATCCAAAAGCGGCTCATTTTCCACAAAAAACTCCAGACAGTCCACGCCATCGACCTGTGTCAGCGTCTGTACCAGCGCCAGTCTGCACAAAATCTCCTGCACAGAGTTCATCGTGCGATAAGCGTCATTAAAATACACCTTTAGATCGCCATCATCCTTCAACAGTGTCTGCGTCACCTTGACGCCCTCCGGGATCGGTCTGACATAATCCACATCTCCGGAATCGGTCGACAAAACATCGATCAGTTCTTTCACAAGCAGTTCAATATCCCTGTCATCTGCATTCGGCTCATAGGGCATCCGCACCGTCTTCGTCTGTTCCTTATCCAGATAGCTGATCTGATACGTTCCTTCCGGTTGTGCTTCACTGCTACAGCCAGGCAGCACGGCACTGATCAGTAAAAGTACTGCTGCAAATAAGATATATTTTTTTCGCATTTGCCATGCCTCCTAAGTAGCAATATATTTCAGCGGAATGCGCACCGTAAAGATCGTACCCTCGCCCTCCGTGGAAAATGCCTTGATCGCCCCACGGTGCATCAAAATGACATTTCGCGTGATCGCCAGTCCCAGACCCGTACCTCCAATTTCCCGGGAATGGGATTTATCCACACGATAAAAACGCTCATAAATATGATCCAGTGAATCCTCCGGAATTCCGATCCCGTTGTCTTCTACCTTGACATAAAAATACTGATGATCCGCATTGAGTGATACATGCACCCAGCCATCATTTTTATCGTTATACTTGATGGCATTTTCAATCAGATTCGTAAGTGCCAGAGACATTTTTGTCTCATCGATCTCCGCCGTCACAGGCCGGAAGCTCTCCAATACCAGCTCGATATTCTGTTTCTCTGCAATCGGCATCAGGCGCTTCATGATCAGTTCCAGTGATTCATTGACATTGACCGTGCTGATATTGATGCTGTCTGCTGCCTTATCCATCTTCACCAGCGAGAGCAGATCCGTAATGATCTTATTTTCCCGGTCGATCTCAGATGTAATATCCGTCATAAATTCCTGATAAAGCTCCACCGGCGCGCCCTCCTGCCCCAGCAGAGAATCTGCCAGCACCTTCATGGAGGTCAGAGGTGTTTTCAGCTCATGAGACACGTTTGACACAAATTCCTGTCTGGATTCATCCAGAACCTTCATATTTTTCAGCATGCCATTGATATCAGCTGAAATCTCCTCCGTCTCCGTAAAATCATCGATCATGAGCATATCCTCGCCGTAACCGATCTGGATCTCCTCGATGGATTTCGTCATCTTTCGGAAAGGTTTTGCAAAACAGTTCGACACAAAAATAGCAGACACAACGATCAGAATGGTTGTCGATACCTGAATGATCAGTGCAATATTGCGCAAATAAGCAACAGAATCACGCACATCATCCGTTGACACACTCACCAACAGCACACCCAGTATCTGTTGGTCTTCCACATCCCGGATAGGCAGTGTCAGCTGAATATAACGGTTCACCGGATCATATTTGCTGGATTCCTGCCCCTGAAAGCTGGTTGCTACCTCCTCGGAAATAATGATCTTTGACGTATCCAGATCATAGGTATCCTTAATAATATGAAAGGTATTATCCACAACGAGAATGCGGCCATCATAAATATTGCAGATCAGTTCCAGCCTGGAGTTGATCGACTCATTGGCCACATCCTCCAAATACCCGTTATTCGCAATCTGATCAGAGAGAATCTTTGCCTGACTTAAGATATCGATGCTCCGGTTAGAAACAGCCCTGCTCTCATATCCGCGCAACAGACCGATGCGCAGGGCAATCCCCGGAAGCATACCGAAGATGACAAATGCAATGACTAAACGAAATCGCAGACTTTTAAAAAAATTACGCAGTTTCTTTTTCGACTTCATCCTACCTGTTCCTTATCCACGGTAATAGTAGCCCACACCCCATTTTGTGTGAACATATTTCGGCTCGCTCGGATTCACCTCGATCTTTTCACGCAGACGGCGCACGTGTACATCCACGGTACGCACATCACCGGGATAATCAGCTCCCCAGACGAGCTCCAACAATTTTTCACGGCTGAACACCTTGTTCTGATTCGTGACAAACAGCTCCAAAAGCTCAAACTCCCTCGCAGTCAGATTGACCTCTCTGCCGAGAATAAAGAGTCTGCGGCTCTCCAGATCCAGCTTCAGATCACCGTTTTCGATCACCTTTGCCTTTGAGGGTTCCGGCTCCTTTGATCCGGTTCTGCGCATGATAGCCTTGATACGCGCCTTGACCTCCAAAATATTAAAGGGTTTGGTAATGTAATCATCTGCGCCATATTCCAGACCCAGGATCTTATCCATATCATCCCCTTTTGCCGTCAGCATGACGATGGGCACATTAGAAAATTCCCGGATGCGCTGACATACCTCAAAGCCGTCCATTTTTGGCAGCATCAGATCTAAAAGGATCATGTCATACGCATTTTCAGTCGCAAGTCTCAGCGCTTCCTCTCCATCGTAAGCACACTCTACTTCCATTCCATCCTGCTCTAAAGAAAAGCGGATTCCCTTTACGATCAGCTTCTCGTCATCTACCACAAGCACTTTTTTCGCCATAAACACACCTCTCCACCATCAGCACCTCGTGCCAGACAGCTTTCTTAATCTACTTTTATACAGCCTTCCAGCTTTGCAAAAACCCCATCGCCGATCCCATCAACATTTTTAATATCCTGGATCGCGCCAAAGGCACCGTTTTTTTCACGGTAGGCAATGATACTGCGGGCTTTTGAATCGCCGATTCCGGGCAGCGTCTTCAATTCCTCCAGATCCGCCGTATTGATATTCACAAGTCCCTGTTCATACTCCCTGACTGCGGCAGCCTCTGTCTGCTGTTCTTCTGCAGTCGGTATCACGATCATCTGTCCGTCTGCAAGAAGCTCTGCCTGATTGACGGCAGTCAAAGCAGCCTCATCCGACATTCCTCCTGCAAGGGCAACAGCCTCGTACACGCGACTCTCCATCGGCAGCTCATAGACGCCCGGATGCACAACGGCACCGCACACATACACCGTAAGCTTCTTCTCCCCGGCCTGCTGAGAAGCACTGCGATCATCAGCCTCTGAAACGGAAGCTTCATCCTCCGTCTCCTGCATCACATTCCCGGAATGCTGCCGGTCATTTTCCTCTGCATCCTCAGCGATCACAGTCACAGCCTCCTGCTGCCCCTGATATGCGCACCCATATAAAAGTAACAGCATAAGACAGCTCATCGCTGTCCTTGCTGTCCTCTTATGTCTTTTTGAACATTTGTGAATCTGTTTTCTCTGTTGTTTCATTCACATCGCTCCTTCCTGCACCGACTACAGGTAAGAGCACTCAAAGCGATATATTTATTTTAGCGGAGAATCATGGAATTTACAACCCTTTGTTATGACAATTCATCCAGGCATTCCGACAATTTTTCGATCATCTCATCCACATGACACTTCTCGATCACCAGCGGCGGCACAAACCGGATCACATCGCTGCCGGCAGTGATGACGATCAGACCATGCTCTAATGCCTTTGCAGACACTTCTGCGACCTTTTTCGTACACACGACACCCTGGATCAGTCCCACACCTCTGTGAGCGGTCAGGCATTCATATTTATCCACAAGCTCATCCAGCTTTTCTGACAGATATGCACCGATTTCCTGCACATGTGCTGTAATCTTCCGGCTCTCCATCATCTCAAGCACCTTCGTCACCGCCGCGCCTACAAACGGATTGCCGCCATAGGTCGTGCCGTGATCCCCGGGCATCAGCGACTTCTCTGCCACCTTTTCCGTCATGAGGAATGCTCCGACAGGAACGCCACAGCCCAACGCCTTTGCACTCGTCATAATATCCGGCTTTACTCCATAGCCCTGCCATGCAAACATGTGACCGCTGCGTCCCATACCGCACTGGATCTCATCTAAAATGAGCAGAATGTCTTTTTCGTCACACAGCGCACGCACACCTTCCAAAAACTCTTTTGATGCAGGATAAATGCCGCCTTCCCCCTGGATCGTCTCAAAAATAATTGCACAGGTCTGATCTGTGATCTGTGCTTTGACGCTGTCAAGATCGTTGAAATCTGCATATTTCACACCCGGCATCAATGGCTCAAAGGGCTCTCTGTAATGCTCATTTCCCGTCACGGACAATGCACCGATCGTTCTGCCATGGAAGGAATGATTCATGGCAATGATCTCATGACCACCATGTCCGTCTCTGGTATAGGCATATTTTTTTGCCGCCTTGATAGCACCCTCGATGGCTTCTGCACCGCTGTTTGTAAAGAACACACGATCCATGCCGCTGGCCTTTTTCAGCGCCTGGGCCGCTGTCGCCGTCGGCACGTTGTAATACAGATTGGACGTGTGGATCAGCTTGTCGATCTGAGCCTTTAATGCATCATTGTATTCCTTATCGTTATAGCCAAACGCCATGACAGCGATTCCTGCTGCAAAATCCAGATATTTTTTTCCGTCTGTGTCATAGAGATAAACGCCGTCACCCTTGTCCAGTACCAGCGAAAAACGATTATACACATGCAGTAACGAATCCTCTGCCAGACGGATCTGATCTTCTTTATTTGTCTTCATGGTAGAATTTCTGCTCCTTATCTCCTAAAAATGCGGTTCCGACACCCTTGTTTGTAAAGATTTCCAGCAACAGGCAGTGTGCAATACGTCCATCCAGAATATGTACGCGGGAAACGCCCTGCTCCATTGCATCGATACAATTGTTTAGTTTTGGCAGCATGCCGCCACCGATAAATCCGTCCTCAATGAGCTTTCTGGCCTCAGACAGATGCAGCTCAGAGATCAATGTGCTCTTGTCATTCGGATCCTTGTAAACACCCTCGATATCAGTCAGAAAAGCAAGCTTTTCTGCATTGACCGCCTTTGCGATGGCACACGCTGCATCATCCGCATTGATATTATATGACTGATAATCATCGTCCATACCGATCGGACCTACGATGGGCAAAAAGTCCTTTTCCAAAAGATCATAGAGAATCTTCGGGTTCACCTCAGTGATCTCACCGACAAAACCGATATCCTCGCCGTTTGAATATTTCTTCTCTACCTTCAGCAGACCACCATCCTTACCGGTGATACCGACACCCATGACGCCCAGCTGCTGAACCATCTGAACCAGAGATTTGTTGACCTTGTTCAGCACCATCTCGGCAATCTCCATCGTGGGTTCATCCGTCACCCGCAGTCCGTTGATAAAGTGTGGCTCCATACCGACCTTTTCCACCCATTTGCTGATCTCCTTGCCGCCGCCGTGCACGATGATCGGTTTAAATCCAACAAGCTTTAACAGTACCACGTCCTGAATGACGCTCTTTTTCAGCTCCTCATCCACCATCGCACTGCCGCCGTATTTTACTACGATGATCTTGCGGTTAAAACGCTGAATATAGGGAAGCGCCTCCACCAGTACCTGGGCTTTCTGTAAAATATCGTCCATGTTTTCCATTGTTATCTATCTCCTATCTTCCTGTCCCCAAAAGCTGCTTTGCATGTCCGCAGCCCCGAAACAAAATATACTCTTTACGCTGCCGATCTATGAGCGGTAGTCCGCGTTGATCTTCACATAATCATAGGTCAGGTCACAACCCCATGCGGTCGCCGTCTCTGTACCCATATTCATTTTTGAGATGATCTGTACGTGATCGTTGGCCAGCAGCTTTGCAGCCTCTTCCTCACTATAATCCACACCTGCGCCATCCTTGAAGATCAGCATCGTCATATCACCGCTCTTAAAATACATCTCTACCTTCATCGGGTCAAACTGCACACCGGAATAGCCCAGCGCACACAATTCTCTTCCCCAGTTGGCATCACAGCCATACATTGCTGCCTTTGTCAGGCTGGAGCAAACGACAGATTTTGCAAGAATTCTTGCATTTTCCTTTGTATCTGCACCTTCAACAATCGATTCCACCAATTTCGTTGCACCCTCGCCGTCTGCCGCCATCTCCTTTGCCAGATAGGTACAGATCGCATTTAATGCCTCATAGAACTGATCATAATCATTTCCCACAGAAATGATCTCATCATTTCCTGCCATTCCGTTTGCCAGAACGAGCAATGTATCATTGGTGCTCGTATCTCCATCTACAGAGATCATATTAAAGGTATCCACAACGATCTGGCTGAGTGCTTTCTGCAGCATCTCATGAGAGATCGCCGCATCTGTTGTCACATAGGCGAGCATCGTGCACATATTCGGATGGATCATGCCTGATCCCTTCGCCATTCCACCGATGGTAACCGTTTTTCC
This sequence comes from Lachnospiraceae bacterium, assembly GCA_022773965.1. GTDB lineage: Bacteria > Bacillota > Clostridia > Lachnospirales > Lachnospiraceae > W0P33-017. The sequence goes on from JALFNQ010000029.1 coordinate 10,374, forward strand.
ACCGATCGTAAGCTCATAGGCAATCTCTTTTTTATGTGTATCTGTTGTCATGATCGCCTGTGCTGCCGCGGTACCTGCATCGGTACTGTCATCCAGCAGAGTCGCAAGCTTCTTAGCGCCCGCCTGCATCTTATCGACCGGAAGCTGCATGCCAATCACACCCGTTGAACCGAGTAACACAGCATCCGCAGATATACTGAGCGCCTCAGCTGCTGCATCTGCTGTCTTCTGACAGTAAAGATCTCCCTCCTCGCCGGTACATGCATTGGCAATGCCCGAATTTACAACGATCGCCTGTGCCTTGCCGCTGTTTTTTACAATATTTCTGTCCCAGATGACCGGTGCCGCCTTAAATACGTTCGTTGTAAATGTACCTGCCACTGTTGCAGGCACTTCACTGTAAACCATCGCCATGTCAGTTCTGTCCTGATACTTGATCCCTGCCGCTGTTGCTGCTGCCTTGTATCCCTTCGCTGCGGTCACACCGCCTGTAATCTGTTTCATATTCTCTGCCTCCTTTGAACGATTCTGTCTTTTCGCTGAATCGTCACCGTTCCTCCATGATTTATAATGTTATAAAGCGTATCATTTTCACGAATATCCGTTTTACTGGTTAAACTTCGTTATATTTGCATCATTCAGTGTAAAATCATAGTAATTTAAATCCTCACGGAATGTCCAGCCCACACTCTTCCAGAAACGGTTTCCAACCTCGTTGCTCTTAAATGCGATCAGGCTGACCTTGTTGATCTGCTCTGCCTGCAGTGCACGCATACATTCCACTGCCATTGACTTTCCGATGCCATGTTTGCGGTAGGCTTCATGCACACACACATGGTAAAAGCAGCCCCGCCTGCCATCATGCCCGCAAAGGATCGCTCCGACTACCTTTTCACCGTCCAACGCTACCATACTGGTGGTCGGATTCCGCCGGATAAAGCGCCCGATGCCCTCTGCAGAATCATCGATGCTGCGGATTCCAAAGCCCTTGATCGTCATCCACAATTCATATACCTTTTCATAATCTGCCTCCGTCATAGGACGGATCTGAATCTGCCCATCTTTCTTACAAATCCCATTCTGGCTTCCATTTGTATCTTCTTTTGCCACAGGATCATTGTATTCCTCAATTGCCTCCGCACGGTTATGCTCCGGGCTGCCTTGTATCGTTACCATATTCATACCTCTAACATCACTGTTCCGTGCCTTCACCGTTTGGCTTCGGACCTGTACGGAACAGTTCCCCTGATTTACTTTTACGGGAAGCAGGGAACCAGCTCCAGTCCTTCCTTTTCATCCAGTCCGAACATCAGGTTCATATTCTGTACTGCCTGCCCTGCTGCACCCTTTACGAGATTATCCAGCGCACCCATCATAATGATTCTGCCGGTACGCTCGTCAATGACAAAATTGACATCCACAAAGTTACTTCCCTCTACCCATTTTGTCTCCGGGCATTCGCCCTTGGGCAGCACACGCACAAAATATTCATCTGCATAATATTTTTCGTATACTGCGCGCACCTCTGCCTCCGTCGGATAGGTACCATCTGGCTTTTTCACGAGAGATGCATACTCTGTCGCTAAAATTCCGCGATTCATCGGCACCAGATGAGGCGTAAAATTGATGACTACTTCTTTTCCGGCTGCGTAGCCAATCTGCTCCTCGATCTCCGGCGTATGGCGATGTGAAGCCACACCGTATGCCTTCATATTTTCATTGACCTCGCAGAACAGGTTTGGCAGCTTTGCACCGCGCCCTGCACCGGAGGTTCCGCTCTTTGCATCTACGATCAGCGTATTCGGATCGATCAGCCCCTCTTTCACCAGCGGATATGCCGTCAGGATAGAACATGTTGTATAGCATCCCGGATTTGCGATCAGTCTCGTACTCTCATTCACCAGACCACGGTTGATCTCACAGAGGCCATAGACTGCCTGCCCGATCAGCTGCGGTGACTGATGTGTGATCTTGTACCATTTCTCATAGGTCGCAACATCCTTGATGCGGTAATCGGCACTCAGATCGATAAATTTTGCCTTTTTCAACAGTTCCTCATTCAGGATACCACCCAGATAACCCTGCGGAGTTGCCGTAAAGATCACATCCACCTGATCTGCCAGCTCCTCTATGTTATCATCCAGACACTTGTCCTCCACCAGTTCAAACATATTCCGGTAAACGCTTGCATATTTTTCATCCACATAGCTGCGTGAACCGTACCACTTGATCTCTACTTCTTTATGTCTCAGTAAAATACGCACCAGCTCCGCACCTGCATAGCCGGTGGCTCCGATAATTCCTGCTTTTATCATCACTTGATCTATCCTTCCTTATGTATGTGTAGCTGTTCTGTGTCAAACCACAAGACATTTCGCGTTACATTTCAGACCCTGGCCTGAAATGTGAAAAGTAACCATCTCGTTATAATGCCTTTTCCTATACTAATACTAATTTTCCTATTCGTAAAGGGCTTTTTGCAAATTTTTGCATATTTTATGCATAAATATTCATTATTTGTTGATTTTATACATTAATTTTGCATATTTTTTCAGTTGCACTGGGAAAAGAATTGATGTATGATGGTAACAGATTGAAAAAAACTGTTTCTTGTCCTGCATGGGTGCATATATGCAAACAGAAAAGGCAAAGCAGTAACAAAATGTAACTGTTCAGAACAGGCCGCATCGGAGCTGTGAAGGTACTGAACAGGTACGACAAACTACATATATGAAAGGACGATCTACCATGAAAGAAAAAGTTGTTTTAGCGTACTCAGGCGGACTGGATACTACCGCCATCATCCCCTGGTTAAAAGAAACCTATGATTATGAGGTCATCTGCTGCTGCATCGACTGCGGACAGGAAGAAGAACTGGATGGACTTGAGGAGCGTGCAAAGCTCTCCGGTGCTTCCAAATTATATATTGAGGATATCACCGATGAATTTGCCGAGGACTACATCGTTCCCTGCGTGATGGGAAGCGCTGTCTACGAGCACAAATATCTGCTTGGAACTTCTATGGCACGTCCCGGCATCGCAAAGAAGCTGGTTGAGATCGCCAGAAAAGAAAACGCAGTTGCCATCTGCCACGGTGCAACCGGAAAGGGAAATGACCAGATCCGTTTCGAGCTGGGCATCAAGGCTCTTGCTCCCGATATCAAGATCATCGCTCCCTGGCGTGACGACAAATGGCAGATGGATTCCCGTGAAGCAGAGATTGAGTACTGCAAGGCACACGGTATCGATCTTCCCTTTGGAACCGACAGCAGCTACAGCCGTGACCGTAACCTCTGGCATATCAGCCATGAAGGCTTAGAGCTTGAGGATCCTTCTCTTGAGCCGAACTATGAGCATCTTCTCGTTTTAGGCGTAACTCCGGAAAAAGCCCCGGATGAACCGGAATTAGTGACCATGACCTTCGAGGCAGGTGTTCCGAAGTCTGTCAACGGAAAAGAGATGAAGGTTGCCGACATCATCCGCGAGCTGAACCGTCTCGGCGGCAAGCATGGTATCGGTATCGTTGATATCGTTGAGAACCGTGTCGTTGGTATGAAGAGCCGCGGTGTGTACGAGACACCTGGCGGAACCATCCTCATGGAGGCACATGACCAGTTGGAGGAGCTGATCCTTGACCGCGAGACAATGGCTGCAAAGCTTGAGATGGGCAAGCGTCTGGCACAGACCTGCTACGAGGGAAAATGGTTTACTCCGCTGCGTGAGGCTCAGCAGGCATTCATCGAATCTACCCAGAAGTATGTGACCGGTGAAGTGAAATTCAAATTGTACAAAGGAAACATCACCAAGGCCGGGACGACTTCTCCGTACTCTCTCTACAGCGAGACACTGGCAAGCTTCACAACCGGTGACCAGTATGATCACCACGATGCCCAGGGCTTTATTACCCTGTTTGGTCTGCCGTCAAAGGTACGTGCACTGAAGATGATCGAAGTAAATAAGAATAAAAAATAAGAAAAAAGCCCCCTCGGAAAACTGATTTCCGAGGGGGTATCGTTATATCATGTGCAAAAACAGCACATGATCAACATTCGCCGTTCGTCAAGCATTTTGCCCGTTTGCGCTCATTTTATTACGGTAGGATCATCTTGTAAGATCCAGCACTGCACGCATCAGTCCGGTAGACTGACTTGCAGGAAGCAGCTTTTTCACTAATCCCGCAGAAGACTCCGTCAGTGTAGGGATCTCCAGCACGGTTTCTCCGGAAAACCGATCCAAAACAGCCTTTGCCGCAGACTGCAATACCACCATTCCTGTTGCTATACTGCCTTCTGCCACAAAAAACTGCGACAAATAGATCTCGTTTTCTCCCTGCGCATGAAGGATCGCACAAGCCTTTGGTTCCAGATTTTCATTGAGCAGCACATAGCTGCAGTCAGACAATGCCCGCTCCATTTGTTCCAATCCAAGATCATCCAGATGATTTCGCTTTAATTCCTCTGCCAGCTGGCGCAGTGTTGTATCTGAAGCACCTTTTAAGGTTCGTAAGAGATATCCCTCCGGCACAGATTTTTTTTGTTTCAGCAGTGGACTGTCCACCAGCTCCGCTACCGGCAAACGAAAGGTCCGGGCCTGTTCATCTGATCCGATCATAAATCCTGCCCGTGACAATAATGCTTCCATGCCGTCTGTCTCCGGCAAAAAGGAAGCGGTAACGCCTCTGAGCCCTCCGTCTGTCTCTGCCATCACATCCTCCAAAAGCTCCATCAGTAGTGTTCCGCCAAGGCCTCTCCGGCGATAGGCAGGAGCCACATAAAGGCTGATGATCTCAAGGATCGTATCATCCTCCGGTGAAAAACCGGCACAAACGGCGGCTCTCGCTTCTCCCTCTTCCACAAGGGCCATGCCAAAGGCTTCCTGATTTTTAATAGCTATAACTGCTTCTGCTGTCAGCAGTGGTGCCGCATGATCTGCCTCATCAGGACCGATGCCATACAGCTGCACCTCCGGTAATTCTTCATATTTCATAAATACCTCCTATTTTAACCGATCAGATCATCAGGGATGGGCACCGATACCAACGGAATTGTCCACGTTCAAAATTCCTCGTAAGTGCGTCCATTGCTGCGCATCCAGCTTTTTGCCTGCAAGCATACTCATTGCATCACGAGCCTCATCCTGCCCCATTCCACCGTTGGACTGCCATTCAAGCATTTTGTGTTCCAACGCAAGCATCCAGGTGGTGATGTCCTTTGCAGACATCTCATTTAACAGGCACTGGCGTCCACCATATTTATCTCCCACTTCATCTGTCCGCTGTCCGCCAAGGCTGGATGCCTTTTCCGGAGTCGCATGCCAGTCATGGGTGTGCCCCATCTGGTTAGTCACCGCGTTGGCATCGGATTCCAGCCCCATCAGTATAGTTCCGTAAGACTCGGCATCCGCTTCCTTATACATAGAGTAAAAATGCCCGCAGCTGCCGTCATTGGCAATCGTCTTTCCACTGACGCCCGCATTTCCAAGACCACCGATCGCACAGTTCATGCCGCGCTGCCCGATCAGATTGAACAGTACCTTCTTCTCTTTGCTGCGCATGATTCCTTTCTCTGAAACCTTCCTCCGCTCGATGGAATGCGTGGAGCTGGCACGGGAATTATCTTCCGCAGTATTAGAACCGTTCACCGTATAAATGGATTTCCACATATTTAGCTGGTAAAGAACGTTATTGTCTCCCGCATCCTGCTTCGGCAACGTCAGAACAACACGCGAACAATGGCTGAGCGCCACTGCCATGGATTTATCCCATGGGGTCGATGTTACTCGTTTTTTCTTATCCGTAGTGATCATTTGAAAATCAGAAAGCTGCATCAGAAGCAGACGCTTCGCAATCTGAATCTGCTGCGACTGATTGGCTCTGATAGCTTTCTGTGCATCTCCCTGGGGATCCTTTGATTTCTTCCCAACAAAATAATTTGTCACCTGTGTCTGATCAGCTACATGCGTCAGCGTAGCCTCCATGACCGCCGTAGACATTGCTTCATCCAATTTACGATAGATGGGCTTCTTCCATTTCGGAATTGCGCCTGAATTCTGTGCAAGCGAGAATCCGAGACGCAGTGCAGGGTCAAGAAAACTACTGACACCGTTTGAATGTTCTTTCATATATTGGATGATCTCTTCCACATCTTCGTCCTTCATATTCGAGTGAATCACAAAATCACGGTCAAACTTCTTCAGCGCCTTTGTGGCCACCAGATTTCTCATGAGCGGATCCAGATTTTCAAAATTGGAATAATCACCGTCATAAAGGATCATGCGCATCGTTTCACCACGCGTAAGCTCGGAATGTGGAAGCTTTTCATTTTCCCATTGCTCCCGCCCCTGTTTTGTCTCGAACATTTTCATCTGCCGCAGATCCTCTTCTTTCACAAGAGGCTCCTCCTTTAAAGCCTTTTCTTTATTTTTATACTCTTCCTTATACTGCTCCTTTAGACGTTTCCTTTCCTTCCAGCCAACTTTCGCCTCCACTGGAGCAGGTCCGCCTGCCACCTTGCTATCCGAAAGCTTTTCCCGGAATTGCAAAAAACGGTCATAGGATGATACCTGATTCTGCACCTGCTTGTTGGCATTCTCATATTTCGGAGCCACCACATTCTTATATTCCCGCTGGTGATCCTTGGCCATTACGTTTTTATATTCGAACTGATTTTTTTTCTGGTACACCTGATTAGTGCTTCCTGGTTTACACATCGCTTTCTCCTTCCAGTTTTATGAACGTCTCTATAACATTTCCTGCAATTTATCGTAATACTCTTTGTATCTGTAAATGGTCCGCGAGCTCACATTCTGTTTTTTTGCAATATCCACAATACTCATGCCATTTTCAAAGCATGTAACAAAATCATTATAAGCGTTCATCCACTTGTCATTGTGCTTCTTCCGTCCACTCATTTTACGGTTTCTGGCAGACTCCAGTTCTTCGCGAAGATACGCGTTTTCCTTTTCCAGTTTCTCGATCTTTTTTAATGCTTCCTCTAATGTGATCATACTCAGTCTCCCTCTGTATTCAATCTGTATGTTTCACCGCCATCGACATTTCTAATTATCAGTCTAACATATGCATCACCTGATTGTCACTAAAAACTACAGTGCATCTGCAATCTTTAACACGACCATTTTATTTTTCTGAAATGCCAACTCATACTCCCAGTAAGAACAAGGCGCATAAGTAGATCCTACCTCAAGCGTAATGGATGGAATTCCCAGAATATACATGACATATTCACGATATGATCCATCTGCGACTGACTTCGGTGAAGAATATCCACCTGCATCTGAATATCCTGTCAGACTCCGCGCAATACGGTACATCGTCTGTGTATCCTGCTTGATCTTTGACGATGCACAGTCACCAAATACAATCTGTCCCATCGCATGATAATTGACAACACCCAGAAGATGCTGATTCTTTTTCAGATTGGTTGTGAGTGCTGCAATCGCCTTGCTCTCCGGCTCACTGAGTGCCTTCAGTCCAGTATACCCCTCTGAGCCACGCTTACCTTTTACCACAAATTTATTTGCCGGAAAATTACGGTTTAAATCCACACCACGACCATTGGCTTTCCATCGCGGATATTTCGTCTGAGAGATCGTCACGCCATCCGGATTAGACATAACGATATAATGGATCTGCATATTTTTTAGCACTTTTGCAGGTGTTGAACCACTCAGTGAATTGTTATAATTTCTCAGATAATACTCGATCTCCTTCATGAGTACAGCAGAGCAAATATATTCTCTTGCATGAAGCGTACTCACCACCAGAAGCGAATCCTGCGCATTCGGATTGCCAATCGCAAAATCATAGATCGTCCGCCCCGCCACGCTCTCTCCGATCGATGTAAGCTCACAGTAATTACTGTACTTTTTTTCGAGCTCCTGCATATCAGTCACCATCTGTTTATAAGTATACGTTTGGGTCTTAATATCCACTGCCTGCGTATTTGACAATTGAATCGTTGCGGCCGTGCCCTCTTTGTCATCCTGATTTACCGCAACTACCTTATAGGTATACTTCTTGCCAAATGTCACCGATGCATCCGTATATGATGCCTGATCCGGCTCCCCCAGACTTTTGTAGGCTCCGTTTTCTTTTTTCCGGTAAACCCGGTAACATGCCACATTCTCGCTTTCATCCCACTCCAGAAGTACCTTTCGATCAGACACGCAGGTCAGATGCAGACCTGTCACTTTTTTCGGTTTCGACAGTTGCTGCGGTGTCTTCTCCCCGGTGGTTTCCTCCTGCGTACCGTCCTGTAAGGTCTCCTGTTCCTGCGAAGCATCTCCCTGCTCAGTTTCTTCTGTCTGATCCTGATGATCTTCCGTTCCCTGTTGCTCTGTTCCCTGATCTCCTGCCGGAGTCTCCGTTGTCTGTATCGGTTCTGACTCATCTTCATGGGCTTCGGCTAACTGCTCCAAGGACTGTACACTTGTATCCTCTGTCACAATAAGTTCTTCCGTCAGCCCTTCCTTTATCATACTCTGCGCACAGACCGGCTGCACTGAAAACGCCATGCACAACACACTTGCCACGCAGATCATTGCTATCCTTTTGTACTTCATAATCTCTTCCTCGGTAATGCCTTCCTGTAAAATTAGATGCACGACTCATTCTGCACTGACACCCAGTCACCTACTCTGTCGTGATCATCAAAATCATTATATACTTAGATTTTTCGCTTTACAACAAAAAAGTAAAAAAGTGATGTCTGTACATCCAACAAACACCACTTTAAAACTCAAAAAAAGCTTTTCTATTTTTTCACCTTACATCCATACCCTCATAGGGATCCGGGAAACATTTCGGTGCAAAGTTTGCATATGTATAATGATCCTCATCACACACCGGTTCGGTACGGATTTTCTGATCCTCCATCCCTACAAGCAGGTGACTGCTATGTAAATAGTGACCAAGCTCATGGAAAAACATCAGCATCTCGTCAGGATCATAAAGCAGGCTGCCGGTCTGGTTCCACTCAATCCTGCTGCCTGCAATCTGCATAAATGTGCCATTTTCCGCGCCCAGCGAATACACATAAAAGGAATATTCGCCGGATGTATCGCGGTTTTCCAGATTCAGTTCCAGCAGGTACGGATCACCAGCGCCGTCAATGCGTCCGGCGTAAAGATTCTGCCAGCATCTTCCCGAATCATTTACCGCATAGTGGTAAAGCAGATTTCCGTCCGCATCACGGATAAATACATCTCCGTGACTGCCGCCGTCCGCCACCCCGCTGTAGATTGCTATCGTCTCATCGCCAGGTGTCGCTGCGATATCCATATGCTCGGTGCACAGCGGTTCCAAAGATCCATAAAAAGCCGGATAAACAGCCAGTGGATCTCCATTTGCATCGCCAAACATCGCTCCGCTGTACAAATGCCCCTCAGATACAGTTGCATAGCTGACACCATACATGTAACGCTCACTGATCAGCGTGATCCCGTGAACCAGCTTGTCATCATTATGGATCTCCACGATGCAAGGCTTATTCAGGATCGGATCACCTGCATCGATCGCATCCACAAACTCTGAAAAAGATACCTCCTTGGCATCCATCGTCGTGCGGCTGCTGTTGATGTAAAATTCACAGTCCTCCGCAAATGCAAGCTCGCTGTCGTAATTTTTCTCCCAATCATCATCCGGCATCACATAATTGTCAATACACCGGGCACTGCGGGAAATCGTGCGCACGGATAGCGTTGCGATGACCGCACTGTCCTCCGGTTCGTCTTGTCCAGGTACGTTACCTTCTGTCTCGGATGTTTCCTGCGGCGATGCATCCGGCTGCTCATCCTGTTGTGTATCCACCGGCACCGGATTTTTCATTTCTACAAAACCGTCCGTCTCCTGTGATTGTCGATTCTTCGGCGTATTCTCCACTGCGTCCGCGCCGAGTGCGATTCCCGCCAGAGCAACCACCAGCACACCAATCACGAGCGTCTGGGCGGTTACCTTTTTGTAATTCAGCACATTTTTGATCCGTTTACCCGTATCACCCTCACCGAACGCCAGCGGTGTGAATCCTACTGCACGTTTCCCCTGTGCCATCGCCAGCAGTGAATCCGAGTAATCACACCGGATCTCCTCACCAAGTCTGCGCAGCACCAGCTCATCACAGGACATCTCCATATCCCTGCCACTCTGGAAAAACGCCACCCACACAAGCGGATTAAACCAGTGCAGCGTCAGTGCGACGTATGCAAGGATACGAAACAGAGGATCACCTCTGCGGATATGCGTCTTTTCATGAAGCAGAATGTATGTCCTTTCTTTTTCTTCCAGGTCACAGGGCAGATATATCCGTGGACGCAATACTCCTGCCACAAAAGGAGAAGAGATGCCCTCCAGCAGATAAATGTTTTCCCTGTCCAGACTGGCATGCTTCAGTTTTTTATGCAACTGCAAAATACTCACAACTGCATAGCCCGCCATTACACATACGCCGATCAACCAGATCAGAAGCGCGATGTTCTTCCAGCTCCATAGAGAGGTAACCTCCATGGCAGCCTGTGACTCTGCCAAATGCTCAGAAACAGAGCTTTCTTCTGTTACTACATCTTCTTTTGAAGCACCCGATTCCTCACCTGTGATCCCGACACTTTTCGCCGGTATCGCCTCCCCATTCACCGGATGCTCCCGTACGGGGAGTTTCTCTGAAATGCTGTTCTGCGCAGACGATATCAGATTAAAGACCGAAACCGGTAAGGCAACTGACACCGGACAGAGCAGACGAAACAGCACAATCAGCCACAGTACATAGGAAAAAATCTTTGGCGCACGCCGCAGACAAAGCCGAAGCACCAGAACAATGCAGATCACGACCGCACCTGTCGCACTCATTTTTAATATCGTATCGATCATTTGCGCTCCTCCTCCCCGTCAGAATCCCGATAAGAGTCAATGAGCTGCTGCAACTTTTCCACATCACTTTTACTCAGCTTGTTCTTTCTGGAAAATGCAGTCAGAAACAGCGGCAGCGATCCATCAAAATGCTCTTCGATAAAGGCACTGCCCTGTCCCGCCTGAAATTCCTCCTTTGACATCTGCACACGCACCATACCGTTTTCATTGACAAAAATCCCCCGCTCACAAAGTCGTTTTAACATCGTGTATGTCGTTGTCCGCTTCCAGCCAAACCGCTCCTCACACAGCTTTGTCAGCGCTCCGGAACGGATCGGTGCATGCTCCCAGATCAGCTCCGCAAATTTTGCCTCCATTTCACCCAATTTAAATGCTTCCATATGCGATTACTCCCTCCTGAGTTTTTCTCACGGCTGCCTCATTCCTCTGTAGCAGCCTCCCTTATCTTCCTTCTTACGCACGTTTGTCTAATATCTTTAGACAAATTAAGTCTAACATCATTAGACAGTGTTGTCAATGCCAAATTTTTGTTAGTTATGCGTAAATTTCTGTTAGCTATGAGCATATTTCTGTTAGTTATGTATAAGAAAGTTTAGCTGTTGATAATGTGCATTTTTGCGCATACACACTTGAATTATGCATACGCATATGCTATAGTGCAAGGAAACATTTGAGGCACGACGTAACTGTAAAGGTCATGAGCAGTTACGACACAACACTATTTTCGTGTTTTGTAAAGGGGGATTTTTTATGACTCAATCAACTGATAAGACCAAAAAGAGTGAACCTACATATGAACAAACTGCCACACACGTTGCCATTGTAACAATTATCTGGAACCTGATTCTTTCCGTCGGCAAGCTGCTCGCCGGTATTTTCGCCCATTCCGGAGCGATGATCTCCGATGCGGTACACTCCGCTTCGGACGTGTTCAGTTCCATCATTGTCATTATCGGTATTCAGATCGCCAGCCGTGATTCTGATAAGGAGCATCCTTACGGTCACGAGCGCATGGAATGTGTCGCTGCGATCATTCTGGCGACGGTACTGTGCATCACCGGCTTTGGTATCGGGATCAACGCATGCAAGAACATTTTTTCCGGCGATTATGCAAGCCTCGCGATTCCCGGTGTCCTCGCTCTGATCGCTGCACTCGTCTCCATTATTGTCAAGGAAGCGATGTTCTGGTACACGAGACATTACGCTAAAAAAATCGACTCCGGCGCACTCATGGCAGACGCATGGCACCATCGTTCTGACGCACTCTCTTCTGTAGGCGCTCTGATCGGTATCGGCGGCGCAAGGCTTGGCTTTCCGATTCTGGACTCTGTTGCCAGCTTAGTCATCTGTGTATTTATCGTCAAAGCCGCTTATGATATTTTTATGGATGCTATCGATAAAATGGTCGACAAAGCATGTGACGAGAATACCCAACAGCAGCTTCGCGACTGCGCGCTGGCTGTATCCGGCGTTGAAGGAATCGATCTTCTGATGACCCGTGTATTCGGAAATAAGATCTATGTGGACATCGAAATCTGTGCCAACGGAGATAAAACACTCCGGGAAGCACATGATATCGCCGAGGAAGTGCATGATTCCATTGAGAAAACTTTTCCGAAAGTCAAGCACATCATGGTGCATGTGAATCCGGTATAACCTGAAAAAGAGTCGCTCATGCTACTTTCGCGCACACAACAAAGCCGCCGCTTACAGCGACGGCTTTAACTTTTATCCAATCAGGACTTTCTTTCCCTCAAAAGCAAAGCCATATTTATAAATATGTTCTTTTGGTATGCCCTTTGCAATCAGCACTGCTGCATACTGCTTTTCCTCAATCTGTGCATGTGCGGCACGGACGGTATCCTCAAGTGACTGCTCACGGCGTGAGTTGAACACCTTAAATTCCAGAATATAAGCATTCTTACTTTTATCCCTAGGCTCGATCATTACATCATATCTGCCCAAGCCACTCTCGCGGTTAGATGTAACCACATAATCTTTTTGCAAATCTACCATCAGCCCGAGCACAAAACCATGATAAAATCTCTCCGGCTCTGCTTTCGACGTTTTTTTCCCTGTATCGAAACTGCTAAACATATTCATGGCTACCTGATTCATATAATCATTCATGGCATCCGTGTCACACACCAGAAGTGCCTCCACAAAAGAATTATACTCCTGCTCTGTCACCGAAAACCAGTCATGAACCATCCTGCGGAACATCAGCTCTACTTCCCGATTTGTGATCGCAAGCTCGTACAACGGTTCCATTCCCACAGGGATTTCCAGATAACTCTGCCGCGAGATCACTTTCAGATATCCGCTTGCCAGGAGTAGACTCCACACAGCCTGCTCACTGCCATCGAGACGATTAAACACGATCTGTTCGTCAATCGTTGAATAAATATGCTCCCCACATATCAAACGTTCAAACTGTTTTTTTATGTTGACTGTACCTGCTTGAAGCAGTTGACTGACAAGCGCATTACTACTCGTATTGACCCAATATGCAGCAACTTCTCCTGTATCAAGAAAATTTAAGATTGACCACGGGTTATAAATATCCTTCTGCTTTCCAAAAATAAAACCATCATACCAGAATTTTATTTCCTTTTTTAGATTTCCGTAGCCGTATTCATCAAGTGCTTCAAACACTTCTTCTTCTGTGAAACCAAACGCAGTCGCATACTCATCAGCAGTTGTTGTCACAACCTTCAGATTGTTTAAATCAGAAAAAATGGATTCCTTGCTTACCCTTGTAATTCCGGTCATCACTGCGCGTGCCAGATACGGATTTGTCTTAAACGTGGAGTTAAACAGACTTCGCATAAAAGAAGTGATCTCACTCCAATACCCATCTACATACGCCTCCTGCATGGGAGTGTCGTACTCATCCAAAAGAATGAGCACCTTTTTCCCGAAATACCGATAAAGAAAACCCGACAACTGATACAGCGCCGATGTAGCATCACTGTCGCTGACATCAACAGACTGCACACGCTGAAAATAGGCACGATCGGCATCTGTCAGCACCTCGCTGTCCAACAGATACCGAAAATCCCGGTATAGATCACGCAATATCTCACACATTTTCTCTCTGGCTGACTGATAGTTTCCCTCTTTTACCCGGGCAAAGGACAGACTGACCACCGGGTATGTGCCCTGCAACGCACGGTATTTCTCATCTTCCCAGATAGAAAGCCCTTCAAACAGAGCTCCTTTGTCCGCATGTTCCACCGAAAAAAAAGTCTCCAGCATGCTCATATTCAACGTCTTACCAAAACGACGCGGCCGGGTAATAAGCGTCACATCATCTCCGCTCTCCCACCACTCTTTAATAAACGATGTCTTATCTACATAAAAGTATCCATTTTCTCTGAGCTTTACAAAATCCTGTGCTCCGATCACTACTTTTCCTGCCATACATGCCTCCAAATAAAAAGAACGTACGCTCTGCGAACTTTCTATTATCATGAATAAAAGCTGCCATACGAATCACTTTTTTGATTAGAGTATAGCAGTTTTCTCTTTAAATTAAAACCTTTATTTCCAACATCAAATTTCATGCAAGCGGTAATATCATCTCCACCACACATCCATTTTCATTATGCACATGCATACTCCCACCGTGAACGGTAATGATCCTATTTGCCATAAATAGTCCCCGTCCATGCGCCGTTCGCGGCATATCTGCGCCTTGATCCGTCAGGCGTTCGATCACCTCTTCCGGCATTCCTGTGCCATTGTCTGAGATATAGATGTGCGCATCTTTCCCATCTGCATATGCCTGAACCTGAATTTGGCAACCGCCAGGGTTATGTGTGATGCTATTGTTGATCAGATTAAAGATTGCCCGTTGCAACAGAGATTGATCTGCCAGAACAGTCATCTTCTCGTCCTTTACATCAAGTTCCACTTCATGCACAGCAGCCAAACCGCTGTTTAAAATATCTGAAACAGTTTCCCTTATCAGCGGACATAATCGCACCAGTTTCCGGTCTGTGGGCTGCATGTCGTACTCCAGCGAAGATATCAGGTTCAGATCCTCGACCAGCTTTTTGATCTTCACCGCCTGTCCGGTAATGGCAGCAGCACGTTTTTTGTTTTCTTCCGACAGCTCTTTCTCATTTTCAAGCATCTGGGAATTTCCCATAATGACTGCGAGCGGTGTACGCACATCATGCGAAATTCCACTGATCCAGTTTGTCCGCGCATGATCCCGGACGGAAAGTGCTGCATTTTTCCGATGAATTGCTAACGATGTATCGTTAATATTTCTCGCCAGTTCTTTAAAAATACCCTTTTCCTTCAATGATACATGTTTTTCCTGCCGCAATTCACTCATTCCATTTGTCAGCATGGTAATTCGCCGGTAGAAAAAAGATCCGATCAAAAGCGCTAGTACAGCCGCCAGTAAAAGATTCAGAACCAGAATGCTGATCAGGCGCCTGGGCAGGCTGTCAAACCACTCCATAGAATATGCCATAGCGTATTTCCCAACCGCCTTTTTGGGCAGGCCGAGAACCAAAAGCCCCTCGTCTCTGGTGCGGACATAAACCGGATAATCGTTTAAAAACCAACGTGTCATCCTCGCGACGTCATTGATGGAATAATGCATCGGAATATCACCCGGCATATTCTGCGACCAGAGGACATTCCCATTCTCACCGATCAGAATACAAAAACAGTCATCGGCAAGCAATGACTCATCCGAAAGCGCAAAGCCACCTTCTTCCGTCTCTAGTGAATCGCTGATCTGTTCCAACATTCGCTCCGGAGACTGTTCATGAATCTGTGTAGTCGTGTCACTCCCGACAAATAAAAAGCCTAGAAAGTTAATTACCAAAAGAATTGTTGCGATGAAAGACGACAAAAAGGTGAAACACACAAAAATCTTAAATGCAGTTTTATTCATCATCTGTCACCAGCTTGTATCCAAGCCCTTTCACTGTGATCAGATGCTTCGGTGATGACGGATTGGCTTCAATTTTTTCGCGAATCCTGCGGATGTGTACCATCAGTGTGTTTTCATAACCGTAATAAGCATCTCCCCATGCTGCCATGCACAGTGCGTCATTTGTCACAATACGATTTTGATTCTCATATAGCTTTTTTAGCAGCATATATTCTTTTGCCGTAAATACCTGCTCCTTTCCCTCTGCCCTCACTGTGGCCGTCGCCAGATCAATATGGCGTGCGCCGAGATCAAATGCCGGTTCCTGTTGACTTTTTTGATACGTTCTGCGCAGCACCGCCAATATACGCAGTGATAATTCTTTCATCAGAAATGGCTTTACAATATAATCATCTGCACCGAGTCCCAGACCATGAATCCGATCTTCCGCTTCACCTTTTGCAGTCAGAAAGATCACCGGAGCCGATGTGATCTGCCGCAGCTTCGCAAACAGCGAAAAGCCGTCTCCGTCAGGCAGCATCACATCCAGAAGCATCAACGCAACCGGCTGTGTTTTCACGATCTGCAATGCGGTCTCACAATTTTCTGCCGTATAGATATTGAAAAAACCTTCACTGCGCAGCACTGCCTCTGTCGTTTTCAACAGTTCTTTTTCATCATCGACAAGCAATAATTTCTTATTCTTTAATTCATCCATCTCTTTCATACCTCACTTGCACTCACTATATCATATGGATTTCTTTTCTGAAAGGCTCTCTGCGTGTATCTGCAAAAACTTAAGGTTTACGAAAGGTTCCATTAAGTTTATTGACAGCCCGCTCTGCTATCCTAACATCAACATCAAATTGAAAAACACTGGTAGCTATCCACTGATATCTCTCAGAAGCTGCTAATCTCAAAGGAAAGGAAATTTTTTATGAAAGAAATTGTAACAACAAACAATCTCACCAAAGTATACAAAGACCAGACATGTGTAGACCATCTGGATCTGCACATTCACGAAAAACGGATCTACGGTTTTTTAGGTCCAAACGGCGCCGGAAAATCCACAACTCTGAAAATGCTCTTAGGGCTCGTAACACCTACAGAAGGTACCATCGATCTGTTTTCCAAACGAACCACTTCCAAAAACAGAATCGAGCTTTTACAGCAGATTGGCTCCCTGATTGAATCTCCGTCCTACTATGGACATCTGAATGCCAGAGAAAACTTAAAAATATTCGCCACACTTTTACAGGTTCCCGACAGCAACATCGAAAAAGTATTACAGATCGTCCGACTTGATAAACATCAGCAAAAAGCCGTATCCAAGTTTTCCCTTGGTATGAAACAGCGCCTGGGACTCGCATCCGCGCTGCTCTCCTTCCCAAAGCTGCTCATTCTCGATGAACCCACAAACGGACTGGATCCAGCAGGTATTCAGGAGATGCGCGAGCTGATCAAGTCATTGCCCAAGCAGTACGGCATGACAGTCATCGTATCCAGCCATCTGCTGTCCGAGATTGACCAGATGGCAGAGGATATCGGAATCATTGCAAACGGCAGGCTGATGTATCAAGGGGAATTGAATAAACTCCATGCGACAGAATCTGGCAAATCGCTGGAGGAAATTTTTCTTGATCTGACCGGAAAGGAGCAAAGCCTATGATCACACTGCTTCAATGTGAATACCGAAAAACGAGACGAACATATCTTTTTCTGACGGCTCTTGGCATCACGGTTATTCAGCTCTGCTGGGCGTTGTACGGAACCCATCCCGAAGATACTCTGCAATGGGGCTGGATGATGTTTTTGTATCAGCTTCCACTCGTCAATGCCATTTTTTTACCGATTTTGTCCATCATCGTCTCTTCACGCCTTGCAGATCTCGAACACAAGGGCGCCATGCTCAAATACCTAACTGTCATCACAGATAAGAAATACATCTATGATGCAAAGCTGATCTACGGTCTTTCCATTGTGCTGCTCTGCAGCCTGTTCAGCTGGGGCACAACGATCCTGTTTGGGTACATCATCGGTTTTTCAGGTGATGTTCCACTTCGGCTGTATGTACTGTATCTGCTTTTTACGCTCACGCCGACCGCCGTCATCTACCAGCTCTTGCATGCACTGGCCCTGCTGTTTCGAAATCAGGCAGTCACTTTTTTTACCGGAATCACCGGCGCCTTTATCGGACTGTTTTCCATGTTTCTGCCGCAGTTTCCGATCCTGCGCAAGCTGTTGCCCTGGGGCTATTACGGTGCATTACAGTTCGTTGGCATGTTCGGATGGACAAAGGAAACACGCATGAGAAATGTCTATTTCTCAGCCATGGACATTGACTGGCCTGCCTTTGGGATTCTGATCATCATGAGTATCGTGATCTATCTGATTGGAAAAAAACTATTTGAAAAAAAAGAGGTCTAAACATATGCTACTACGTTTATTAAAAGCCGAACGCTTGAAATTAAAGCGTTCTCCCGTATGGCTCGCATTTTTACTGATGCCTATTGTTCCGGCGCTTCTCGGAACACTCAACTACATTGGAAATATCGATATACTGAAAAGTGAATGGTACAGCTTGTGGACACAGCATACGCTCTTCACCTGCTACTTCTTTCTTCCGGTCATGGTAGGCATATACTGTGCTTATCTGATGCGGCTGGAGCATGATCAGCACAATTGGAACAAAATGCTGACCATGCCAGTGCAAAGACCGCTGATTTTTCTTGCAAAGCTGATCACTGCATCCGTTATGATCCTGCTCAGCGAGCTGTGGATTGGCATCCTGTTTGTATTATCCGGTAAGCTCATTGGTATGACTGCCGCTGTTCCTCTTCGCTCTGTAGCCATCTGGTGCCTGTTTGGCACACTGGGCGGTACGGTTATGGCAGCAATACAGCTTTTGATCTCACTCTCGATCAAAAGCTTTACCCTGCCTATTGGTATCTCTCTGGCTGGTGGAATCTCCGGTCTTATATTTCTTGCCAAAAATCTAGGACATATCTGGCTCTATTCGCTCATGGCCTACGGTATGAACTCCAATGCCCCTCAACAGATGCTAAAGAGCGGTTATGCAGGCTTTGTGATCATTTGTGTGGTATATATACTCATCATTACAAGCTTCGCCTCCGCACTCATGAATCGCAGGGAACTGTAATTCAAAACGGCGGCATTCCCCTCTTAATCCCGGAATACCGCCGTCTTTCTATCATATATTGATCATTCGTAGCCGTTCAGTACCTTCAAAGTTACGATCATTCTACGATGCACTACTCGTCTTCTCAAACTGACTCAGGTACAGATCCGCGTAGAATCCGCCCAGTGCGATCAGTTCGTCATGCGTTCCCTGTTCGATGATATCGCCGTCCTTCATGACAAGGATCAGATCCGCATTTTTAATCGTGGAAAGGCGATGGGCGATCACAAAGCTCGTTCTGCCCTTCATGAGGTTATCCATCGCTTTCTGGATCCGCTGTTCGGTTCTCGTATCTACGGAACTGGTCGCCTCGTCTAAAATCATAATTGGATTGTCTGCAAGGATCGCCCGGGCGATGGTAAGAAGCTGCTTCTGACCCTGTGAGACATTGCTCGCTTCCTCATTCAGCTCCATCTGATAGCCGCCGGGAAGTGTCTGGATAAAATGATGGGCATGTGCAGCCTTTGCTGCCGCAATGACTTCTTCATCCGTCGCATCCAGCCTGCCATAACGGATATTTTCCATAATGGTGCCCTTAAACAGCCACGTATCCTGTAGTACCATACCAAACTGGCGGCGCAGGTCATCACGGTTGAAATCCCGGATGTCATGACCGTCCACATAGATTGCGCCCTGATTCACATTGTAAAAACGCAACAACAGCTTGACCATCGTCGTTTTTCCGGCTCCCGTAGGTCCCACGATCGCCACGGTCTGTCCTGCCTTCACTTCGCTGCTGAAATCATGGATAATGATCTTATCCGGATCATACCCGAACCGTACATGCGAGAAGGTGACATCTCCCTTTGCCTCTCCGATCTGCACCGGATGCTCAGCGATACTGCTCTCTTCCTCCTCATCCAGAAACTCAAATACACGCTCAGCCGCCGCTGCCATAGACTGAAGCATATTGGAAATCTGTGCCAGCTGGTTGATAGGCTGCGTAAAATTCTTTACATACTGGATAAACGCCTGAATATCGCCCACCTCAATGACGCGCTTCGCTGCCAGAAGGCTTCCGGAAACTGCCACCGCCACATAGCCAAGATTGCCGACAAACACCATGATCGGCTGCATCATACCGGAGAGAAACTGCGACTTCCACGCAGATTCATACAGCTTGGCATTTGTCTCGTCAAAGGTTCGGAGCACCTGCTCTTCCCGGTTAAATACCTTCACAACATGATGCCCACTGTAAACCTCCTCCACCTGTCCATTGACCTCACCAAGATACTTCTGCTGGTTTGTGAAATGTTTCTGTGAAAACCTCATAACAAACATCATCAGCATCATGGAAATCGGCAGAATCACAAGGGCGATCAAAGTCATCAGGGGACTGATCGTAAGCATCATAATAAACACACCGATGATCGTCGCAATGGACGTGATCAGCTGTGTAATTGCCTGATTCAGGCTCTGCCCCATCGTATCCACATCATTTGTAATGCGGGATAACACTTCTCCAACTGTCCGGGATTCAAAATACTTCATCGGCATACGGTTAATCTTCTCAGAAATTTCCTTACGCATCCGAAACGTCATCTTCTGAGAGATACCTGTCATGATCCAGCCCTGCACAAACGAGAATACCGCACTGCACACATAAATTGCAAGCAATATAAGCAAAATCCGCCCGATCTTCCCAAAATCAATACCATTGCTACCGGAAAGCTTACTCATCAGCCCGTTAAACAATTCTGTAGTCGCACGGCTGAGTATCTTTGGACCCACCACATTAAAAACAGTACTTGCCACCGCAAAGATCATAACCACTATCAGCGCCGGCTTATAACTGCTCATATATGTGATTATTTTTTTGATCGTACCTTTAAAATCCTTTGCCTTTTCCGCGGGTGCGCCATGACCATGACCATGCCCCATGGATCCGCGTCTGGGGCGGTTATTTGTCTGTGCCATCAGCAAACACCTCCTTTCAGTTCTTCCTCAGAAAGCTGGGAGCTTGCAATTTCCTGATATGCCTCACAGTTCTCCAGCAGCTCCTTATGGGTTCCCTTGCCCACGATCCGGCCATCCTCCAAAACGAGTATCTGGTCTGCATGAAGGATCGTATTGATTCGCTGTGCAACAATGATCACTGTTGCATCCTTCGTCTTTTCTGCCAATGCTTTTCGCAGTGCTGCGTCTGTCTTATAATCAAGCGCAGAAAAACTATCATCGAAAATCAAAACCTTCGGCTGTTTTGCGATAGCTCTGGCAATGGAAAGCCGCTGCTTCTGTCCACCGGAAACATTCGTTCCACCCTGCGCGATCTCACTGTGATACTGATCCGGTTTTTCTTCGATAAATTCTGTCGCCTGCGCGATCTGCGCAGCCTCCTTCATCTGTTCATCCGTGATATCCTCACCGCCAAACTTCAGATTTGACTCGATATCTCCGGAGAAAAGGATACCCTTCTGCGGCACCATACCGAGCAGACTGCGAAGCTTCTTCTGCGACAGCTCGCGGATATCAATACCATCGATGGTGATACTTCCCTTTGTCACATCATAGAACCGCGGGATCAGGTTGACCAGCGTACTCTTGCCGCATCCGGTACTTCCGATGATCGCTGTTGTCTTACCGGGCTCTGCCGCAAAGGATATGTCTGCCAGTGCATCCTCATCGGCACCTTCATACCGGAAAGACACATCATGAAACTCGACCATTCCACGCCAGTCCTGTTTTTCCTCATCACGGACAGTCTTTGCATCAGAAATCGTACTCTGTGTACGGATCACCTCATCAATACGATCCGCAGCCACACCTGCCCGGGGCAACATTACAGACACCATCGTGATCATCAGGAAGGACATAATGATCTGCATCGTGTAAGTAATAAATGCAATCATATCACCCACCTGAAGGTTTCCCACATCTATACCTTTTCCGCCAACCCACACGATCAGTACGGTCACACCATTCATGATCATCATCATGGCAGGCATCATCATTGTCATGACACGGTTTGTAAAGAGCTGTGTACGCATCAGATCTTTATTAGCCACATCAAACCGCTCTTCCTCAATATGCTCCCGTGAAAATGCACGAATGACCGGAAGTCCGGTCAGGATCTCCCGGGATACCAGATTCAGGCGGTCTACCAGCTTTTGCATGATCTTAAATTTCGGCAGAGTGACAGCCATTAAGGTCAATACCAGTCCACTGATCACAATAACTGCCAGCACAATGATCCATCCCATCCCTGTTCTGGTACTGATCACCTTTAAAATACCGCCAATACCAAGGATCGGTGCATAAAAGACCATACGCAGCAGCATCACAGAAACCATCTGTATCTGCTGAATATCGTTTGTGCTACGCGTAATCAGAGAAGCGGTCGAAAAGCGGTTCATCTCCACACTGGAAAAGCCCAGAACATTCTGAAACACCTTTCCCCGCAGCTCCATGCCGATCTTCGCAGCTGTCTTTGCTGACAAATAGCCGCACAGGATCGCTGCCGCAAGCATCAGAATCGACAGCCCCATCATTTTCGCGCCTGTAATGAGCAGATAATTCCGCTGCATTTTATTCAGATCGACCCCGCATGCCTCATATTCCTCTGTCACTCCCTGAATGGCAATCTGTGTGAGAATCGAATCACTGATCTCCCCAAACTGCGAAAGCATCTGTTCCATATGGTCAGGGTCAGCGCTCACAGCCGCCATCTGAGCAGCATCCATGCCGTTTTCCGACATCAGCTCCTCCATGTGGCTGCCTGCATAGAGCATCACAAAGGGCTGCTCC
>JALFNQ010000081.1 GCA_022773965.1 Lachnospiraceae bacterium
TTTTAGTCATTTATCACAGGAAACAGAAGCACCACCTTAAACAGATCTCCGTCGACTGTCAGTTCCAGCGTACCTCCCATCAGTTCTGTCAGACTGCGGGCAATGGATAATCCCAGACCGTTGCCCTCCATACTGCGGGAGCTGTCGCCCCGCACAAAACGCTCCATGAGTTCTTCGCTGGTGATATTGAGCGGTTCTCTGGAAATATTGCGGAACGTAATGACTGCACGATCACCCTCCTGCTCCAGATTCACATAGGCCCGCGTCCCCGGCTGCGCATATTTACAGATATTGTTCATCAGGTTGTCAAAGACACGCCACAAATGTCTGCTGTCTGCCTGAATTTTTATCTGCTCCTCCGGTTCTCTGATCTGCAGCTCGATCTGTCCCTGAGCCAGTTTTTCCTCATATTCACCGATCGTCTGCACCAGCGTCACCTGTGCATCACACACCTCCATCACTACTTTCAGATTTCCGGTGGAAGCCTTGGATGCCTCGATCAGATCCTCGATCAGCTTTTTGAGGCGCGCAGACTGTCGGCTCAACACATCCAGATATTCTGCTGCCTTTGGATGATCGATCTGCTCTTTACCCAGCAGATCCACATAATTGATGATAGACGTCAACGGCGTCTTGATGTCGTGTGACACATTCGTGATCAGCTCCGTCTTGAAACGCTCACTTTTCATGCGTTCACTGACTGCCGCGTTCATACCATCTCCAATGGCATTGAGATTGTCCCCGTGCTTTTTAAACTCCCAGTACATCTTTGATGTATCGATCTTGCTCATAAGGTCTCCCTGTGCCAGCGTTTTGCTGCCCTCCTGCAGACGGTTCATCTGAAGAAGTGCGAAGACGATCACCGGATACAGGATCAGCTTTTCAATCAGCCAGAAAATAAACAACACGACCGGACTCTCATATCCACACACAACGATTGCCAAAAGCTCCATGCACGCGATGGCTCCGAGGATCAGCCACGCCTTCCACAAAAACCGCATACTGTGAAGCAGCTCCACCAGACGATTCCACACACGCAGTCCCATTCGCCCGATGAATTTCAACCCTTTCCAGCAAAATTTTGCAACTGCATAAATCAATGTATGCTTCCACCATTGACCAAGCTTACACCAGAGTGCAAAGCTCATACTGCACTCGATGAGCAACAGGATCCCTATCACTCCAACGCCTGCCGCAAAGAGCCAAAAGACAAGATATCTGAATGGATTCCACTCCTCGCCCACATAGATGGCAGCAACAAAGAGGAGTACATCGATACAAAGAACACCACCGATGTTTACGTCAACCGGTATCGCATCCCATGGCCGCCTGCACAATCCCTCCACACCGTTTCGATGTCCTGCCGCACACAGCAGAAATACAAAGGCTGCGATTCCAGCGATCAGTGATAATACAAGCAGCAGCACAAACACATATTTGTATGCAAATGCAAAATCCACCAAAAGCTTTGCCTGCGCAAACAGGTCACAGTCGCGAAAATCTGCCTTTACATCCAGCGGTTCGTTCACATAGGACACGACATAGTAGCTGTCATGCGCATTCATCCTCTGGGCAGGCACCACCGCCATTCCGGCCGACACATCATCCACGCTGTAGTCGGAGATCTCACCCATCCCCTGCAGCACCTGATCATCTACGACAACGACATCCTCCGCACGCAGATACTGACCGGAATTTGACAGTACAAGCAGCATCGTGGGTACACGCCAGTCAGTCAGTGATTCGTTTAAAAAAGCATTATTCAGTGGCTGCTGACTTGGCGTCTCAATATAATCACCTGTATCCACCGGATTGGCCATGTCTTCTCCATCGTATGCTTCTTCGTTCACCTGTCCTACGATGCCTTCTACAGCTTCCTCTGTCGCTACACCGGCAGCTTCATACTCCGTTGTTTCCGATGCGCTGTCAACCGGTACTTCATCCTCTGAGACCTGCTCATTCTGTGCCTCATCCGATGGTACATAAAACGTATGCTCACGATCTGTATCCAGCTTCACAAGGATCTCACCACTGTAGGGGTAAAGCCTCTCTCCCACCTTAATATAAAGGGTCTCATTCATCCAGTCATAAAAGTACGCATCCACCTGCTGGCTCTCGCAGGTATCTTCTGCATAATTATTGACATACGCATAGCCAAACAGGCTCATATCATAATTCCATGCGGTGTATGCATTCCAGTTGCAGGAATAGAGATTCACATCATTCAGGGTGATCGTTTTATCCAGGTTTTCCATCAGATAGCTTTTTTTATCATTCAGATCCACCGAAGAAAAATCATCCGTTCTGAAAATTCCATAACGGAAATTCGTCTGATCCAGTTCCTCCCGTACTTTTGTGTCTTTGATCAATTCCCCGTTTTGATTGATCCCATTGACAAGTGCATAAACGCTGTAACGGTCTAACAGCCGCTCATTCCAATGTGCCAGCACAGCTGCCTCATCCTCACTGTACACATTCATGTAATCTGCCATGATAACGGCTGCCGCCGATGCCACACACATGACAGCGCTCACAACGACCAGGCAGATTGCCACGATCTTTGCAGCAAGACTCCCTGTCAGCTTTTTTGATGACCGCTTTGTGCTTTCACGGTTATGGTGCTTCGATCCATGAGCATCATCTTCACCAATGAGTACATTGCTCTCTGGAAGCACGCTCTCACGTCCTGCCTGCTCCGATCGATTCTGTGTAATTGCCTTCTTCATAATACAAATCTTCCTCCTTCATGGGCTTCCAGCTTATAGCCTCTGCCCCATACAACCTTTAAATATCTCGGTTCCGCCGGGTTATACTCAAGCTTTTCCCGAAGATGTCTGATGTGTACCGCCACCGTGTTCTCCGTTCCGACTGATACATCCTTCCACACCGCTTCATAAATCTCCCTCGGCGAAAAAACCCGCCCCGGATGCTCCATCAGAAGCTTTAAGATATCGTACTCCGTTCTGGTCAGTGAGACCGCCTCCCCATCCAATGTCACCTCTTTTGCCGCGTCATCCAGCTCGATGCCGCCGATCGCCAAGCGCTCTTTCTTTGCGACCGTACCTCCCAGCTGCATGTAACGCCGCAGCTGCGAGCGAACGCGCGCCAGCAGCTCCACCGGATTAAAAGGTTTCGTAATATAATCATCCGCACCCACATTTAAGCCCAGTATCTTATCCGTATCCTCGCTCTTTGCTGTCAAAAGAATCACAGGGACATTACTTTTCTTCCGGATCTCTATCATCGCACTCATCCCGTCCATCACAGGCATCATCAAGTCCAACAGCACCAGATGGATCTCCTCCTGCTCCAGCATTTCCAGCGCTTCCTTCCCATTGTACGCGGTGTAAACCGTATAGCCCTCACTTTTCAAATAGATGTTCAGTGCGGATACAATATCCTTCTCATCATCACAAACCAGAATGTTATACATCGTTCCTCTGTAACTGTCCGGGACAGTTACGTTCCTCCCTCTATAATATCTGCAGATATCATTGTTCCGTGGCTGTTTGGGTCTCTTTACAGCCACAAAAAACCGTTACAATATCTATGATCGATCACAGTTCTATTGTAACGGTTTTTTTATGAAGTTCCAATATGGTGAATCCTTAAGATTTCTTTAAGAAATTAAATATCTGATTTTCTGAATCTATCGGTCAATGCCGACTTTTAAGATCTTCCATTAAAAAGAAATATCCCGTAAAAATCAATGCTCTTCAACAATGACTTTTCACGGGATATTCTTTTTGGTCATTCACCAGTTTCCAACTTGTCCAATACCTGGGGCAGTTCTCCGATATCTTCTATCAATACATCTGCTTCTGCGAGCTCCTGCCTGCTGCCATAGCCATACAGACAACCGATAAATGCTGCGCCCACCGCACGCGCACAGTCAAGATCTTTCACGCGATCCCCGATGACCACATAGGGTGCCTCATATTTTGGCAGGATTTCCTTTATGATCTGTGTCTTTGGCGCAAAACCGTAAGACTCGCAGTCATAAAATCGGTCAAACCACCGCTCCATCTGAAATTCTTTCCAATGTGCCTCGCGATAGCTGATTTTACAATTGCTTAATATCAGCATGGGATAACCGCTTTTTTTTAACTGGTCAAGAACCACTTCGGCATTTGCATACCAGCGCGCCTCATGGGCGCGAACAAGTGCCACCATTCCATCGCCATTTCGCTTTGCCGCCTGTTCCTTGATCTCATCTGCCAGCTGCGGCTGGAAATCATCCCACATCTCCTTCGCGTTGAGACCGAGCCATCCGGCAATACGCTCCCTCGCAAGGGGTTCTTCCTTCACATAACCCTCCTGCGCCAGCCAGTGGTAAGTGTTCCTCATGACCGGCTCATAAATGTGCAGTGTATCGTGGATGGTGCCATCATAATCAAAAATAAGTGTCGGCTTCATACTAGATCTGCGCCATGAGATTTACCATCTCGACAGCAGACAACGCGCAGTCATAACCCTTATTTCCTGCCTTGCTTCCGGCACGGGCAATTGCCTGCTCGATGTTTTCGGTTGTCACAATACCGAACAATACCGGTACACCGGTCTCCAGTCCGACCTGTGCGATTCCCTTTGACACCTCGTTGCACACGTAATCATAGTGTGAGGTCTGTCCGCGGATGACTGCACCGACGCAGATCACTGCATCGTAGTTGCCGGACTTTGCCAGCTTAGAAGCAACCACCGGAATTTCAAATGCCCCCGGCACCCATGCTGCAGTAATATTTTCCTCCTCCACGCCGTGGCGTACGAGTCCGTCCACTGCACCACCCAGCAGTTTATTGACAATGATCTCGTTAAAACGGGATGCGACGATTGCCACCTTCATTCCCTCAGGTGCAACTACTTTTCCTTCTAATACATGGATCTCTTTCATGATATTGATTCTCCTTCTTTATTTTTTCAGCCGATGCTTCGGCCTGTTCTGAACAGTAACCAGTTTTTCTTTTATATAACGACTCTCCCTTATCCCGGCTTTGAATCGTTAATCAAATTTGATATCCTTAAAGATGTGTCCCATTTTTGCCTGTTTCGTTTTCATGTAAAAACGGTCATATTTCTGGGGTTCAATCTCAATCGGCACACGTTCTTTGATCTCGATTCCAAAATCCTCCAGTCCGTATACCTTCTCCGGATTGTTGGTGAGCAGGCGCAGCGATTTTACGCCCAGATCAGACAGGATCTGAACACCTTCCCAGTATTCGCGCAGATCCGGAGCAAAGCCAAGACGGATATTTGCCTCAACGGTATCCAGTCCCTGCTCCTGCAGTTCATATGCTTTCAGCTTGTTGATCAGACCGATTCCTCTTCCTTCCTGACGCATGTACAGAAGGATACCGCGGCCTTCCTTTTCAATCATCTTCATGGCAGTCTGTAACTGATTGCCGCAGTCACAGCGCAGAGAACCAAAGGTGTCTCCGGTCAGACATTCCGAATGCACGCGGCAAAGAACATCTTCACCATTGCCAATATCTCCCTTTACAAGCGCTACATGATGCGCTCCCGTGATATCATTCACATACCCGTAAATCTGGAACTGTCCGTATTCTGTCGGAAGCTTTGCACATGCCTCGCGCATCAGATGCTTCTCATGTGTCCGGCAGTAATCCTGCAGATCTTTGATGGTGATAAAGGTCAATCCCAGCTCCTTTGACAGCTGCTGCAGCTCCGGTGCACGCATCATCGTTCCATCCTCGCGCATGACCTCACAACAAACGCCACACTCCTTCAGGCCTGCCAGGCGCATTAAATCCACCGTTGCCTCCGTATGTCCGCCTCTTGTAAGAACTCCGCCACTTCGTGCGATGAGCGGGAACACATGCCCCGGTCTGCGGAAATCCCCCGGCTGCGTCCCCTCCTCCGCACATTTACGCATGGTAAAACCGCGCTCTGCAGCAGAAATACCAGTGGTTGTATCCACATGGTCAATCGAAACCGTAAACGCCGTCTGGTGATTGTCTGTATTTTCAGATACCATCGGTGGCAGACCAAGCTTCTCTGCGATATCAGCACTCATCGGTGTGCAGATCAGCCCCCTTGCGTGGGTTGCCATCAGATTGATATTCTCTGTCGTAGCAAACTGTGCTGCGCAGATCATATCTCCCTCATTTTCCCGCTCCGGATCATCGGTCACGAGAATCACCTTTCCTGCGCGCAGATCCTCCAGTGCCTTGTCAATTGAACTGTACTCAAAATCCATCTGTTTCCTTCCTTTCGCAACTGTTCAGTACCTTTACCACTCCAACCGGTTCTGAATAGCTACTTCCTTTCTATTCATAGTTTGTTAAAATCCATATTCCTCTAAAAATTCCATCGTAATGCCAGAACTCTTCGGCTGTGATTCTTCACTTGCAAAATTCATCAGACGTTCCACATACTTTCCCACCACATCATTTTCCAGGTTGACCAGTGCCCCCGGCTGATGTGTCAGCAGCGTTGTCTCCTCTCCGGTGTGCGGGATAATGGACACTGCAAACGCATCCTCTGTCACCCCTGCAACCGTCAGGCTGATGCCATCAATACAGATGGATCCCTTTTCCACGATCAGCCGCAAAATCTCCGGCTTCGTCTCAATCGTCACCCACACCGCATTTTCTTCCCTGCGGTAGCTGCGTATGCTTCCGGTTCCGTCAATATGTCCGGATACAATATGACCGCCAAAACGTCCATCAGCCGCCATTGCCCGTTCCAGATTGACCGCGTCCCCCGGCTTTGCCTGGGACAGACTGCTTCTTCGGATCGTCTCCGCCATTACATCTGCCGTGAACATGCCATCCTGCATGGACACCACTGTCAGACAGATTCCATTCACTGCAATGCTGTCTCCGATCTTTGTACCCTCCAGCACTTTTTTTGCACGGATCCGAATACTTCCGGATATACCCTGCCTGTCAATGCTGACGATCTCTCCAAGCTCCTCTACGATTCCTGTAAACATCTACTCACCTGCCTTATCGTCCAATAACGTATCTGTTCTAAACAGATACCCAATAACTATATTTATTGCCCTATGCCACAGCATCATACATGCCATGCGCTATACAGTCACATACTCGATTAACAGATCCTCTCCAACTGTAGTGACTTTTTCCAGCGAAAGCCTGACCGCCTGATCCGGCAGCTCCACGCCATTGCCCTCCACAGGCGTTTTGGCTCCTGCCCCGCCAAACAGCTTCGGCGCCACGAATGCTTTCACCTCATGCACAAGTCCCAGACGCAGCATGCTGTCATTTAGCATTCCGCCGCCCTCTAACAGAATGCTGTCGATCTTTCTTTCTCCAAGCACACCCATCAGCGCTTTCAGATCCACTGTTCCATCTGCTCCCGGAAGCTCCAGCACCTGCATGCCAAGTGCTTCCAGACGGTCTTTTTTTCCCGGCTCGGCACTGGCACACGCAACGATCGTGTCATACTCATGGGCACTTTTTGCGATTGCACAATCCTCCGGTATGCGAAGGCTGCTGTCACAAATGATGCGCACCGGGCTTCGGCCGCCCTCAAAACGGACATTCAGCATTGGATCATCTGCCAGAACGGTTCCTATCCCTACCATGATTCCGCGATAATTATGTCGCATCTGCTGTACCAGTTCCCGCGATTTTTCACCAGTGATCCACTTGGAAGCTCCGGTCTTTGTCGCGATCTTTCCATCTGCCGTCATGGCATATTTTAAAATAACATAAGGTGTTTTTGTTGTAATATAATGAAAAAAGATCGGATTGAGCCGGTCACATTCCTCCCGCAGAAAATCCTCTTCCACCACAATCCCTGCCTCCCGCAGCATCGCAGCACCCTTTCCGGAAACCTTCGGATTCGGATCTCTCGAACCGATCACTACACGCGCAATCTTATTTTCAATGATCGCCTCCGTGCACGGCGGAGTCTTGCCATAATGGCAACAGGGCTCTAAGGTGACGTAGATCGTTGCCCCCTCTGCTGATTCTGTCAGTGAAGCGATCGCGTTGCGCTCCGCATGGAGCTCTCCGTATTTTTCGTGATACCCTTCGCCGATGATTCGTCCGTCCTTGACAATGACTGCCCCGACAAGCGGATTCGGACTCGTCCATCCCCTTCCGCGCTCTGCAAGTACAATCGCCCGGCGCATATAATCCTGATCCGTCATCATATGTTCTTTCTGCATTTGTTCCATAGCTTAACAGCCACCTTCTTTCCATCCTTTTGAAATGCCTGTATTTGATCTGCTCTCTCAGGGAACATTTTGTCTCATGGGAAATATATCGGAGTTTCCCGTAAAATAAAAATGACAGATCGCTTCGATCTGTCGGGCTTTTTTTCTTGTTCTACATTCCGTTCTCTGTGCAGTCACATACACAGATTTCAAACATGCATCACATCTTCTCTCATCCAGACTATACTGTCGGCTCCGGAATCACACCGGATCATGCCTCTCGGCTCGCGGGCTGTACCGCCGGTGGGGAATCGCACCCCGCCCTGAAGATCTCTGTTCATTTACGTAGATTATTATAACTCATTGTCATACATTATACAAGCCTATTTTCTAACATGCACCTTTAAGAATTGTATCAGTGGTTACCTACTGTTTGATCAGTAACCTTGATTTCATTCATACCTTGTCTGATTTTCCGAATTGGGATACACTATAGGACGTAAAATATATTTCACACAGAAAGAAGGACAACTACCATGTTAATTGATTTTCATACACATACATTCCCGGACAGGATCGCTGCTGCTGCCATCAAAGAGCTGAGCGAACGCGCAGGGATCCCCCCTCACACAGACGGCACCGTACAGGGATTGAAGGATGCCATGAAACGCGATGGTGTGGATATCTCTGTTGTGCTTCCCGTTGCCACAAATCCTGCCCAGGTGGAAAAGATCAACCGGCGCGCACTGGAGACAAATGCATCGTCTGCTGAGAACGGCCTGATCTCCTTTGGTGCAATGCATCCCGATTACGCAGACTATAAAACTGAATTGAAATGGCTGAAGGACAATGGCTTCAAAGGCATCAAGCTGCACCCGGACTATCAGTCTCACTATGTAGATGATCCGGCGATGTTAAACATCATTTCTGAGGCAGACAGTCTCGGACTGTACACTACCATTCATGCAGGCATCGACATCGGATTTCCGGACGATGTACACTGTCCCACCACGCGGACCAGACATATGGTGGACATGCTCCATCCCACACATGTGATCCTTGCCCACACAGGCGGCTGGAAGCAGTGGGACGAAGTCATTGAACTGTTGACTGATCCCGCGCTCTACTTTGATATTTCCTTCTCGCTGGGCATGATCACACAGAAACAGTTCCTTACGATCATGGGACAGCACGGCAGCGATCATCTGCTCTTTGGCACGGACACCCCATGGGACACCGCCGCACACACACTGGAGGAATTAAAAAAGCTCCCGCTGACGCAGGAGCAGATGGACGATATCTGTTACAAAACCGGAAGTAAAATTCTCGGTCTATAAAATCCTGACACAAATACTCCCGCATCAACAGATCTGTAACTTTTGACCGGCCACGCCTGACGAGGTGGGAACGAGGTCTGGGATGACCTCGAATCTGACCCAGCCGGAGCAGAGCATAGAAAAGTCAACCGGAGCAGATATGCTGTGCGGGAGCAATTGATTTACAAAAAATATTATGCCAGTGCAGCCGTGATGATCGCCATAGAGTATACCTCAGATGCGTTACATCCGCGGGACAGATCATTGATGGGTGCATTCAGACCTAACAGGATCGGACCGTAAGCTTCAAAGTTACCCATGCGCTGTGCAATCTTGTAACCAATGTTTCCGGCATTGATATCCGGGAAAATAAAGGTATTTGCATGTCCTGCGACCTCTGAATCAGGGCACTTGGTACGTGCCACACGGGGAGATACGGCAGCGTCAAACTGCAGTTCGCCCTCAATGGGAAGATCGGGAGCCTTTGCCTTTGCCTTCTCAGCAGCATTGCGCATCTTGTCCACATCCTCACCGGAACCAGACCCGAATGTAGAATAGCTCAGGAATGCAACCTTCGGATCAATACCGAAGATCTTTGCACACTTTGCGCTCTCCAGTGCAATCTCAACCAGTTCATCCTCAGTAGGCTTGATATTGATCGCGCAGTCACTCATAGCAATGACTTCATTATCGCCGGTAGCACTGGGTCTTACGAGAATGAAGCAGGAAGATACAATACTATTTCCGGGCTTTGTCTTGATCAGCTGTAATGCAGGACGCACCGTATCAGCAGTTGAATATGTAGCACCTCCAAGTAAAGCATCCGCCTCGCCCATCTTTACGAGCATCGTTCCAAAGTAGTTTGCCTGAGCCAGCGTCTTTCTTGCCTGCTCAGGAGTCACGCCCTTGCTCTTGCGAAGCTCACAGAACAGCTCCACCATCTCATCCATACGCTCATATTTTGCAGGATCTACGATGTGTGCACCACGGATATTAAAACCGCTTTCCTCTGCGGATTTCTGGATCTCATCCTCATTTCCTACAAGTACCGGACTTAAGAAATTGCTGGCAAGCAAACGCGAAGCAGCCTCTAAAATACGAGGATCACTTCCCTCTGTAAATACGATTTTTTTCGGATTCTTCTTTAAAATGTCAATCAACTGACCAAAACCAAACATGACTCTTCTCCTTTTCTTTTTTACTCATTTTTTTAGAACTTTAACTTGTTTTTATTGTAATCCTTTAT
>JALFNQ010000118.1 GCA_022773965.1 Lachnospiraceae bacterium
GGAAATACTCGGACAGGATATGTATGAGGGACTGGCGTTGCTGGAGGAAACATATCGGAGCTAAAGTGATTCGATGAATGGAAAGTTCTATCAGCGTTAAGGAGGATATGATCATGAAAATAGAACGATTAGAAACCGAGAGACTGATTCTTCGAACATTTGAAGAACGGGATCTGCAAGATTTATATGAATATCTTTCGGATGAAGATGTGGTTGCGTTTGAACCATATGAACCAATGAATCCGGAAGAAGTAAAAAAGTGTCTGGAGGATCGGATCACGTCTGAGGATTTTCTCGCAATGGAAGAGAAAAGTACCGGAAAGATGATTGGCAATATTTATGTGAGCGAAAGATATGCAGAATCTGTAGAAATAGGATATGTGCTAAATCGTAAGTTTTGGAAAAAGGGTTATGGCTATGAAGCTTGCGATCGGGTATGTAAGTATATTTTCGCACAGGGAAAGCATAGAATAGAGGCCGCTTGTGACCCACTGAATGTAGCTTCCTGGAAGCTGCTCGAACGACTGGGTTTTCAGCGGGAAGGGTATTTGCATAAGGATATTTATTTCCGAAAAGATGAGGATGGCAATCCAATCTGGAAGGATACCTATATTTATTCCTTGCTGAGTGAGCCCGAACACATAGATGACTCTAAAATAAAAGCGTTGGAGATTCAAATGTGGGAAGCAGCCAGAAACAAGGATAAAGAGGCGTTCTTAAACATTGTCTCAGAAGACGCTGTTATGATATGCGGTGGATATCGTTGTACGGGAGCCGAATACGCGCAGATCATAGAGGAATTTGATTGTAAGGATTTCCGTATCTCTGAATTTGAGGTTGTTGCAGAAAATAATGATTTCATACAAGTGCATTACATGATAACAACAACAGTGAATGATGAGGCAAACAAAGATCTTGCAGGTACTTTTCACATTTCAAGCACATGGAAAAGATTTGGGGATGTTTTCAAAGTAGTTTTCAATATGGACAGTTTGACACACATTTCATAAAACTTTTAGAAAAAATTTGCCGAAGTATGGTTGATGGTGTCGTCAGGAATCCTGCTTTTACAGCACTTTCTGATGAGCCTCAATTTCAGAGAATTGTGGAAAGATTAAAGAGAAAATTGTCGGGAGGTGCAGTATGAGTGCAGTTTTAGCAGAACATTTGTCAAAAATCTATACTGGAGGAAACAAGGCGGTTGATCGTATCAGCTTTCGTTTGGAGAAGGGAGAGATATTTGGGTTTCTGGGACCTAACGGAGCAGGAAAGACTACAACAATTAAATTGCTTTGTGGTATGCTAAGCCCCTCAGGTGGGAGCTGCAGGGTGTTTGATATCGATCCTACCAAAGATCCGGAAAAGTTGCAT
The DNA here is from genome assembly GCA_022773965.1 of Lachnospiraceae bacterium. Lineage (GTDB taxonomy): Bacteria > Bacillota > Clostridia > Lachnospirales > Lachnospiraceae > W0P33-017. Next base: position 1,372 of record JALFNQ010000118.1, read on the forward strand.
CAAATGTCAGGCGTGCTTACAGAACATGCACAAATGTATGATCATTTATCGGGAATCGATAATCTTATTTTTTATGGTACACTATTTGGTATGAACAAATCTGATTGTGAAAAGAGAGCAAAGGATCTTTTAGAGCGGCTGGATTTGACAGATGCACAGAATCGTAAGCTGTCTGCTTATTCTACCGGTATGCGACAGCGTCTGTCACTTGCCAGAGCCATGATGCATAGTCCACAGATTTTGTTCCTGGATGAACCGACCTCCGGACTTGATCCGGAAAGTGCACAAAACGTCAATACCCTGATTCAGGAACTTGCTGAAAGCGGAACAACTATTTTCTTGTGTACCCATCAGTTGCGCTATGCGCAGGAAATCTGCACTACATACGGACTGATGAATAAGGGCAGTTTATTTGCGACAGGAAATATCGAGAAGCTTCGCTCCATGGTTTCTGATAAAGTGAAAGTACGGGTGAAAGCAAGTTGTATACCAAAGGATATGGAATTTGAGAAAACCGGAGAACAAACCGACGATATCAGCGTGAACTCAGAGGATGAAATTCCGTTGATCGTCAAAAGAATTGTAGAGGCTGGTGGCGATATCTATCATGTCTCGGAAGAACAGATGTCATTAGAGGAAATATATTTTTCACTCATTGATAGGAATCATGGAGAAATGGAGCGTGGAAATTTATGAATATAAAACAACTTGCCCTTATAAAAAAAGATATTCGAAGTATCACATCAAATAAGCAGGTGCTCATGGTTATGCTTATGGTGCCGCTGGCACTTGCCATTGTACTGCCGTCTATGATCGCGCTTGTTACGGTACTGGTTCCTGATTCAACTTCGGATTTTCAGAAATTATTGGAAATGTTGCCGGTTCCTGCCGGAGAATATAATCAGGAACAGATGATTTTAGGACTTATGCTGAATAAGATCATGCCGGCTTTTTTTCTGGTGATTCCGGTTATGGCATCGTCTGTTATGGCGGCAAGCTCCTTTGTGGGAGAAAAGGAAAAGCACACATTGGAAACCTTGCTTTATTCTCCACTTTCATTAAAGCAGTTGTTTCAATCCAAGATACTTGCCGGATTTTCAGTTGGTATGATGGTTTCGTACATCTCGTTTGCTGCAATGATGCTTGTATTAGAAATTGAAATGTTCTTTTTAACCGGTAGTGTGATCATGCCTGACCTGAGCTGGTTGATTATCATGCTGTTGATTGCACCGGCGATCTCAATTGTTGCCATCGCCGTAACAGTGCGAGGTTCCGCCAAGGCACAGACGATGGAAGAAGCACAGCAACGTGCGGTATTCCTGATTTTTCCGATTCTTGCACTTGTCATAGGACAATTTACAGGTATCATTCTGGTAAATGCATGGCTTCTTTTGGGATTGGGTATCGTTTTGGCGGTGCTTGATGTATTGTTAATGAGAGGGGCGGCAAGGAAATTTACTTATGAGAAGCTGCTGAAATAGAGCATTAAACAAAGCATTTGAACTGAGACTATCAATATGCTGATTGCGAGGGGAGGTAAATATGACGATCGAAAAAGTAACGATAGAGGACGCAGAAGAATTGTTGGCAGTCTATGAACCGTATGTGAGAGATACTGCTGTCTCATTTGAGTACGTCGTTCCTTCTGTGGAAGAATTTGCAGATAGGATCTTGCAGATCTCTGCGAAATATCCCTACATAAAGGCGGTGGAAGACGGAAAGATCATGGGCTATGCATATGCAAATACATTTAAAGGCAGAAAAGCCTATGACTGGTCTGTGGAAACGACGGTATATGTCAGAAGGGATGCAAAAAGAAACGGCATTGGAAGACGGCTATACGAATGTCTGGAGCAATCATTAAGGAAAATGGGCGTATTGAACATGAATGCCTGTATTGCGAGCGTAAAAGTGGACGACGAATTTCTTACGAATGACAGTATGTATTTTCATAGCAGGATGGGTTTTACGGAAGTCGGACGTTTCCATAACAGCGGATATAAATTTGACAGGTGGTATGATATGATCTGGATGGAGAAAATGATCGGATCTCATGACGCATATCCGGGTGAAGTATGCTTTGGTGAGTGGAATTTGGAGGGTGAGTCATGAGCAGAATTCTTTTATTGGAGGATGATCTAAGTATCATCAGTGGACTGTCTTTCGCGTTAAAAAAGCAGGGGTTCGAGATAGAAATTGCAAGAACCATAAAGGAAGCAGAGGAATGCTGGAGAAAGGGCCGGTACCACCTGCTTATTTTAGATGTTTCACTACCTGACGGCAGTGGATTTGATTTTTGTCAAACGGTGAGAAAAGAGTCTGAGGTGCCTATTATTTTCCTGACGGCATCGGATGAAGAGATGAATATTATCATGGGACTTGATATCGGCGGAGACGACTATATTACAAAGCCTTTTAAGCTTGGTGTTTTGCTATCAAGAGTAAATGCCCTGTTGCGTAGAGCAAAGAATATCGAAAAAAAAAGATACAGAACTCGTTTCAAATGGAATCAAAATTAATTTGCTTCAGTCGCAGGTTTATAAAAATGGAGAGCAGATGGAACTCACGGCGGGAGAATACAAACTGCTCTGCCTTTTTATTCAGAATCCGAATATCGTTCTGACAAAGGAGCAGATATTGGAGAGATTATGGGACTGCGATGCAAATTTTATTGATAACAGCACATTGACGGTCTATATTCGGAGACTTCGTATGAAGGTGGAAAATAATCCAAGTGAACCGGAAATGATCCTGACTGTCAGAGGAATGGGGTATAAGTGGAATGAGGGTATTAGCGAATAAAAATATAAAGATGTTATTTCTGGCAATCGCGGTAATCATGACCTTATTAACGGTGATATCTCAGGCTACAATCTACTTCGCATTTCGGAAATTATCACTTTTTCTATTTTTGTTTTGTATTCTGGCTGCTGTGGGTGTTTTGTTTGCTGCTTATCGCTATTTTAGAAAGCAGGACAAGCTCCTTGAGGATGCAGAGTCAAAGATCCAGGCATTTTTAGCCGGAGATATGGATGCAAGAATAGAAAATGACGAGGAGGGTGAACTCTACAAGCTCTTCTGGTCAATCAACAACATGTCTGCAGTTCTGATTTCAAAGGCTGCAAAGGAGAACCGTGAAAAGGCATTTCTAAAGAACACGATTTCAGATATTTCCCATCAGTTAAAAACTCCATTGGCGGCTTTGAATATTTATAATGGAATTTTGGAGGAGGCAGAAGATATCGAGCAGGTGCGAGAGTTCGTTCATTTATCCATGAAAGAATTGGATCGGATTGAGACACTGGTTCAAAACCTTTTGAAGATTACCAGATTGGATGCAGGCACCATGGTGTTTCATAAAGAAGAGGAAAATGTTTCGGAGATCATTAAGGATATTGAACTTCATTTTGCATACAGAGCAGAGTCAGAGGGAAAATCTATCGTGGTCTCAGGCGCGGATGATGCGACCTTTTTCTGCGACAGAGCCTGGATGACAGAAGCCCTTGAAAATCTTGTGAAAAATGCACTTGATCACACAGAGGAAGGCGATACTGTTTCCATTGCATGGAGCAGATTCCATACATTATTGAAAATAGAGGTGAAGGATAATGGATGCGGCATTCATCCGGAGGACATCCATCATATTTTTAAGCGTTTTTACAGAAGCCGGTTTTCCAAGGATTCGCAGGGACTCGGTTTGGGACTTTCGCTGACAAAGGCCATTGTGGAGGCGCATGGAGGAACCATAGAGGTGGATAGCGAAATAGGAGTTGGCACTACATTTATCGTAAACTTCCTCATTCCTACAAAATAGTAGGATTCCTGTAAGGATACTGTAGGGGTTATAGAGTAGTATGTCTTTATAACAAAAAAGTGTTTTGCAAACAGAAGGAGACAGGAATCATGAATTTGTTAGAAGTAAAAGACATATCAAAGACCTATGGAAGTGGAGAGGCTGCCGTAGAGGCATTAAAGAATGTAAGCTTTTCCGTTGAAAAGGGCGAGTTCGTAGCTATTGTCGGAGAGTCCGGTTCCGGAAAGAGTACGCTGCTGAATATGATAGGTGCACTGGATGTACCGACTTCAGGAAAGGTCATCATCGACGGTAAGGACATTATGGCAATGAAAGACAATGCAGCTACCATTTTCAGACGTCGAAATATCGGCTTTATTTTTCAGGCATTTAATCTGATCCCGGAGCTGACCGTGGAACAGAATATCGTTTTTCCGCTGCTGCTTGATTATCAGAAGCCTGATCAGAAATATCTTGATGAATTGTTAGATGTTTTGAATCTTGAGAACCGAAGAAAGCATTTGCCAAGTCAGTTGTCCGGTGGACAGCAGCAGAGAGTGGCGATAGGTAGAGCACTGATAACCAGACCCAGCATTATTCTGGCAGATGAGCCAACTGGAAACCTTGATTCGCAGAACAGCAGCGAGGTGATCGCGCTCTTAAAGGATGCTTCAAGAAAGTATGGGCAGACGATCATCATGATTACGCATAACAGAGTCATCGCACAGTCCGCAGACCGGATCTTGCAGGTAAAAGATGGCGTGGTTACGGATCTTGGAAACGTGCAGTCATAAAAAGGAGGCGAAAACAATGAAAACATATTTGAGTTTAGCCTCTATTCAGGCAAAGGCACATAAAAGACAGAACCGGATGACTATTTTTTGCATTATGCTGGCAGTCATTCTTATTACAGGTGTATTCACCATGGCGGATATGGAATATCGTCACGAGAATGTGAGAATGATGGAAAAGCACGGCAACTGGCATATTGCACTTATGAATCTTACAAAAGAGGAAGCGGAAGCTGTTTCAAAGGAAGCATGGATCAAGGAAGCATGCTGGTATGATGTCATAAACTATGACTTGGCAGAGGACTACACGGTGAGCGGGAAGCAAACGGTAGTGTGTGGAGCAGATCAAAACTGGGATAAATTTACTCTTTGTATGAAAGAGGGCGACTTCCCAAAAAATGCGAGTGAAATTGCAGTGAGTGAAAATTACAGACGTCAATTTTCCAAAGGAATCGGTGATACGGTTTCCTTAGTGACACCTGCTGGAAGTTATGAATATGTGATCAGTGGAATTGCAAAGGATGGCACTTTGCTTCAGAGAAATGATGCATTAGGTGTCTTTGTCAGCATGGATGATTTTGAAAAGATTATGAAAGAAAACGGAAAAAAAATGAACCCGGTTTACTTTATTCAGTTCGGTAAGACCTGGAGCATAAGAAAGACGATAGATAAACTAAAGGCAGAGCATGGATGGGACAGTTCGGTCGTAGCTGAAAATGCGGCTATTCTTGGAATTCTGGGAATGAGCAGTAGTAGTTACGTGGTAGGTTTATACGGTGTAGCATTTTTCCTTGTTATACTTGTAATGGTTGCCGGTGTACTCATGATCGCAGGCAGCATGAACAGCAATATTGCTGAGCGAACCCAGTATTTTGGGATGCTTCGCTGTATTGGAACAAGCAGAGCTCAGATTAGGCGCATCGTAAGATTGGAAGCATTAAACTGGTGCAAAAAGGCGATTCCGGCTGGTATTTTGATTGCCACACTGGCATCCTGGGGAATCTGTGCAATCCTTAGATATGTCATAGGTGGCGAGTGGGAGAACATGCCGGTCTTCAAACTAAGTCCCATAGGAATCATCAGTGGTACGATAATAGGAATCATTACAGTACTGATCGCTGCCAATGCCCCTGCAAAGCGGGCAGCAAAGGTGACACCGGTGGCAGGAGTATTAGGAAACACGGAAAATAAAAATGTCAAAAAGGCTGCCAACACAAAGTTTCTCAAAGTAGAACATGCACTTGGAATTTATCATGCTGTTTCACAAAAGAAGAGCCTTATGATGATGACCGGATCCTTTGCATTAAGTATAATCCTGTTTTTGAGTTTTTCGGTAATGATTGCCTGGATTGGTCATGCACTCAATTCAAATAGACCATATTCTCCGGATCTGTCAGCTTTTGCTGAAGATTATGCACCTGTTTTACCACAGGAGCTCGTTGCAGAGATTGAGAAAATCGACGGCATCAAATACGTATATGGGAGAATGCACATCTGTGATGATATCACTTCCACAAAGGACGTAAACAGGATGGATCTGATTTCCTATGAAGAGCTACAGTTTGATTGGGCAAAGGGTGATTATTTATCAGGCGATATCGAGGCAGTGAAACATGGCATCGACTCTGTGATGGTTGTTTTTGATAAAAACAATCCATTGACGCTGGGTGATAAAATCTGGTACAGGGGCAACGAATTGACAGTAGCTGCCGTGCTGAAGGACAGCCCGTTCAGTTCATCAGACATACCGACGGTTCTCTGCTCGGAGGAGACTTTTGTAAAGCTTACCGGAATTGATGAATATGCCGTGATTGATATTCAAGTCACAAAGAAAGCAGACAAGGATATTGATCAGAAGATCAGAAAACTTCTTGGAGACGGTATCAAGCTGGGTGATGAACGGGAGAGAAAAAAGTCAGTAAACAGCACCTATTTGGCATTCTCATTGCTCGTATATGGTTTCCTTGGAATCATTGCGCTGATCACAGTTTTCAATATCAACAATAGTATTTCTATGAGTGTATCAGCCAGAAATAAGCAGTATGGAATCATGAGAGCAATCGGAATGGATAACAGGCAGATTTGTAAAATGATCTGTGCGGAGACGTTGGCCTACGCAATCTCCGGGATATTGACCGGCGGAATCTTTGGGTTACTTTTGCACAGGAAGTTCTTTCAGATGATCATTTCCGCATACTTTGGCACTCCATGGACAGTCCCGGTGAAGGAATTGCTCATCATTTTGCTTGTAGTAGCTTTTGCTTGTGCAACGTCTGTTGTGAAGCCGGTGAAGAGGAGTTTATCCCATACGGTTACGGAAACGATAAGTGAACTATAATTTGGAGAAGTGATACTTGAAAAAAACAAATTTGGCGATATATAATGCAATTATGGCGTATAAAACGCCATGAGAACATATTGTTAATGCGAATGTATCCGGATCAGGTGGTGAAATGTGCGGAAACTTTTTGTCTGATTAGATATGGAGGATAGTAAATATATGGAAAAAGAAAAGGTATTTGCCATGAGTGTGGCAAAGGTGTATCCACTTTTGATCGCAAAGGCAACACGAAAGGGAAGAACGAAAGAAGAGGTTGATCAAATCATATGTTGGCTTACTGGTTATACGAAAGAACAATTGGACAGCCAGATTGAGATCGGCGTATCATACGAGACTTTCTTCAATGAAGCTCCGCAGATGAATCCCAATTGCAAATTGATTACCGGTTCTGTCTGCGGGATTAAGGTCCAGGAGATAGAAGATCCATTAATGCAGAAAATTCGTTGGTTGGATAAGCTGGTGGATGAACTTGCCAAGGGGAGGCCGATGGATAAAATATTAAGATAAATGAATCGCTCGGATTATTGTAGAAGAACGGAACTAAGAGTGTTGAAGAAAATGCAGGAGGTGACTTGATGACTTATTTTACAATAATAAGTGCAGATGAATTTCGTAAAAACAAGGAAAAATTTCCAAATTATAGAGAGATTTTACATAGTATTGGTTCAATACGTTATTGTAAGGCTGAAGTATTTACAGAGTGTGTTCTGGGACAATCAGAATTCCACAGAAAAATGAGAAGCGGTAGCCACTGATTGCCTTCGGATTTTATATGACAGAACAGAATATTACGTTTATCGAAGATACCGGAGATGTGAAACGCTGGCTGGACAAACAAGTAGAGAAAATCCAAAATGTGCAATCACCGGATCATTTTCTGCTGCAGCTTCTGGAGCAGATGGTTGAAAGTGATGTTCTGTATTTGTCACATTTTGAGAAAGAGATGGAAAATATGGAGGACACCCTGCTCCATGGTATACCAAAAGATTTTTATCCCTCACTTACAAGGATGAGGCAGAAATTATCAGAGCTGAATGCCTATTATGAACAGCTGACCGCTATTGGGGATTTGATTCAGGCATATGATGAATCGCTGTTGATAAAAAATACAGAGCAATGGGGCAGATATGTACTCCGGATTGAGCGACTGCAGAATCATGTGCATCTTCTTCGGGAGAATATTCTTCAGCTGAGAGAACTCTATCAGTCACAGCAGGATGCCCAGCAAAATAAGATTATGTGCATACTGACGGTTGTTACGACGTTGTTTCTTCCCCTTACTCTTTTGACGGGATGGTATGGGATGAACTTTGCTTATATGCCCGAATTACAATGGAAATATGGTTATCCTGCAGTCATTATTGTTGCAATCGTGATCGTGGCGATAGAAATTATGTATTTTAAGAAGAAAAAATTGTTTTAGTGAACAGCGGGCAATCAAAGAGGCGATGAGATAAAGCAGTAGTATGAGAAGAAAAGAAAAAAGTGGTTGTGTATGCAGTTGTAGATCAACGGAAGGATTATTTAATTGGGAGAGGAGTATCTTATGTGGTTTTGGTCCGTACTAAAATGACTCAAAAACACATAATGAAAAGGCTCAAAAACACGTAATAAAATGGCTCAAAAACACGTGATAAAAATTGACAAACAGGATATAATAGGATATTATTCCAAGTAAATGATGCTTAATGGTCTGCAAGAAAAAGGAGCCTGATCATATATGAAAGTATACTTAAAAAGAATTGTGGACGAAGAATTAAAGCTGCGACTGGAGGCGTTTGGAGCGACACTGATTGTCGGACCAAAATGGTGTGGTAAGACAACTACGGCAGAAGAGCAGGCGAACAGCGTTTTAAAAATGCAGGACCCGGATATGAGAGAGGGATATCTGGTTACCGCCAGAACAAAACCATCACTTTTGTTGAAAGGCGATAACCCGCGGCTGATTGATGAATGGCAGGAAGCTCCGGTTTTGTGGGATGCGGTCAGGACAGCTGTAGATGAGCGGCAGGAGGAAGGCCTGTTCATATTAACAGGATCTACATCTGTGGATGACAAACAGATCCATCACACGGGAACCGGGCGGATTTCCAGACTAAAAATGTATCCCATGAGCCTTTTTGAATCTCATGAATCGAACGGACAAATATCATTAAGAAAACTATTTGATCATCCGGAAGTGGATATTGATGGGATCATGTCAGATATGAAAGTTGAAGATTTGATCTTTGCGGCCTGCAGAGGCGGCTGGCCTGCTTCCCTGCGAAAAAAAAACGATGCCGCCAAATTAATTGTTGCAAAGGATTATTTGCGTAATGTGTGCGAATCAGATATTTCAACAGTAGATGGGGTGACGAGGAATCCTTTGTTAGCGGAATTGATCTTGAAATCATATGCGCGCAATGTTTCTACGTTGGCGAAGAGAAGCATCATTTTTAAAGATGTCAGTGCAAATGCTGATAGTATCTCACGGTCAACTTTTGATTCATATCTGAATGCGCTAGAGAGGTTGTTTGTGATCGAAGATGTAGAGGCATGGTGCCCTGCCATACGTTCTGCAACCACCATCCGTTCAGGAAAGAAGCGCGAGTTTGTTGATCCTTCAATAGCGGTGGCGGCATTAGGTCTTTCGCCGGATTATTTAGAGAAAGATCTGAAAACATATGGATTTATTTTTGAATGTATGTGTATCAGGGATTTGAAAATTTACTCACAGGCACTAAACGGAAAGCTGTCTTATTATCATGACAGATATGATTTGGAAGCAGATGCGGTATTGCATATTAGTGATGGGAGATATGCTCTGATCGAATTCAAACTGGGAAGTGCGGAGATCGAAGAAGGTGCAAAACATTTGCTGAAAATAAGGGATTTGGTGCGTGGGTACAACGAAAAAGAAAAACAAGTACCTCTCAGAGAGCCTGATCTACTCATAGTAATTACTGGTGGGAACATGGCATATACACGAGAGGATGGCGTGCGTGTAGTGCCGATTGGGTGCTTGAGAGACTAGAGAGATAAAGATAAATCCACTTTGTCATTATCGTGTGTATCAGCAATACTTTGACATGACAAAGCAATCATCTTACATGAAAGAAAGAGAGAAATAATGAATTCAAAGAATGCGTTTATTGAATACGATGTGGACGAAATCAGCGTAGAACCGGAAATTTTTGAACTTAACATTATCAGCGGCGGATGCCATTTGTATGGATATCTTCTGACTCCGGATAAGAGAATACAGGGCCCTTATCCAACGATTATCATGTCACACGGATTCCCCGGATATACAACCAATAATGACTTAGAACTTGCCCTGATGAGAATGGGATGCGTTGTGATACATATGAATCACAGAGGTGCGTGGGGCAGCGAAGGTAATTATCTGTTTACAAATCTGAAAGATGATCTGATTGCGATCGCAAAATGGGCACACAATCCGGCGATTGCGGATCAGTATGATATCGACACCGAAAACATCTTTTTAGTTGGTCATAGTATGGGTGGACAGACAGTGCTAAATGCAGCAAAAGATCTGCCTTTTATCAAAGGGGTTGTTGCGATGGCGGCATACGACATTGGCGCAGCTTTTCGCTACAAGATGGAAAAGGATCTGTTTCTCATGATTGAAACGGAAGGTCAGTGTTTAAAGATGAACTCGGCAAGTGAAGTATATGAAAATGCGTTGATGAATCAGCAGGAGCTCAGCGTTTTGAATCGCTATGACGAGCTTGCCAAGAGAAACGTCTTATTGATCGAGGCAGCATTCGATACAATTGCACCACCGGAAAAGATGCTCAGGCCTCTCGCAACAAAGCTGGCGGAGTTACATGCGAATGTGAGCTATGAATCGATTCAAAGTAATCACAGTTTTGTTGGACAGAGAATGAAGCTGGCAAAAATCGTCGGGGAATGGATTGAGAAAGTATATCATTAGTTTTGGGCAATAAAAACGGAATATGTAGAATATGGAACAGAATAAGAAAATATCATTTTTGGGCAAGAAGGAGGACAAACAGGTGATGAACGGGGAACTTACCATTCGTCCGGAGGAACATAAAGATTATAAGAGTATCGTTTCGCTGATTTTGCGTTCGTTTCAAGAGGGAACAGACTATTCGGATGGAACCGATATTATTGCATTAGTTGAAGAAATCAGAGATTCGAAATACTATATACCGGAATTGTCTTTTGTCGCGGAACTAAATGATACGATTGTGGGACATTTTTTGTTTTCAAAGTTTCCTCTATCCCCTACAAAGGAAGGGGGATATGACGATGAGGCAGATCCGGAAATCGTTATGTTGGCACCGGTATCTGTTCATGCAGATTATTTTCGACAGGGAATCGGCGCTACGATGCTTCAGATGGGAATTGAGAAAGTAAAGGAATGCGGATATAAAGGCATAACCGTAGAGGGGAATTATAACTTTTATCATCGTGTTGGATTTCGGACATCATCAGAATATCACATTTTCCCGACAAGCGGATGGCCAATGGAAGATCCAAGATGTATGATGTGTCAGGAGACCTACAAGGGATCATTGGATGGCATACATGGTTATATCGTTTATGATATGTATTTTAATGCATAGATAGAGAGGTAACTGTGAGGCGCTGAACAGTCACGAAAACTTTATTTTCTTGATGATGAAACATACTTAATCACATCGGAGGAAAATAATATGAAACAACATAATTTTTATGGTATTATCCTTGTCTGCTGCGTTCTTGTGACCCTTGCCGGGTGCGCATCTAATTCCACCTTTGACGGCAGCAGTGTAAAGAATGAGGATTCTTATCAGTTGGACATTAAACACATGAACGGCACAGACACTCACACCTTGGAGTTGAAGCAGGGTGACACGCTCAAAATTCAATTTGAGACGGTGAAGGGGAATTTGTACTTGAAGATTACATCGCCGGACGGAACCGTGCTTTATCAGGGAGACGGAACCGTGAAGGAATTTACTGTGGAGGCTTCTATGGACGGCGCCTATCCCATCGTTGTCGTGGGGCAGAAGGCAAAGGGAAGCATCCACATTGATGCGGAGAGAGTCCCCGAAGCTGTGGAGCCGGCGGGAACACAGAATTCAGAGTCGGCGGGAATAAAGAATCCGGAGGCAGAGGAAACAAAGAGTCTGGAGCCAGAGATGAAAACGGAAGCGTATGATCTGGATGCATTTTATATTACCCCAATTCCGGATGAATTTTTACGAAGATGCAGGGCAGATCATATAAAGCCGATTGTACGATAGACAGGGAAGAACTTCGGTATGTTCATATTTTGCATACGGGGTTTGACGGTGAGACAAAAGAGGGCGAACTTGTTGTGAACAAAGCCATTGCGGATGATGTACTTGCCATTTTTGAGGAGTTGTACCGGGCAAAGTATCCGATCGAGAAAGTTCGTCTGGTGGACGAATATGATGCGGATGATGAGGCGTCCATGAGTGATAACAATTCATCGGCATTTAATTTCCGGACGATCTCACATACGACAACCATCTCAAAGCATGGACTCGGTATGGCGATCGATATCAATCCACTGTATAATCCGTATGTAAAGACCGTGAACGGAGCACTTTCGATTGAGCCGGCGAATGCTGCAGCGTATGTGGATCAAAGTGAGGATCATCCGTATCGGATCGACCATGATGATCTGTGCTACAAGCTGTTTACCGAACATGGTTTTACATGGGGTGGTGACTGGGTTCATTCCAAAGATTATCAGCATTTTGAAAAAGAATCAAATTGACTTTTTTGGAATATATGACATACAATGTCATATATAGGGTGATATGCTTCTATTGTCAACAAACATAGAATAAAGTAATTGTTCACACCAGATCGGAGCGGAACCGCGTAGATCGTAAGAACATGATTCAAAGGTGCAAAAATCCCATCGTCGAAGACGATTTTCATGGATTTTTGTATCGTACTGTGAAGGAACTGAACAGTTACGACAATAAGGAGGATTCATCATGAATTACGAAATCGTAGAACTGAAGGAAAAGACAATTGTAGGATTTGCGGCAAGAACGAGTAACGAAGATCCGCAAATGGGAGCCATTATCGGTGATCTGTGGAAACAGCTCTACACACCGGAGAACACGGATAAAATACAGAACCGGGTGAATGCCTATGCCATTGGACTTTATTCCGACTATGACAAGGAGGGATATCAGGTGACCGCCGGTTTTGAGGTAAGTGATGCCGAAAGCGGAAACAGCTTTGCAGTCAAGACCATTCCGGCCGGCAGATATGCAAAATTCAGCGTCCATGGAGACATGATCGAGGCTGTTGCAAATTCCTGGAAAGAAATCTGGGAGACTCCGCTGGATCGTACGTTTACCGGAGATTTCGAGGAATATCTGTCACAGGAAGATATAGATATTTACATCGCGATCAAGTGATCAGGAACAAGAGGGTGAAACATGGTAGGCAGGCTGTTTCAGATCGTATATCTGTTAATGGAAAATGAACATTTATCGGCGCGGGAGCTTGCTGACAGACTGGAGGTTTCCGTTCGGACCATCAATCGGGACATTGAGAAATTGTCGGAAGCGAGAATACCCATTTATACAACGAGAGGCAGGGATGGAGGCGTATCCCTGCTTCCTGACTATGTGCTGAATAAAAAGGTGCTTACAGATGAAGAAAAAAGCGGGATCTTATCTTCCATGAGACTGATGGGGACAGTTGCCTATGATGACGAGAAAGAGGCCTTGCAGCGTCTGGAAGATTTCTTTGGCGAGGCGGCGCAGGACTGGATCGAGATCGAACTGGATAACTGGGGAGAGGGATATTTTGACAAAGAGCGGTTCGGACAATTGAAGCATGCTGTGCTGACCAGAAAAAAAGTGACATTTGATTACATGAAGCAGGGTGGTATTTCTCATCGGAAAGTGCGCCCATGCAAGTTGGTTTTTCGGGCGCAGTCATGGTATTTGTATGCGTTTTGTGAAGAACGGCAGGATTTCAGATATTTCAAGTTCCACAGAATGAGACATCTGGAAGTGACGGACGAGCGGTTTGATCCGCTTTCGCCTCCAAAGGGAGAAGCAAGCCATTACGTCAGTCAGAAAAAGACGTTTCAGGCAATCGTCGCCATTGATAAATGTATGGCGTATCGTGCTTTTGATGAGATGAATCCATCTCAGGTGAAAGAGGAGGATGACCATTTTATTTTTACTATAGAGGATGCGGATGAGAGCTGGTTTACCGGTTACGTTCTCTCATACGGGCAGTATGCGGAGGTATT
>JALFNQ010000252.1 GCA_022773965.1 Lachnospiraceae bacterium
GTACCAAACCTTCCCTGATCCTTCACCCCAGTCACCCGCTGTTGCTCCCGAAGATCATATTTGTAGGGCAAAAAACCAACATCACTCATGGTGTCAACACCCACTGCCTTATTCTGGGCCATATCCCATTCATAATCGTAGCCCAGCAGGTCTGACACGTCTTTCATTCCCACAAAAAATTCACCATTGTCCCTCGTCATTGGTGAAAACAGTTTCACTTTTTGTTCGTCCATGGTGCATGTATCTTCACCCAGTACAAAACTGATCGATAAATCTCTTTTTTGCAGGACAAGCTTTTTTTCATCATATATATGCGCGCTGCAGTTTAAACTGTCCCGCAGAATACTGACCGGAACCATCAATTGCAGTTCATCGTCCATATAAAGAGGCGTGTCCTTGCTGGTGTAGCTACGGCTGCCGATATTCAAAGTGATCACATCATCATTAACACTCGCAGCGATCAGCGGATTCCAGTCTGCCGGCTGCAGCCTCGCACCGCGAAACTGTTCCACCTCTACAAACTCGCTTGTGGAATTATTAAATTTTGCCAATATAAAAATAAATAAAAAAATCGTAAAAAATATATATCTTTTGGAATAACGCATATGTTTCCTTTTTATAACTGTGTCGTTCCCTCATGGCGTGTCCGTTTTGGCGGCCTGGCACCGAGAAACTGATAAAAGTATGTGCGGATCATACCGTTATACAGCTTTCTGTTTTTATCTGCTTTCTTTCCGATATAGCGCTCAGCATCCTCATAACTGGTGATCAGGTACATCGACCAGTCATCCAGTCTTGCATATGCTTCACCGATCTGCTGATAGAGTGCAGGAAGATCCTTTTTATCCTCCAGACGCTCTCCATAAGGGGGATTCGTAATAATAAAACCATATTTTTTCGGATGGCTCAGCTGTGCCACCGGCCTTCGCTGAAAATGGATCTGATGCTCCACCCCGGCACGGCGCGCATTTTCACGAGCCACCGCAATGACCTTTTCATCGATATCATAGCCCTGAATTGCAGTCTCCACGCTTGTATCCATCAGATCCTGAGCCTCTTCCACGGCCTCATACCAGACCTTTCTTGGCACCAGTGTGCTCCACTCCTGGGACAAAAATTCACGGTTCATGCCCGGAGCAATATTTGCCGCCATCATTGCTGCCTCGATGGGGAATGTTCCGCTGCCACAGAACGGATCCACCAGGATCCGGTCTCCGCGCCACGGCGTCAGCATGATCAAGGAAGCCGCCAGCGTCTCTGACAGCGGAGCTGCACCTGCCATCGTGCGATAGCCGCGCTTATGCAGGGAATCACCGGTTGTATCGATCGTCACCGTCACCTCATCCTTCATGAGGAACACACGCAGCGGATAATCTGCCCCGTCCTCTGAAAACCAGGAAATGCCAAAATGCCCTTTCATGCGCTCAACCACCGCCTTTTTTACGATGGACTGGATATCCGAAGGGCTAAACAGCTTACTTTTGATAGAGGAAGCCTTTTTCACCCAGAATCTGGCATCTTTAGGCAGATATTCCTCCCAGGGCAATGCCTTTGTAGCCTCAAACAGCTCGTCAAAGGTAGTTGCCTGAAATCTGCCGACCTGGATCAGTACCCGCTCCGCAGTGCGCAGAAACAGATTGGCCCGGCAGATTGCCTCCGCATCTCCCGTAAAAGTCACGCGTCCGTCTTCGACACGTGTGATCTCATATCCAAGATCATAAATTTCTCTTTTTAATACCGCTTCCAGTCCAAAATGGCAGGGAGCGATCAGTTTAAATGTCTGCATTTTTACTCATTATCTCCAGTTTTATCGGTAATGATTTCTAATCGTATTTTGATACCATACTATGCTTCTAATGATAGTCCATACGTCCTTTGCATGTCAAATAAATTTTACATAATCTGTTATCTGCGGCTCCCCACACCGTTACAATTCACACGTCAGCCAGCTGACCTGTAAATTGCAACGAATTTGGCGATGCTTCGCATGCAAAATCGCCAAATTCATGGCTCATGTACGTTTTTGGCACGTAGCCCGCAGTAAATGCTGGCTACTGTGTGAACAGTAACCCCACACCACCGATCAGGGAATACACCTGAAATCCACGACTTCCGAGATAGCGCGCTGCAAGAATACTCTCGTTGCCGTGACTACAGTAAAGCAGGATCCGCTTTCCCCGATCCAGCTCCAACGACCATTCACTGATCCTGTCATAGCTCCGGTTCATTGCTCCCGGCAAATGCCACCGTGCGTAACTATCCGGATCCCTCAGATCGATCACCATTGTATTTTTCCGCTTCATCTCATGCAAAAATTCGTCCTTCGATAATAATTGATAACGCATTCCTATTCCTCCGGTCACGAGCTGACGAAAAACAGACCGGCTATTGTGCCGGTCTGTTTCCTCTTTTACTTATTCTATGCAATTTGCAAAGATACGTGACACTCTTTAGTAACGATCTGCTGCATCGTAAGCATTGGATGACTTGTTTGATGACTTATTGGAAGTCTTGTTGCTTGCATTGTTCGCGTTGTTTGCGTTTTTTGCGTTTTTGGTGTTGGTTGCATTCTTTGCGTTTGTTGAGTTACCCTCGTTGGATGCATTGTATGCATTATTTGCATCTGTGCAGTTTGACTCGTTAGAATAATTCTTTGCCATGATAATTGCCTCCTGAAATTTTTTCACAGTTGTACCATATCGTTACAACCGCAATTTTTTACTACACGGATAGTATTTACTGGGAAAACGCAATTATGCTGGCATTATCTGTAAAATGTGTTAAACTATTGATAGAAAAAATTTTAGGAGGTACACTCTTATGGAGCATATAGAAAACGTTACTTTTTTTGATCATCCACTGCTGCAGCACAAGATTTCCATGTTGCGGGATGAACACACCGGAACCAATGAATTCCGAAAGCTGGTTGAGGAGATTGCCATGCTCATGGGTTATGAGGCGCTCCGCGATCTTCCCACCGAAGATGTGGAGATCAAGACTCCGATCGAGACTTGCATGACACCGATGATCTCCGGAAAGAAACTGGCGATCGTTCCGATCTTACGTGCAGGTCTTGGCATGGTAAACGGGATTCTCGCACTGGTTCCCAGCGCAAAGGTGGGACACATCGGTCTGTACCGTGATCCCGAAACACATGAGCCGCATGAATATTACTGCAAGCTGCCTGAGCCCATTGATCAGCGTACCATCGTTGTTGTTGACCCGATGCTTGCCACCGGCGGATCCGGTTCTGACGCAGTGACCATGATCAAACAGCACGGCGGCAAAAACATTAAATTTATGTCCATCATCGCTGCACCGGAAGGCCTGGAGCGGTTGCACAAGGATCATCCCGATATCCAGATCTACGTTGGTCACCTCGACCGCTGCCTGAATGAGAATGCCTACATCTGCCCGGGACTGGGCGATGCGGGAGACCGCATCTTCGGTACCAAGTAGGGACGTTTCTTCTGCCACGAGGAGCGCCCTTTGTCATGCATGCGATCTGCTGCATATATGATCATCGAGCCGAAAAGCAGGCTCCTCACCGCCGGAAAGGATCCGGTGATGGGGAGCCTGTTTTGATATCTTACAAAAAACCAACGAGAATTTTCTCGGCCATTTTTGCTATTATATCTATAAACCGGCTTTATTGAATCATGATTCTTTGTATATTTCAGCAAGACAGGCTATCTTTTTCGACAATTTTTCTCTGACATTTGCAGGCTCTAAGCATTCGCATTTGTCTCCGAGACTCAAAAGCATGTCATAATAATAATCCCTGTCAATAAAAGGAAAATCCACAATATAATGACTATCGCCATCCGGGGTAAACTGGTCAAACGAACAATGATCCAGCATCCTTTCCAGCAAAGATTTATGTATTCTAAGAGTGATAAAAATTTTCAAGGAATCTGAAATCGCATCAGCACTTAAGATCGGTGTAGGAAAATCTTTTGGAATATATGACTCCGCACATACTTCCAGATCGATCATTCTGGAAAGCTTAAATAGTCGATAATCGTTTCGCAGATGGCAGAAACCATAGAAATACCAACTGCTATTTTTTGAAACAAGCTGGTATGGTTCGACTGTGCGGTGAACAGCATTTCCCTGACGGTCTATGTAGGAAAATGATAGTAAGTGCCTTTCTTTCAGAGCCAGTTCTATTTTTTCCAGATGAGCTTGTACCAGCGGATTCGTTGTCCACGAATTGACATCGATACAGATCTGACTTGTTTTTAATGCGATGACATCCGCTTGTGCAGGGGGGATAAAACTTCGCACCTTGGATATGGTATGAATGATCTCATCGCCACGCACAACCGATGAAAGGCCGGAAAGTCCCATCAAGAGCGTGGACAGATCGTCTTCCGTAAATACATTTTTATCAAGCTTGAAACCCGGCATGATCTCAAAACCTCCGCCTGCGCCCGGAGTTGCCCGGATCGGAATGCCGGTCATACAGATGGAATCGATGTCACGATAGATGGTACGCTTTGACACTTCAAAGGTGTTTGCCAATTCTTCAGCGCTTACTTTTTTCTTTTCTAGTAATATCATAATGATACTGACCAGCCGATCAACTTTCATAGAAGCCACTTCCTTTTATTTTTAATTATAGCGTAAATTGTTGACAGACATATGTCAACAATAGAATGATATGATAATTATAAAAGGAAAAACACGGAGGACGAAATAATATGAGTGAAAAAGCATTGGTTATTATTGATATTCAGAATGATATCACCAAAAACTATAAGGAGATCATCGAAAACATTAACACTGCGATTGATTGGGCGGTTGCAAACAACATGCATGTCGTGTATATCAGACACAACAATCTGTCCGCCGGGACAAGAACATTTAAGCCCGGCACTAAAGGAGCCGAGCTTGTTCCTGAAATGAAGATCGTTTCTGACAATATTTTTGATAAATCAAAAGGCAACGCATTAACAAGCGATGCATTTGCTGCATTTATCGATGAACACCAGATCCAAGAATTTTACATTGCCGGCGCAGATGCAACCGCCTGTGTGAAGTCTACCTGCTACAATATGAAAAAGGCCGGCTACACGGTTCATGTTATTTCTGACTGCATCACCAGCTATGATAAGAAGAAAATTGATGAGATGCTTGTTTACTATGAAAGCAAAGGGTGCACTGTCAAACAGTTGAATGAAGTGATTCAGGAGTAAAATATCGTCACACCTCCTGATAATACAATCCATGCCTATTACAATACCAAAGAAGCCTGCCATGGGCAAAAACAGGAATGCGCACCTGCAAGCCCCATTCCGGATACTGCTTTTTCAGCATAACGGTGTCAGATGTCATGAGTCCGACAAAGCCTCCTCACTGTCCGATGAACGCCGAGATCGCATCTGCGGTTTGACGAACCTGTTCCTCGCCCGAAATAGCAGGAACACCGTCGCCATCCTGCGGCCCGTAGCTGCCAAACTGAGCGTGGCAGCCGCCATTCAGCACCAATTCCTCAGTATCTGCTGGAAGATTTTCACGATTCTTTTCATAAGCTTCCCGATTCATTACGCCGTCCTCCGAGCCATAAACAGAAAGCACCCGCAGTGGCGTCTGAGTGAGATCCTTTGTCGAATAAGCTGCCAGCAGGATCAATCCATCGAAGTCCTCGTAATGCGCTGCAACATAGTTTGCAGCCATCGCGCCGCCCAGAGAATGTCCGGCCATGTACCAGGCGGTGATCTCCGGATGCTCTTGTTGGAGTCCGTCCGCGGCATCAGCATTCAGCACCGCCAGATTGCCTGGCATCTGCACCAGTGCGCAGCAGATCCCCTGTTCCGCACAGATTTGCAGCAAGGGTGCATAGGCCGTATACTCCACCTTACCGCCGGGGTAAAATATCAGCCCTGTCGTCGGCTTTTCGGGGATAAACCAAATCACATTCCTGTCTTTCTCTATCTGCACACCATCAGTCTTTACGGCCATAGCTTCCATGGCTATCTCATCAGCGTGATAGTAATCGGACACATAGGCATAGCCGCCGATTCCAATAGCAAGAAGCACGGTTAGGCATACGGTAAGTACGGTTTTTGTTGTTTTCTTCATATTTCACCTCTGATTCAGCAATACTCGCCGACTTCCTTTGTAAATACAGCACTGAAATAGAAAACAAAACACCGCGACATGCGGTGTTTCGTTTTCTATGTAAGCATTTAATTTTTTAGAATTTCGGCAGTCCGTCAAATCCCACCTGCAGATCTGCATCCGTTGGGATGTAATCAACCATCTCGCCATTGTGGAACTTCTCGTAAGCCACCATATCAAAGTATCCGGTTCCGGTCAGGCCGAACAGGATCGTCTTCTCCTCACCGGTCTCCTTACACTTCATCGCCTCGTCAATGGCTACGCGGATCGCATGGGAGCTCTCCGGTGCAGGAAGAATTCCTTCCACCCGGGCAAACTGCTCCGCAGCCGCAAATACGGAAGTCTGTTCAACTGCACGTGCCTCCATAAGACCTTCATCGTACAACTCTGACAA
>JALFNQ010000027.1 GCA_022773965.1 Lachnospiraceae bacterium
TCTGTTGCCGAGAGCGACTGTGATCTTTGTTGATCCAGCATCATTGATGGACATCGTTCCCATGTCATCAATATCTGCCACAGACAGGTTGCTGGAGGAACAGGTCTGATCACCGGAAATATTTTTGGATGTGACAGACACTTTGTAGTTCAATTTGTCCGTGCCGGGCAGAAGGTAAAAGGTCTGGTTGTTCTTGAGATTGATATTCAGTGTACCCGCGGCATAAGCTTGACAGGGAATGGCAGTTACAAAAAGTGCGAGTAACAATAAGAGTGTGAATGTACGAGTGATTTTCCTTGTTTTTCCCATGATAGAGGCCCTCATTTCTTTTGCAACAACTGCCACCAGTCAAAGACCGGTGGCAGTTGCAGAGTTTTTAACTATTCAGTTCTGTTAGTCGTCTAATTAGCTCCAACCACCAGCTGCTGAAGTAGTGAATGTCTTGTTCACAGGAACAGTTACAGTGATCTTGTTGTTTGCGTTTCCGGCAACAGGAACCTTAACAGTAACATTTGTTACATACGCGTTCTTATTTCCGTTGCTGTAAGTAGCCTTAACGCCTACGAAATCTACATCAGCGGGAGCTACTTTTACGCTTCCGTAATAGTATTCAACATACTTACCAGTAGAATCAACTAAAACGCTTGATAAAGTAGTCTCTGAAGAAGCTGTCTCCTTTACCTTTGCAGTTACAGCAGTCTGTGTATCCTTAACATTGAAAGAAGCAGCAGCTTTTTCAACCTTTGTGCCATTGATCAGTTCGTATACAACTGTGTAGGTACCAACGCCAAGATGTTTCTCTGAAAGTCCGGTACTCTTTTCTCTAGCTGTAATGGTGATTGCATCAGCAACAGCGCTTACAGCAGTACCAGTTACACCAACACCACCATTTAACATAACGGTATCAGAAATAGCAGGGCTGGATGTAATCTTCACGGATGCGTCCGATACTGCCTTTGCGATGACAGTTCCGTCATTCTTAGTAACCTGAACGGAACGAACACCTCTGGTGCTATCAGTGGTCTTTCCAGTTACCACACCGTTCTTCTTCTCAACAACGACAACCTTTAAGGTCTTGCTTGCAGGAGCATCTGTTGCATTTGCATCCTCTGCAACTGTTGTGTCAACAGAAGAAACGACTTTGTTATTTTCATCTAAAAATACAACTGAGAATGTAGGATTTGCGTCAGTCGGAACAATGCTATTGACACGAAGTGAAGTAGTCATTGATTTTCCGAGAGAATCAGTTGCTTTGATGATATAGCTTTCAGAACCCTTATTACCATTGCCTGCATATGCACAAATGGTCTTTGCATCTTTCTTAGGATCGATTGCTGTAGTATGGTTGCCGGTCTTATTATCGTATGTTAAATCGGCGAGTGCAATATCGTCGCCATACTGATCTTTTGCTGTGATATCAGAATATACGCATGTTTCTTTAGCATTTGTAGATGCTGTATTAGCTACATTCAGTACAGGAGAAGATAACTTGAAAGTTGTAATTGTACGCTTCTCACCAACAGTGATCGGTAAGGTACTTACAACTTTTCCGTCACCGTCCTTGATCATCAGGTAAGCAGAGCCTTTGCTAACCGGATTTAAAGGAGCGCCATCCTTTACTGTACCATCAGCAACTACAACGCTGTTATCGCTTGATTCAACAGTATACTCGCAAGACTTGGTTACATCATTGCCCTTAGAATCCTTGATCTGGAAGTAAGCGGTACGCTGAGCTGCACCCTCATCGTTCAATGCGATGGTCTGCTTCGGGGTAACCTTTGCCCAGTCATAGGGCTCGCTGGTAGCTACAGTATATGCATACTGAGTGATCACAGATGCATCTTTAACAGCAGTTACAGTGAAATCTTTTGTGATTACATCAAGCTCTGCACCGGTAGTGGTATCATACTTGTAGGTGTGATAGGTAACGGTGAACTTTGCAGTATCGCCTACGTTGTAAAGGATATACTCGGAAGTATCAGTATCCATGGTTCCTAACAGAGAATCCCATGTTACATCTACTTTGCTCTCCTGCTTGGTAACACCCTTCTGAGATACGATAACACCGTTTGCATCCAGTGTCTGGTACTCAATTTTGGTTGCCTTGTTTGCAGTAATCTCTACAGGTGTGATGTTAACAGCGGCTACAGTACCATCAGTAACAGTAACCTTTGCAGAAGACTGGGTCTTAGCTTCGTCAGCTGCGGTGTAAGTAACAGTATAGGTCTTAGCGTCAGTTAATGAGGTGTAAACTGTTAATTTTACCTTTGTCTTGTCGGTAGCATCTAAGCTAGCGCTCTTAACAGTGATCACCTGGTTGTCATCATCGCGAACCATGCTGAAGTCAGCTGCAGTTGCAGTCTCAAGTGCCTTTGACATAGTTACAGTGAAATCGGTAAAGGTGTCCTGCTTTACAGAAGCAATCTTTGTGGTATTATCAACGACTGCCTCGGTGACTACTACTTTAGTGTTACCCACCCCACTTCCCCCAAAGCACGAATTCATTGGAAAATCAACCATTTAGCCGGTTGGCACCGGTGAGGACTTGCGCATCCCTTTACTCAGCGTTTTCCTCTTCCTCCCGGTGCAGCTCCTCCAGCCGGTCGACGAGCATCTGCTGCTGATCCGGGAAGAGGTGCGCGTACACGTCCAGCGTGGTGGAGACAGAATCGTGGCCAACCCGCTCAGCAATATCCAGTGCCGAAAAACCGGCGTTGATGAGCAGTGAAACATGGGAATGACGAATGTCATGCGTGCGGATCTGGCGCACACCGGAGGCTTCACAGCCCTTGCGCAGCTTAAAAAACAGGTAGTGGCGTGTCCGCTCAAACAACCGCCTGTCATGGGGAATCTGGCGGGTGCGGATATAGACCAGGATCTCATCCAGCAGAAACTTCGGGATACACACATCGCGCTCACTTTTCTTGGTTTTCGGGGTAGAAATGATATCCTTTCCGTCAATCTGTGTGTAGGACTTGGTGATGTGGATCTGCCGCCGCTTCCGGTCGATATCGTCCGGGGTCAGCGCCAGCAGCTCGCCCTGGCGCATTCCGGTCCAGTAGAGGATCTCAAAGGCGGTGAATGCTTCCGGGTCAGCGGAAAAATGGCTGATGAAGAGCTCGTATTCCTCCAATGTCCAGAAGCTGAGCTTTTTTGTCTTTGTGCCGCCGATGTGCCCCGCCTTTGTGCAGGGATTCGGAAAATCATAGTAACGTTCCGCATAATGCATCATCGCGGACAGCTGAAAGTCGATCAGCTGCTGATAAGTCACGCTGTAGTTTTGCCGCAGGATGACAGACTGCCATTTGCGGACGTGCTGCGTGGTGATGCTTCGCATGGGCAGAGAACCGAAAAACGGCAGGATCTTTTCTGAAAAAATGTGCTGCTTGGACGAGAGGGAGGCGGGCTTTAAACGAACCTCCATGTCGTGCAGGTAAATGCTGTAAAAATCGGCGAACGTGATGTCCGCCGGGATGTTTTCCGGAATGACCGGAACGTGTTTTTTTGAAGTGACAATGGACATGTGCAGCCTCCTTGTAATGAACATGCATTTTTTTGCACTAGAAAAGTGCGCATAAACACTGCAGTACGGCAGGTAAAAAGGGATCACCACGTCATTTTCTGCTCACCGGCACGAGGTAAGATGACTCTTCGTGCATTTTTTCCAGCGCCTGAACGAGCATCTCCTGCCGGTTCGGAAAGAGATGTGCATAGACGTTCATTGTGGTGGAAATGTGCTTGTGCCCGACGCGCTCCGCAATGGCGATCGCCGTAAAGCCCTGATTGATCAGCAGGGAAACATGGGAGTGACGGATGTCATGAATGCGTATTTTCGGCACGCCGCTCTTTTGGCAGCCATTTTTTAAGTGGTATTTCAGAAAATCCGTGGACCGTGGGATCAGCCGGTCATTTTTCTTTAATCCGGAGGCGGAAATATAGTCCATAATCTCAGAAAAGAGAAAATCCGGCATCGCCACGTTGCGCACACTGTTTTCCGTTTTTGGCGGGGAGATGATATCCCTGTGACCGTGGCGGACATAGGTTTTGGTGATCTTCAATAAATGTTTTTTCTCATCGATGTCCTGGGGCGTGAGCGCCAGCAGCTCGCCGACGCGGATGCCGCACCAGTAGAGCAGTTCAAAGGCGAGAAAGACCATCGGCTGTTCACGGAACTCCCGGATGAATGAGCGGTATTGCTGCAAAGTCCAAAACTGCATGGATTTTGCGTTGCCGGAACCCATATGATCTGCCTTGACGTAAGGATTCGGGAGATCATAATATTTTGCAGCGTATTTGAACACGGAGAACAGGTGCATGTCGATCGTTTTGAGGTAGGTGTCACTGTAGTTCTGGGCAAGCAGGCCGGTTTGCCAGCGCCGGATGATCTGCGGCGTGATGGCGTTCATGGGCAGAGACGCAAATGTGGGAAGTATTTTGTCGCAGATGATGGCGTTTTTGCGTGCCAGTGTCGTCTGCTTTAAGCGTCCTTCCATGTCGGAATAATAGATGCGGTAGAAATCTGAGAAAAGAATGTCCGGTGTGACTGCTTCGGGAACGATGGACAGATCTGTGGTCAAAAAGATACTGTTTTCCATGATGTTTCTGCCTCCTTCGTGTCAGATATGTAAATGCCTGATTTTCAGGCAGCTGCCCACGTATGAGACAGCCGCCTGGTGTTCAACACGTGAAAAGCCGCCTGTCAAGCGGATCAAACGTGTTGAACAAACCTGAAACTTAAGATATTGTGTGACTTAAGAAATGACTGAACAAATGTGGTTGTAAATGATGAAAAAATGCGCAAAAAAACAGCCCTTCCGGTGCCTATTCATCACCCAAAGAGCTGTTTGAAAAATGCATATGTATGTTTGAAATTTGTAAAAGTTTATAACTGAACAGTTACGAAAGTTTTTTATCTGGATGCGGCCGCTGCCCGTGCATGTTTTGCAGCTTCGCGTCTGCGGGCCTTTTCCAGTCTCAGGCGGATACGTCTGGCCGTCACCTGAAGAGGCATGTCCGGAGTGAAATGCTTCAGACTTTGTTCATCAAAATGATAACGCTGATCCATGCTGGTCATGAGATCCGTGATCTCTATCACGCCGCGCAGCTTGGGGCTGTTCAGGTCATAGATGGTATTTGTCAAAAGATCAAGCACCTGTGGATGAAACTGGTCGCCTGGTGTCTCTGACACGATCATGCCGCGGCGGCTGGATGAAAGTAATACACACTGGCCGACCGGAAGGAAAGAAATCGCGGCAGACAGTGCGCTGACAACGGATGTATCATAGAGCTTGTCCTGTTTTTGCAGATGCTTGAGCGCCTGCACGGATGTCACCGGCTGATAGTTCAGACTCATGGCGGTCATGCGGTCATATTTGTCCGCAACTAAGAGTATTTTTGTATTCAAGTGGAAAGCAGCTGTGGCAAGTGCCGGATTTTCCTTGCGGGAAACGGTCAAAAACTCGGTCAGCGTGGTAAATGTATTCTCGCTGAGTCCGAAAGGGTTCGTATCTTTTTTCAGCAGCTGCAACGCCTTTATACGGTACTGCTCAATGGAGCGAAGCTCGGCATCTGTCAGCTCGTCCTCGTGCTTTCGCATGATCTCCTTTGGTACATACAAATATCCGAAATCAGCTAAAAGAGCAGCTGTGACAAGATCGTTCATTGCTACGGTAGGGAGACTGAGCCGGTGTGCGATCATCGCACAGAGGATGGCAGTGCATACCGCATGCTTGTAATTATAATCTTCGCTGCTTCGGATCGTCTGTGAAAATACCACCGGGTGGTCAAGGGCGCCAAAACGCCGGATCAGATCAAAGACGAGTGCAGGAAGATCCTCCGGCTGCTGGCCTTTGCTGATGGCAATGAGGCTGTCACGCAAACGAAACATATAGGCAGTCTGGAGCTGTTCAAATTCCTGTTCCTCTGCTGAGATGGGCGGCAGTGGCTCTGCCGGTTCAAGGATCAGCACACCGAGCAGCCCAAATTTCTGCACACTGGAAATGATCTGATCCGTCAGGACAAGACCACGCTCATAGAGCAAAACTCCCTGTTTATTGTAAATCTGTTTGGCGAGACGCATGCCTGCCTTCAGTTCTTCCGGTTTATAAAACTTCATATTCCCATGCCCCTTCTTTGTTACACAATGATGATTTCAACATGTTTTTATAAATAAAAACAGTATAGCACAAAACAATGAAAAAAACAATGCCACGGCGCGGCGCATGTGATATAATGAGCGAAAAGCGGAAACAGGAGATGCATATGCAAAAAATTTTACATAAAAGTGTTCTTATTTGTCTGCTGACGGTACTTCTGGTTGTGATGGCCATATTTCCGGCTCTGGCAAAAAAAACGACGGAGCAGAAGATCGATGAGACGGAGAAAGCCATCGAACAGCTGCAGGAAAAAACCCAAAAGGCAAAGGAAGAGCTGGACGCGGCAAAAAGCAGGCAGAGTGCAGTGGGTGCAAAGTTAGATGAGCTGAATACACAGCTAAAGAACGTGCAACAGGCGATTGAGAATGTCGAGGGACAGATTACAAGAAAAAATGACCAGATCGCAAAAACGCGTGATGAGCTGAATGAAATGGAGGCTGTGCGGGCGCAGCGTTATGATGCCATGAAGGCACGTATCCGGTTCATGTATGAGCATTCGGACAGTTCCATGTTGGATTCATTTCTTGGTTCCCGTTCGATGAGTGAATTTTTAAATCGTGTGGAATATTTTTCACAGGTTGTTGCCTATGACAGGGAGCAACTGACGGAGTATCGGGAACTTTTGAGCGGACTGGAGGAAAAACAGCAGCAGCTGGACGGCGAGAAGGATGAATTGCTGGCACTGCAAAAACAGCAGCAGGAACAGATGGAGCAGCTGACCGTGCTGGTGGCAGATACACGGGAGAAATTAAAACATGCAGGAGCACAGAAGGCAGAGGCGCAGGATGCACTGTATGATCTGGAAGCGCAGCTAAAGGAGCAGGAGGATTACCAGAACGTTTTGGAAGCACAGCTGGCATATGAGGAACAGCTGGAGGCACAGAAGGCTGCCGAGGATCGGGCGCGCATGGAAGAGATCAGGCGTCAGGAGGAGGAGCTCCGGCTTTTACGTGAAGAGGAAGCGCGCAGACGTGCCGAGGAGGAAGAACAAAGGCGTCTGGAAGAGGAAGAGAGAAAAAGACAGGAAGAAGAACAGGCAAAAGCGGAGGAGTCTGGTGAAACAGTCACTGAGCCGGATCCGGGGTCTTCCACAGAGTCTTCCTATGAAACGTCACAGCCTGCATCGGCACAGGAACTGGAAATACTTGCGTGCATTATCCAGTGTGAGGCAGAAGGAGAGCCTTACATAGGAAAACTGGCAGTCGGCAGCGTTGTTTTAAACCGTGTTGCAAGTCCCAGCTTTCCCAATACGATCATGGGTGTCATTTATCAGGACGGGCAGTTTTCGCCGGTAGCCAGCGGACGTATGGCGGCACGCGTGGCGGCGGGGGCAAACAGTGAGTGCAGACAGGCCGCGCAGGAGGTGCTGAATGGAAACATTACAGTGCCATATCTGTATTTTCGCAGAGACAATGGAACAATCGATGGCTATGTGATCGCGCATCATGTATTTTATTAAGAAGCAAAAGGAAAATATGAAGATCTTTAGTAAATCTTTATGATTTTAGTTGCAAATGAACCGCTTTCATGGTACAATCTACCTACAAGCGGCTCGAAAGAGCATTTTATTTTAACTTAGATTGTTAAAAAATTAACAGCAATAAAAGAGAAAAGGAGACGAAACAATGGCAAACAAAGTAGTAATCGCATCAGCATGCCGTACCGCGATCGGCAAGATGGGTGGCGCTTTAAGCAACACTCCCGCAGCAGAGTTAGGTGCAATCGTAATCAAAGAGGCAATCAAGAGAGCAGGCGTAAAGCCTGAGCAGGTTGACGAAGTACTTATGGGTTGTGTCATCCAGGCAGCTCAGGGACAGAACGTAGCACGTCAGGCATCCATCAAAGCCGGTTTACCGATTGAGGTACCTGCAGTTACATTAAACGTTGTATGCGGTTCTGGTCTGAAGTGTGTCAACGAGGCAGCTGCTCAGATCCTTTCCGGACAGTCTGATATCGTTGTTGCAGGTGGTATGGAGAACATGTCAATGGCTCCCTACGCGATGACCAAGGCTCGTTTCGGATATCGTATGAATAATGCAACGATCATCGATACAATGGTAAACGATGCATTGACAGACGCATTCAATCAGTATCACATGATGATCACAGCTGAGAACGTATGTGACAAGTATGGCATCACCCGTGAGGAGCTGGATGCATTCTCAGCAAACAGCCAGCAGAAGTGTGAGGCAGCCATCGCAGCAGGTAAGTTTGACGAGGAGATCGTTCCTGTACCGGTTAAGGTTAAAAAAGAGATCGTTGACTTCGTAAAGGATGAGGGACCTCGTCCGGGCACTACTGCAGAGTCTCTTGCAAACTTAAAGTGCTGCTCAGGAAAGCAGGGCGGACTTGTTACCGCAGGTAATGCTTCCGGTATCAACGATGGTGCAGCAGCAGTCGTTGTTATGAGCGAGGAGAAGGCAAAAGAGTTAGGTATCACCCCTATGGCTACATGGGTAGCTGGTGCACTCGGCGGCGTTGAGCCCGAGATCATGGGTGTTGGACCTGTAGCATCTACCAGAAAGGTATTCGCTAAGACCGGTCTTACCATCGATGACATCGATTTAGTAGAGGCAAACGAGGCATTCGCAGCTCAGTCTATCGCAGTAGCAAGAGACTTAAACTTCGATATGAGCAAGGTAAACGTAAACGGTGGTGCAATCGCTCTGGGACATCCTGTTGGAGCATCCGGCTGCCGTATCTTAGTAACTCTGTTACACGAGATGAAGAGAAGAGACGACGTGAAGAGAGGTCTTGCTACCTTATGTATCGGTGGCGGAATGGGCTGCTCTACGATCGTTGAGAAGTACGAGGCATAGTCCGTACATAGACGAGGTAAATGAATATCTGCGGCTGCACAGGTTTTTTGTGCGGCTGCAAACCAATTAAAAACAAATTAAGGAGGATCTATCACAATGAAGGTAGGCGTTATTGGTGCAGGTACCATGGGACAGGGCATTGCAAAGGCATTTGCCCAGGTTGACGGATATGAAGTAGCACTCTGCGATATCAAGCAGGAGTGGGCACAGGGCGGTAAGGACAAGATCGCTAAGGGCTATGCAAGATTAGTAGAAAAAGGAAAACTGACTCAGGAAGCTGTTGATGGCATTCTGGCAAAGATCACTCCCGGCTTAAAGGAAGATTTATGTGCAGACTGCGATCTGATCGTAGAGGCAGCTTTTGAGAACATGGAAGTAAAGAAGACTACTTTTGCTGAGCTTGACAAGATCGCAAAGCCTGAGTGCATTTTCGCTTCTAATACATCCAGCCTTTCTATCACAGAGATCGGAAATGGTCTGACCCGTCCGATGATCGGTATGCACTTCTTCAATCCCGCAGACCGTATGAAGCTCATTGAGGTGATCGCTGGTGTGAATACACCCGCTGAGACCGTTGAGGCGATCAAGAACATCTCTGTTGAGATCGGAAAGACTCCGGTACAGGTAAATGAGGCTGCTGGTTTCGTAGTAAACCGTATCCTGATCCCGATGATCAACGAGGCTGCTTTCATCAAGATGGAAGGTGTATCTGATATCGCAGGTATTGATACCGCTATGAAGCTTGGTGCAAACCATCCGATGGGACCCTTAGAGTTAGGTGATTTCATTGGTCTGGATATCTGCCTTGCAATCATGGACGTTCTCTACAACGAGACCGGCGACAGCAAGTACCGTGCATGTCCGTTACTTCGCAAGATGGTTCGCGGCGGCAACCTTGGCTGCAAGAGCGGCAAGGGATTCTATGTATACAACGCTGATCGTACAAAGACCCCCGTTGATGCACAGTAATTAAAAAATATGTGACTATTCAGAATCAGGGCGATCAACACCCCATCACGAGAAAGCTTTGGCAGAACCGTGATGGGGTCTGAATAGTTTTGTGTATATCTATTTTATAAAATTTCAAAGGAGTGTAA
Organism: Lachnospiraceae bacterium; assembly: GCA_022773965.1. Taxonomy (GTDB): domain Bacteria; phylum Bacillota; class Clostridia; order Lachnospirales; family Lachnospiraceae; genus W0P33-017. Next base: position 10,072 of record JALFNQ010000027.1, read on the forward strand.
ATCATGGACTTTTCTTTAGACAAAAAGCATGAAATGGCCCGCTCTTTATTCAAAGAGTTCGCTGAGACAGAAGTAAAGCCCCTTGCACAGGAGACAGACGAGACCGAAGCTTTCCCTGCTGAGACTGTTGCAAAGATGGGTAAATATGGATTTTTAGGCATTCCCGTTCCCAAGGAGTACGGCGGACAGGGATGTGATCCCCTTACATATGTAATGTGCGTGGAGGAGTTATCTAAGGTTTGCGGTACTACAGGCGTTATCGTATCTGCACATACTTCACTGTGTGTTGACCCGATCCTGACCTACGGTACTGAGGAGCAGAAGCAGAAATATGTTCCGGATCTTGCTACCGGAAAGAAGCTTGGTGCATTTGGTCTGACCGAGCCGGGTGCAGGTACTGACGCACAGGGCTGCCAGACAAAGGCTGTATTAGACGGCGACGAGTGGGTGCTGAACGGATCTAAGTGCTTCATTACCAACGGTAAGGTTGCAGACGTTTATATCGTGATCGCTATCACCAGCATCACTGAGGACAAGAGAGGACGCAAGAAGAAGAACTTCTCTGCATTCATCGTTGAGAAGGGAACACCCGGATTCTCCTTCGGAACCAAAGAGAAGAAGATGGGTATCCGCGGATCATCTACTTACGAGTTGATCTTTGAGGATTGCAGAATTCCGAAGGATGCATTACTGGGACCCGAAGGAAGAGGTTTCCCGATCGCAATGCATACATTGGACGGCGGACGTATCGGTATTGCTGCACAGGCGCTTGGTATCGCAGAGGGTGCATTAGAGCGCACCATCGAGTACACCAAGGAGAGAAAGCAGTTTGGCCGTGCCATCGCTGCACAGCAGAATACACAGTTCAAGCTGGCTGACATGGCTGCAAGAATTGACGCTGCTAAATTCCTTGTTTACAGAGCTGCAATGGCTAAGGCTACTCAGAAGGTTTACTCTGTTGAGGCTGCTAAGGCTAAATTATTTGCTGCTGAGACTGCAATGGCTGTAACAACCGAGTGTGTACAGTTATTCGGTGGATATGGATATATCAGAGAGTACGACGTAGAGCGTATGATGCGT
>JALFNQ010000104.1 GCA_022773965.1 Lachnospiraceae bacterium
AGTATTGATGTTACAATTCACACGCCAGCCAGCTGACCTGTGAATTGCAACAAATTTGGCGATGCTTCGCATGCAAAATCGCCAAATTCATGGCTCATGTACGTTTTTGGCACGTAGCCCGCAGTAAATGCTGGCTACTGTGTGAAAAGTAACGTATTGATTTCGTAACTGCCCAGCATCCTCACAGTTACTTGATTTCTATATAGTTCTCGAATATAATAAGGTATAACGTTACGGTATAGTCAAGGAGAAAATGAATTATTATGCAAAAAGAGCAGATTCCGTGCATAAAAACAGGAGATTTCGCAAAATTATGCAACACAAATAAAAGAACTCTGTTTCATTATGATGAGATAGGCCTTTTCTCTCCGGCCTATACAGATGAAAGGGGCTACCGCTTCTACAGCGAAAGCCAGTGCGACGTTTTCTTTACGATCAGCTGCCTGCGCGAGATTGGCATGCCCTTAAAAGAAATCAAAAGCTATATTGATCTAAGAAATCCGGCTGCCTTAAAACAGCTTCTTGAAGAACAGTACGAAAAAGTACATGCAGAACAGGAACGGTTAAAAAGAATCGAGCAGGTCATTGAGACAAAGCTGTCCCTCGTCCGTTTGAGCGAATTGCCGGAGGTATCCGGCAATGATCAGACTGTCCGTTTAGAGCAGACACCAGAGGAATATCTCGTCATCAGTCCACGACTGGATACCAGTGATCACGATACGATCATCCACGCCATCTGCGATCATATTGGTTACTGCAATCACAACCATCTCAATGCCGGTCACCCCTATGGTGCCATGGTCAGCACCACATCGCTGCTGGCAGAGCAATGGGATACCTATGCACATTTTTTCACAAAAGTTCTGCAAAAGCCCCAGGGGCATCCCCTGCACATCAAGCCCGCCGGAACCTACGCAGTCACGTACCTGAAAGGTAACTATTATCAGGCTTCCGATGCCTATCGCAAGCTGCTGTCTTTTTTACAGGAGCATCATTACCGGCCGGGTGAATTCTCCTACAAAGAAGCCGTGTTGGACGAGATCGCAGTTGCAACAGAGGATGCGTATATTACAAAGATTTCGATTTTGATTGCATAAGGAAAAATAAAGTAAACCCTCTCTTACGATTAACATTTCCATACATACCGCTACCACACACCGGGTATTTGATAATCCCCGATAGAATATGCTCGTAATCCAGACTATGAGATTTCCAAAAGTTCTGCAGCCACCTGATGATTTTTGATACGCATTAAATTATCCCAGATATCCACCTTACCAAGCAGATTCATGCCACCATGCCATACCAGTTCTTCATCAATAACGGTGAATCGCTCCTCTACTTGCGCTTTTGTTATTATATTGCTGCTACAGGAATGATATATGCAAGAGGCAGCCGAGATTCTTCCAGCAATTGAATACCAGCTAATCCTTTATGATTCTAGATCTTTTGTTTTTATTGCCATTGTCAAATCTTACCCTTATAGTATTTCAATCATTACGCAAGTAGGATTTCAAGTCAATATCTTTTTTCTGAAATTGACAACCACATAAAAAACGTCTACAATATATTTATTACATCCGTAAGATTTAAGGAGGAATTTGAAATGAGTGATTTGCCACAGATTTCTGAAGCTGAATTTGAAGTCATGAAAATCGTATGGAAACATGCGCCGATCAGTACCAATGAAATAACAGATAAATTATTACAGACCACAAGCTGGAGTCCGAAAACGATACAGACTTTAATCAAACGTCTTGTAACCAAAGGCGCTCTGACTTATGAAAAACAGAGCCGAGTGTTTGTTTACACCCCGGTCGTGAAAGAAAGCGAATACATCGGTCAGAAAAGCAACTCTTTTCTGGAACGATACTATGACGGGGATATCACTGCCATGCTGTCCGCATATATAGAAAATGACAAATTGTCTGAAACGGAAATAGATACTCTCCGCTCCCTTCTTTCCAAGAGATCAAAAAAAGGAGGCAATGAACGTGGCTGATTTTATGATACGCTTTTTAATATGCAACGTATTTATCAGCGGTATCATCGGAATTCTTTTGATAGCCAAGCGGATATTCAAAAACAACCTGTCCAGCCGGATGCAGTATAATCTGTGGTTCCTGCTGCTTGGGTTGTTGGTAGTTCCCTTTATACCGTTCCGTCTCATCGGATTTCCGCAAATCTTCTCGTGGCTCGGTAGCTTAAGAAACTCTCCTGCTTCTGGCACCGCAATCACTATGGGAGAAGCTGCCGGAATTAATCGGACCGGAAATACAGACTGGATGAATGATTTTGCACTTTCTGTAAATAACGAGACACCATCCATTGCCGGATACATATTATTGGGAATATGGATTGTAGGCATTTTTGCAATGATTATATTGGTAATCAAATCCTCGCTCCGCCTACACACTTTGGAGAAATCTGCACTTCCCCTCCAGAACCCGGAGGTACGCAGACTATATCATCGATGTTTAGAGGAAATGGGAATTCACAGAAATATACCTGTTTACAGTACCGCATTTTTGAAATCCCCGATTATTGTGGGACTTTTGAAACCGTGTATTTATCTGCCGATTCATCTGATCTCTGATTATACCTTGTCAGACAAAGTCTGCCCACTGCAAAGCGGTGTGAA
>JALFNQ010000054.1 GCA_022773965.1 Lachnospiraceae bacterium
AAACACAGATGGTTCGCTTCTTAATCTTTGTGGTTTAAGCTAATCATCATCATTTAAAATCCAAACCTTTTATTAGCAATCAACTGATTTGTTCTGCCATTATTACAAAGGTTTGGATTTTATTTTGGTTTGGATAAATGAAAAAATTGCCTTAGAGAAAAGCAAAAATGCGGTTGACATTGGCTGATTCTCATGTTAGATTATAGGTAATGAAAAGCTTAAGTGCTTTTGCGGCGATAGAGAGGAGCTACCCGTCCCGGCTTTGCGGGCGATACAAATACAAAGTTAGCCTCTGCCTATGGAATTATCATAGGACTGCTCCCAGAATTGCAATTCAAAAAAGAAAAGTTAAGCCTGAGCCTAACAGCCCAGGCATTTTTCTTTTATGGAAACTGGACGATTCCATTTCCAACGATGAGGATAAGGATGGTTTTATGAAAGATACCCGCTTGTTGAAAATATTTAATGATACCAAAGATGTACTGTGCAAATATGATTATTATATTCATACTGCAAAACGAATACTGCATCTGACAAATACGGAACTGAAAATACCGCATTTGATGGGGCTTCAATATGTTGGCAGACCGAATCAGTATGCCGGGGATTTTGGTGTATATGCAGTAAAGAAGGGCAGAATTACACTGGAGTCATTAGAAAAGCTCGTTAAGAAGTATTATAAAACAAAAGAAAAGCAGGATAGAATGTTAAAGCTGATACATTTGAAACTGGATTATCTTTACCTTTTACCGGAAATGTTCTGCTCTTATTCAAAGTTGTATCTTTTTGATATTAACCATAATCCTGATTCGGAATTTGACAGCGACTATCTTTTAATTCACAGAATGGAAGATAAGGTACTCCATCTGGGGATAGTCAAAGCACAGGGGAAAGAAAAGGGATTGTGCCATTGTAATTCTTTTATTACAACGTATGTTGCAGAAAGAGATTATGATATTCTGTATCGTGATCTGTCACATTCCTATGAAATTACTAAAATTGTCCGTGAGGATAAGATAACAAAACAGGCAGAGGTTATTTACCAGAGTGAACAGGCATCTCTTAGAGAAAAATCAGGTATCGAAAAAATGCTGTATGCAGTTGGAATAGAACCGGAAGAAAAGTTGGTAAGATATATTATGAAGCTGAATGTAAAATTTGGAGAATATCATACGCTGGATATGCTTTCGGATACAGAACAGCTTATGAAGAAATGCCGTGACAAACGGGATGAGGCTCTGGTAAAGGATTTTATCAGTTTGTGGAGGAAATGTACAGATGGCATATAAACAGGAGCTTTGGGATGAGGCAAAAAGGAAATGCCGGCTCGGAGAAGAAGAAATCCGCATGGCAAAGGAAATGGGGCTTAACCCCCAAAGCCTGATAAGGAATATCCCAAATAAAAAGGAAATGTGGAAGGCTCCGGTAAAAGACTGGATTCATGATATGTACGAAAAAAGGCAGAGAAAATCGGAGCAGAAAGCAAAGCGGAAAAGAGAGAATAAACAGTAAATCACAGCATCTAAGCCATTGGTTTAGGTGCTATTTTTTTGCTCTTTTTCAGGAAGAAGGTGAGGAAAATTGAACATCAAAAAGGTGGATGACAAGCCGATGGTCATTCATACCAAAGAAAAGACAAAGCTTCATGTAAAGACTGCCCCGGAGACAAAAAACAAGGCGGGAAATGTCCTGACCGTAGAGAGGACTCCGAAGTTTGCCGGGGCAGAGAGGGAAGCAAAGGCAGACAACATGGATAAAAGAATGTCTGCATTAAAGGTAAAGTCTGCCACAAAGGACAGTAAGGGAAAAGCGGATGCAGAAAAGCGTCTTTCCGATAAAAGAGGTCAGTCGGCTCAATCTTCCAGTGTAAAAAGTAAGTTCGTAAAAGAGGACATCAAAAAATCCATGCAGAAGGAAAACAGCAAATATGCACAGTTTGAGAAATCAAAGCAGGATAGGGAAAAAGCCATTGGAAAGAAAAATGGTAGTACAGTAAGCACGCTTGCTTCGGTAGGTGCAAAGACTTCCTTAGACCAGATGGAGGGTGGCAGTGAGGTTTATGAGTCCTATATGGTTGCAAGAAACTTATCCCGTCCGGTGGAAAGTGCCACAGATGCAGGCAGGAGACTTTACCGTACACAGGCGGCAAAGGCGAAAGAGAAGAGTATCAAGAAGGTGCAGGCTGGAAAGAAAATCAGTAAAAAGGCAGCAAAGGACAGCGCAGCAAAAGCGGCAAAGGAAACCTCAAAGGCAGCGGCAAAAGCAACGGCAAAGGAAACCGCAAAGACCGCAGCAAAGGCGGCGGCAGCAACGGCAGGGACAGCCGCCGGAACTGCAACCACGGGAGTAGGAGGCGTGCTGATCGGTGCGGCAGCCGGAGAAGCTGTGGGCATTGCAATGGATAAAAAGGATGTAAAAAACTCTACCAGAAACCGCATGATACAGCTCTTTGTTGCAAAACTCAGGCAGGAGGAAAATCAGGACAGCATTGGAAAAGCCTTAAAGGATATAGCACTTATGCGTTTTTCCATGGCAGCAAAGTACATCATCCGGTATGTGGGGGTGTTTCTGCTTGCCCTGTTTGCTCTGGTGGCACTTGTGGCGCTTCCGATTATTGCTGTCATAGCGATTATCTATAATTCGCCCTTTGCCATTTTCTTTCCGTCCATATCATCGGGAGAAACCACGCAGGACGTATTATCAGCCTATGTCGCAGAGTTTAACAGGGAGGTAAATGATGAACTGACGAACTATTCCGGTTATGATACCAGCGAAAAGATATATGTGGATTTTGAGGGAGCGGGAGATCCGGATAATTACTGTGATATTCTGGCGGTCTATATGGTGAAGTATGGAAATGGTGATACTGCTACGGATATGACGGATAAGGCAAAGGAAAACTTAAAATCCGTTTTTGATGATATGTGCAGCTACACCATTACAAGCCGGACAGATACCTCGACAGATGAGGAAGGAAATACCACATCCACTACCGTCAAGGAAGTCAATGTAAAGCTAAAGACCTACCATGACATGATTTCGGAGTATGGCTTTGATGAAGAAGAACAGGAAATGCTTGCAGAGCTGATGGAGCCTGAAAATCTGGCGATGATGGGTTATACAGGCGGTGGCGGAGATCCCGGCGAGACATTAAGCCCGGAACAGTATCAGGCGATTGTGGATGCAGTTTCCGATGCAAACGGAAAAATGGTCGTGGAATATGCCTTGTCAAAGGTAGGATACCCGTACAGTCAGGATTTAAGGGACAGCGGTACACACTTTGATTGCAGCTCCCTTGCCTATTACGCATGGCAGAATGCCGGGGTAAACATTATGTATGAAGGTGCAAATACCGCAGCGGCAGAGGGCAAGTTCTGCTATGACCATAATTATCTGGTGAATTACGAAGAAATGCAGCCGGGGGATTTAATCTTTTACAGTTACAGTAAGAATGGAAGATTTTTCAACATTACCCATGTGGCAATCTATGTGGGTAACGGTATGGTGGTGGAAGCCGCCAACGAGCGGATCGGTGTTGTGTACCGACCTGTTCAGAGCAGATCTTCGATTGTATTTATCGGCAGACCGAGATAGGCGGTGGAAAGAATGACAAAAAAAGAAACACCGGATTATGAAGCAGAGCTTATCCGGGAGTACGAACATTGGGAATATATGAAAGAGTATGGCGGAAGCGATCCTTTTTATGATGATGCGGGGAACATGAACCTGACTTGCAACCACATCATTCATGCAAAAAAGCAGTTAGAGGAGTTGTATGGAGGGGACATGAGTAAATACCCGGAGATTTATTTCAGGGAGCTTCCTCCGGTTACGGAAAATGGGTATATGGCACAAGCCGCCCAAATCCGTGACCGGGCGGCGGAAGTGCTTGACACCTATCTTTCGGACGCAAATTTCCAGTTCCTTTTATGCAACAGGGAAATGCTTGGAAAGAAGGAAGCAGAGCAAATCAGCATTGACAACGTACTCGGATATGCCAGCGGGCTTGCAGGAGCTTTAAAAGAAGATGACCTGATTACCATGCGCAGGCACACGAAAAACCCGGATGGATACCGGGAGTCCTTCGCCCAGTGTGCAGAGCGTGTAAAACAGATATTAACTGAAAAGGGAAAAGATGCGTCCGGACAGATACAAAACGGTCAGATGACATTATTCCAGATAGGACTAGAGACAGGGCAGTGCCGATAGGTGCTGCCCTTTTTGGAGGTAGAAATGAAAGTTACAGAGATTATTTTAGTATCGGAAAACTGGAAAGGGACAGAAACCAATTTCCTTATGACGGTAGATGACTATCTGAAGTATGTGGATATGGATACTTTTGACAGCCGGAAAGATGTTGCAGATTCCATGATAGAACTTGGAAGGACTTTGGGAAAGGAAAATGACTGGAGCGAACTGTATTTTGCAGGCAATAAATCGGTTGCTGCAAGATTCTGTGTGGATGACAGACAGCTTATGAAGTTTTTGAAGGGCTTTTATAACAGTACGGATCAGGAGGCTGTATTTGATGAAAAACGATGCTCCGGGGAATGTTTGAATAAGCTGGCAGAGCTTGGTATGGATACCAGAGGAAAAGCTAGCATTGACAGTCTTTCTTATACAAGGCTGGATACGGTCTTTGAACAGGGGCAGACGCTCCGTAATTTCAACGGTCACGATTATCGTGTCATGGAAAAGCTGTCAGAAAAGAACCTGCTGTTAATGGACACCATGACAGGCAGCTTTGTGGTGGCACAGGGAAGCGATTTATTTGCAAGGCATCCCCGTGGGGCAGAACCCACAGAGGAAAACAGCCTGATTGCGATTGAATGGGGGCATGGACTGTATTTAAGCAGTACACCTTCTGCCATTGATTTTCACCATATCAGGCAACAGTACGGGACAGAAAGGAAGATAGAGGACATCTATCAGTACCGGGAGATGCTTCAGGACAGATTCTGTCTGTATTCCAACTTGGAAATGGATGAGCGTATGAGTAGTAAAGCAAGAGAAGCAATCATGATGGCAAACTTTGAAGAATTTGGTACAAGCGATTTGGAACATTTCAGAAAAGGACTGAACGCAGGTCTTTATGATAAAGGCTTTGCAGAAATCGGAGAAATAAAACCGGAAAAATCAAGATAAGACAGGGAGGAAAAAAGATTGGAAAAACAGATAACAGGAAAAGAAATCAGAAAAGATATGGAGTATCTGGTTAAGCTGCTTCATAAGGAGTGGGAACGCAGCGGAAAGACAAAGGCACAGGTAACAGTCAGCCTTTCTGATGCGGTGGAAATAGAAAAGCGCATGGCAGGTGTAATTCAGGATAAGCAGAAACAGCTTGAAAATGAGGAACTGACCTTTCAGCAGAGCATGGAACTTTCAAAGCAGAACTTTGTGCTGCTTCGTCTGGTAAAAAAGGTGAAAAAGGCGGAGGAGAAAACCGTAAAGAAAGCGGTTGATACAGAGTTTTTCGTGGAGCTTGACAAGGAAGAATACAAGCTCTTTGCAAAAATCGTAGGAACACAGGAGGGATAGGATTGGGGAAAAAGTACAATGTGATTTATGCTGATCCGCCCTGGCACTACAAGGTCTATTCCCAAAAGGGCGAGAGCAGAAGTGCAGAGAACCATTATCATACAATGGAAATCGAAGATATACGGTCATTACCGGTAGGAAACATTGCCGCTGATGACTGTATTCTTTTTTTGTGGGTAACGTTTCCCTGCCTGTTAGAAGGAATTTCCGTCATGGAAAGCTGGGGCTTTACCTATAAGACCTGTGGTTTTAACTGGGTGAAACGAAACAAAAAGTCGGACAGCTTCTTTCTTGGACTTGGTTTCTGGACACGTTCCAACTCGGAAATCTGTATCCTCGGCACAAAAGGCAGACCAAAGCGTGTGTCAAAGGCGGTGCCGCAGGTATGCGATGCAAGGATTATGGAACACAGCAAGAAACCGGATGAAATCAGGGACAGGATAGTGGAGCTGTGCGGCGATGTCCCCCGGATTGAATTATTCGCAAGAGAGCGATATGAAGGCTGGGACTGCCTTGGAGATGCCATTGACGGAAAAGATATAAGAGAAGCAATATAAATGCTAAGATATAAATGTACAAAAATGATCGTTTAAGAATGTACAATTTCCAGTTATAATGGATTCCATTGGAGGAATCACATTATGATATATACACAAAAGATAAACATTGATTTTCAGGTAAAATCCCTTGAGG
>JALFNQ010000177.1 GCA_022773965.1 Lachnospiraceae bacterium
TCCGGCATAACCTCCATGGCCAGGATTTGAAATTTATATTCCTGTGCAAGACTTTCCAGCATTTCTTTGCATTCCACATCAATTCCGTCTTTTAAAACCTTTTTTCTGTACTTTGTACACCAGACCAGATGATACTGCAGAAAATACACATATCCTCTACCATAGGAAAGACCATTTTTATTAATTGTAAACATATCTTTCTTCATAAAAATAGTATACCATATGCATAGGAATATATCAAACATTTGTTCCTCTTTTTAGTAAAAATTTTGCGCGTCTAACTCATCACTGAAGTAACGAGAATGCGACGCGCAGTTTTCAATATATCATAAATTTGTATATTTTTAAATATCTTTTTTTACCAATACTGACCGCCTCAGCTTTGAAAGGTAATAATAATTCACAATAATAGTAGTAAAATTTAAGCCAATTTCTTCGCAATAAAGTAAAATAAAAGAACGATACCTTTTATTGCACCGTCCTTTTTGTCAACATTTGTTTTATACTGTTTTTACGCTCTTAACCGGAATTTCTGGATGTCCTTCGCATTGTTCACACGCTCAATTTCGGCGCCGAGTCCACGGAGCTTTCCGTCGAAATCCTCGTATCCGCGCAGAATGTATACAATATCATCCACCACGGTAACACCCTCTGCTGCAAGACCTGCAATGACAAGTGCTGCGCCTGCACGAAGGTCCGGTGCGGAAACCTCTGCTCCGGTAAATTTCTCCACGCCGTCGATGATAGCTGTGTTGCCCTCAACTTTAATGCAGGCACCCATGCGGGCCAGCTCGTCAGCGTATTTAAATCTGTTTTCAAAAATGCTCTCTGTTACAATACTCGTACCGTTTGCCAGCGCCAGTGTAACCGCGATCTGCGGCTGCATGTCGGTCGGGTAACCCGGGTACGGCTGTGTCTTTACGTGTGTTCTGCCCAGGCGTCTGCTTGCGCTCACACGAATCGCATCGTCAAACTCTTCCACATCGCAGCCGATTTCCTCAAGCTTCGCCGTTGTCGCCTCCAGATGCTTCGGAATAACATTTTTTACCAGCACATCACCTTTGGTAGCTGCTGCTGCAAACATGTACGTACCAGCCTCAATCATATCCGGTACAACCGCATAGCTCGTTCCGTGCAGGGTATCGACACCTTTAATACGGATGACATCGGTTCCGGCTCCTTTGATGTTGGCTCCCATGCTGTTCAGGAAGTTTGCCACATCGACAACATGCGGCTCTTTTGCGGCATTCTCAATCGTTGTGTTTCCTCTTGCCATAGACGCTGCCATCATCACATTGATGGTTGCTCCGACGGAAACCATATCCATGAAAATGTGGCTGCCGTGCAGATCCGATGCGCTCGCCATAATTGCACCGTGACGGATATTGACTTCTGCACCGAGTGCGCGGAATCCTTTTAAATGCTGGTCGATCGGACGGCTTCCGATGTTGCATCCGCCCGGCAGCGGAACTTCCGCTTTTTTGTATTTGCCAAGAAGAGCGCCCAGGAGATAGTAGGACGCACGGATTTTTTTAATATATTCATAATCAACGCTCAGATCCCCGATGGTCGATGCATTGATCCGCACGGTATGGCGGTCGATGCGGTCCACGGTGGCTCCGATCTCTGCGATTGCTTCCAGAAGTACATTAATATCACTGACATCCGGCAGGTTTTCGATCAGGACCGTCTCATCGGTCATCGTTGCTGCCGTAAGAATTGCAAGCGCCGCGTTTTTTGCTCCCCCGATTTCCACTTCGCCCACAAGAGGATTTCCACCTCTGATGACATACTGTTCCATATATCCACCTCAAATTTTCTTTCTCATACTTAACGAGTGTGTTTTATCCAATATCTAACGAATCAAAGTCTTTTTCCTGTTTTTTACACACTCCAGATACGCTGAAACACACTGCTCCCCGCAGTTATTTTTCAGTCTCCCCTTATCTTAACTCAAATCTAATACTTTGTAAATCAATTTTAATACATTCTGTGCTATTTCCATCTTTTTCCATCGTTTCCGGTCAGGAATAATCAGAGAAACATTATATGTAATTTCTAGCTGTCAGAACATTTCCCTTATTATGATATAATCGTATGTTTTCAAAATTTCCCTGAATATTCCACCAATTCTGTTTTACATGCCGATCTGCTCGCGGAGCGCCAGGATCGTGCCCTGGATATCCCTTCCGCTCTCGTCAACCGTAATTTCGGCATACTGCTCATATAATTTACTTCTCTCATCGTAGAGATCCTTCAGCGTCTGGCCCTCTTTCAGCACGACGCCGCGTCCCTTCAGATTTCCGAGACGTTTCGCCAGATCCTCATACGACAGCTTCAGGTAAACGATGGTTCCAATTTCTTTAAAATGCTCCATCGCCTCTTTTCCGTAAATGGCACTGCCGCCCGGCGCGATGACGCTTTTGTTGGCTTCCAGTGTCGCATTGACTTCATTCTCAATCGCAAGAAAGCCTTCATTTCCTTCATCCGCAATGATCTCGCGCAGAAGACGTTTCTCCCGATGCTGGATCACAAGATCCGTATCAATAAACTCATATCCCAACACCTTTGCAAGAATAACACCAACGCTGCTTTTGCCGGCTCCCGGCATTCCTATTAAGATAATATTCCGTTTATTCAAGATTTATTCCTCCTGCTGTCTCGTAAATTTTTCTCTATCCTATCTCTGCAGATTCGTTCCGCCCTGCTTCATGATCTGCTCGATCTCTGTTTCGCTCGCCACATTGGCATCGTGCTGGATCATCAGCTTTAAGACACTTGCGGAAATCGCAAAGTCGATGGCTTTCTGCGGCTCAAAATCATGAAGCATCGCATGGATCAGTCCCGCGCCAAATGCATCACCGGCTCCGACTGCCTCAAAGCTGTGTACTTTATGAACCGGGCTCTCGTAGAATTTTCCGTCTTTCAGGTAAATTCCCATCCAGTCGCCGTCCTCCACGGTGTAGAGATTGCGCAGCACACTCGCAACCGCTTTGCAGTTCGGGAACTGCTTCTGGATTTCCAGCATGCCCTCTTTGTAAGACTCGATCTGCTCAATGCCGCGCGACATATCTCCGTCGTACGCCGGAATGCCAAGTGATGATTCAAAATCCTCATCGTTTGCAATGCAGACATCTACGTAAGGCATCAGACGGCGCATAACGCGCTGTGCGTCCTTCGTGGACCACATTTTTCCGCGGTAGTTCAGATCACATACCACCTGGATTTTTTTCTCTCTGCAGAGCGCCAGAGCGTTCTCCAGCGCTTTTTCAATCTCTGTGCTGATGGCAGGCGTGATACCGGAAAAATAAAAGAGATCTACGCCATCAAGCAGTTTTTCCCAGTCAAATTCCTCTGCCTTTGCCATTGCAATTGCGCTGTAAGCGCGGTCATAAACCACTCTCGTCGGGCGGATATTCGTTCCCTTTTCAAAATAGTAAATACCGACGCGTCCGCCGCCCCGCAGCACACGGGATGTATCGACGCCGAACCGGCGGATCTCATTGACGGCTGCCTGTCCCACCTGGTGCTCCGGCACTTTTGTCACGTACGAAACATTGTCCCCGAGTGTCGCCAGGGAAACCGCAACATTCGCCTCCGCGCCGCTGTAATTGGCTTCAAATGTATCTGCCTGTAAAATTTTCAGATGCTCCGGTGTTTTCAGACGCAGCATCACTTCTCCAAAAGTAAGTACCTTCATACTAAAATCCCCTCCAAAAGCAATTTGCTTTTTTGTCTCAATACCTCTTTATCTTACGCTGTTTTCCCCACGGACGCAAGAAAAACCTGCGGAAACTACCCCCGTTTTCCATCGCAGAAAAGCACAAAAAAAGCGGCTTTCTGTTTCGCTTCAGAAAGCCGCTTTTCGTGTATTTCATTATTCTTTTACTGCTCCCAGTGTAATACCGGTTACAAAGTATTTCTGCAGGAACGGATATACAATCAGCATAGGAACAAGGGCGATGAATACCTTTGCTGCCTCCAGAGATTTGTTGGAGTTCTGTGCTAACTGCTGATACTGCTCTGCGGTCAGGGTTACGCCTACCGGGATCTGAACGGAGATCTGACGGATGTAGGTCTGTAACGGATAGTTCGTCTCCTTGTTCATTAATACCAGGCCCTGGAAATACTCGTTCCAGTAACCAACAGATGTGAAGAGGACGATGGTTGCGATAACCGGTTTGGAACACGGAACTACGATCTGCCACAGGATACGCCACGGGCCGGCACCGTCTACACGGGCTGCCTCCTCAAGGTCTCCTGGGATACCGCGGAAGAAGTTCATCATAAGGAGTACGTTGAATACCGGAACAGAACCAGCCAGAACCAGCGCTGCCATGGTATCGATCATACCATAGCTTTTAACGGTGATAAACCACGGAATGGTACCACCATTGAACAGCATACAGAATACCAGGATCCACATCAGGACGTTTCTCGGTTTGTACTCTGTTTTGCTCTTTGCCAGCGGATAGGACATCATGATCAGGACAACCATGGTCCATACGGTTCCGATGACAACTCGTTTGATGGAAATCCAGAAGGAATTCCAGAATGCGGAATCACCCATGATCAGGCTGTAGGATTTTACGTTTGGTCCGATCGGGTAAACAGTTACAAGACCGCCCTCAGCGGCTGCCTTCGAAGAAATGGATACGCAGAACGTATACCATAACGGATAAAAACAGCTGAATGCCAGGAGAATCAGGATGATGGCATTTATGACTTTAAACGCTTTGCTGCCAAAACTCTTGCTTTCTATCATAATTTCTGCCCTCCTTAGAAAATCTTGTAATCAGCAAACTTGTAAGCACAAACATAAGAAGTAACAACCAGCACGAAGCTGACAACAGATTTGAAGAGACCTGCTGCAGTAGCCAGCGAGAACTGCATGTTTGTAATACCAACACGGTATACATATGTATCAATGATATCACCAGTTTCAATAACCAGCTGGTTGTACATGTTGAATACCTGGTCGAAACCAGCATTCAGAACGTTGCCCATTGCCAGTGTGGTCAGAAGGACGATGGTCGGAACCAGACCCGGGATGGTGATGTGCCATACTCGTTTCCAGCGGCTTGCACCGTCGATAGCAGCTGCCTCATAAAGACTCGGGCTGATGCCGGTCAGGGCTGCCAGATAAATAACTGCGTTGTAACCGAACTCTTTCCATACATCGGTTCCGATCAGTAACTGACGGAAGATGCCAGGAATCGTCATTGGAAGAACCGTATCCGTTGCACCGAATGCACTGCGGACGGTATTGAAGATTCCGTTTGCACCAAGGATATTGGTAATGATGTTTGCCAGGATAACCCAGGATACGAAGTGCGGCAGATATACGATCGTCTGAACCGTCTTTTTGAACTTCATATTCTTTACCTCATTCAGCAGCAGTGCGAACACCAGCGGAATGATGATATTCAGGATAACCTTTGCAATTGCAATGATCAGTGTGTTGACAAGTGCCCGTTTTGCATCCGGGATAACCGTCAGGTATTTAAACCATTTCATGCCTACCCACGGAGAGCCGAACCATCCTTTACTCGGATTGTAATCCTGGAATGCCATTACAATACCGACCATCGGGACGATGGAAAACATGAACAGCCAGATATAACCCGGCAGAACCATTAACGTATAGTGAAAGGAATTTGACAGCCCAAGATGGCCTTTTTTCTTCTTCACGGCAAGATCCTCCTTTGATGTCATTTTTTTAAAGTGATGGGGTACAGGTTTTCCTGTACCCCACCCTCCACATCATACATTTACATAAATTACTCAGCCAGGTAATCTTTTACCAGTTCAAGGATCTG
The DNA here is from genome assembly GCA_022773965.1 of Lachnospiraceae bacterium. GTDB lineage: Bacteria > Bacillota > Clostridia > Lachnospirales > Lachnospiraceae > W0P33-017. Next base: position 5,820 of record JALFNQ010000177.1, read on the forward strand.
ATCACCGCCCTGTACATGCCAGTCAGTGCAGAACTGATCCCACTCGTCAAGGCTCTTAGCACCTGTGATGAACTGAAGGACGCTCTTGTCTTCCAGGTCAGAAATCTGAGTCCAGTAGGTATCCATTCCATCGATGGTGTAGTACAGCTCAGAGTAGATCTTGTGATCCGGCTCAAGTGTTGCATATGGACGGTCACCGATCAGCAGTGCATAGAATCTGTTGAACTGTCCGTTGTTGGTATTAACATCCATATCGGTTACAGCCAGGTCTCTGGATCCATCATAATCAGAAGAAATAACTTCGCTTAAGGTTGCAGCATCGTTTGCAAGGTTCTTGTACAGACCGTTGAATTTGCTTCCGCCCTGCTGATAATCATCTGCAGACGCTTCGCCTTTGAG
>JALFNQ010000064.1 GCA_022773965.1 Lachnospiraceae bacterium
GCACATCCGGAAAATCCGCCCAGTCATTGACCCGGTTGCTCCAATAATCCAGACCGAACTTCGCATTCATGGCATCCAGATCCTGATTGAATTTGCGACGCAGATAACGCACAAATTCTACCTGCACATTTTTTCCGGCCGTGCCAGAATATTTTGTCTCCTTGTCCAGCTGAAAACCGAGGCCCCAATTTCTGTGGGCAGTCACCGCCATCAGCTTCCGGATGATGCGCTCACAATGACGCAGATAATCCGGATTTGTGATATCCATATTCTGTCGATGTCCATACATCGCCGGTCCCTGTTTGGTCACAGCTAAAATATCCGGGTATTTTTTCACCATCCAGGTCGGAACCGCATAGGTGGGAGTTCCGATGATCACAGAAATTCCTTCACGCTCACACACATCCAACACACGTGTCACATGAGAAAAGTCAAAGATCCCATCCTGAGGCTCACAGGTACTCCACGTGGATTCTGCAATACGCACCACATTCATGCCTGCCTTTTTCCACATTTTTACATCTTCATCCAGACGCTCACAGGGCATATACTCGTCATAATACGCAGCACCGTACAATAATTTTTCCATTTTATTCATGTATGCAATCTCCCTCTTTATCTACTGACTTTAAATTTCATGCATCTATTCTAGCATACTTCACTTTTATACACAACGAGGGAAGCGTTACTTTTCATACAGTTGCCAGCATTTACTGGGGGCAACGTGTCCTGTTCTTTTGCACTATTTGGCGGCTCCTAAAAATCTCCATTTCCTCTTCCGCCCGGCTGACCACCGCCTTTCATACCATTTCCCATGGAACCCATATCCGAAAGGTTCAGTCCGGAAGCATCAATCAGCTCTGCATCCTCCGCAGACTGACCATCTGTGGTGGACGGGATCGTTCCGTCAAGCTGTCCCTGTACACTCTGCACACGCAGCTTGCAAAACTGCTCCAACGCATCCACACCTGTCTCAAATTCCTCATAGGTACAGAATTTTGTCGGATCCTTTTCCACGTAGGGCGCGATCAGAGTCTCCGTCTCGCGGATCATCTGTGAGAAATCCACCTGCTCTAAAAATTCATTGAAATACTGATGATACAGCTGTGTATATGCTTCATCCTCAAAGATCCACGCAACCATTGGACGGTCATCCATGGAGCCGCCGGACACCGGTGTATCGATGGGTGCATTCACCTCTGCGGTCGCATCCTGGGACTGAAAACCGCCAAATGCAAGATTATAATCCCACGGAATCATAGAAATCTGTCCGTCCTCCTCGTACAGATAGTAATTATGGATCATAGAGCCTGTGTAGCTGTCTTCGTTACACAGAAAATTGTGAACTACAAAATAGCGAATGACCTCATCCACATTTACGACTTCCTCGATATTCTCGTTGGCGCTGAGAGATTTCAAGGACTCGATCAGGCGCGTCTTGTCACCCTTTGTGATAGCTGTCTTTGCATTGTCAAAAATGTTGGCATAGCTGCACAGCGGAGAAGGAACGCCTGCTTCGCCCATGAGCTGATAGGACAGATAATCCTTCATATACGTGTTATCCTGAATAATATTATTCAGGCACAGCTTATCCAGCCCGTAGTAACTTTCCGATGAATTATAATGGTCAAACTCGATATTTATGGGTTGACATAAAATTCCCCCTTGCTTAGCCCATGTAATCGCCGTTATAACTGACCAGAACTGCACTGTGCACGCCCGGCATGTCTGCCAGCCCGTTGACAAAATCCGTATTATCATCTTTTAAACGGATCTCCAGATTGAGCTCGATCTGCCCCTTCTGGGCTGTCTTACTCTTGACCACACAGCGTTTGGTAAACTGCGTCAGATAATCCTTTGCGCGCACCTCACTGCCACGATCCTCGCACTGGAGCACTAAAATATAGGGATTTGTATAGGATTTTTTATTTACAAATACGAGTAATGCGATTCCGATCACGGCACTGCCAAATACAGCCAGCGGGATCAAACCTGCCGCTAAAACGATTCCGACTGCAATGGACCAGAATAAAAATACAATATCAAGGGGCTCTTTGATCGCTGTCCGGAAACGAACGATAGAAAGTGCACCGACCATACCGAGTGACAATACAACATTACTTGTTACTGCAAGGATGACGAGGGATGTGATCATTGTCAGCGCGATCAGCGTCACACCAAAACTGGAGGAGTACATGACTCCTGAAAATGTTTTTTATACACAAAATAAATAAAAAGTCCCAACGCAAACGCCAAAAGCAGTGTCAGTACCATGTCTACGATGCTGACGCCGGTCACGTTCTCTAAAAAGCTTGATTTAAAAATATCATTAAATGTCATAATGTTTGTCTCCTTTATTCATTGATTTTACAACAGCAAAAAAGCTTTCCTGAGATCATTCTTCTAAAAAGCACTACCCGTAGATCCGGCAGGCCGCATATTTTGAAAAGGATGTACTCTGTCTGTTTGGAAGCTGCACCGCATCCCGCATCACAGAGGGCAAAAACTCATCCCATTTCACTTCCAGGATGGTCACATCATCTCCCGCCGGAACTGTCACGCAATCCACATTCAAAAAATCTGTACAGAAAAGTCCGTATCTCCATTATAGTAACGGATCCGGAATTTTTCCCTTCGGTTCACGCCATCGAGCTTTTCCCGTAATGCCTGATCTGACAGATTATCAAAATAAAGGCTCCGGATCAGGTATTTTCCATCTACCGCATTGGTATCCGCATGCGCAACGGTACGCAGCCTCTGTCTGATGGCGATCATGTCTGAAACCCCTATGATATGCTTCCACTCATGGCGATAATCATTTCGCAATTTTTTCGTATCCGCACAAGTTTTTCCGGACTGATTCAACATCGCTGCATCCTTTTTTCTATCATTCATACGTTCCTCCTTCCCCGTCATCCGGGCAGCAAACATCCGGCCCGATCACGTTTTATAACCTGAAAATGATTGTAAGCAAGTTTGCTGAAATGACGCTGAAAAAATCTTTTCTCGCGAACGAATTCACAAAAACATCACAGGATCCGCGCATTTGAGCCTCGTTGCAGATTGCAAGGCATCCAATTCTCATCTATAATGAGCGTAGACGGGTTCACAGACCCGCCAAAAAATCAGGAATGGTACTATCACATGAAAATATTGATCATAGAAGATGAACAGTCACTGGCTGATTCGTTAGAAGAACTATTAAGAACAAAGGGCTTTGAAACACAGGCGGTCTATGACGGTAAAAGCGGGCTTGCCTATGCGGAGCTGGGCATCTATGACCTTTTAATCCTGGATGTCATGCTGCCCGGACTAGACGGCTTTCAGATCGCAAAGAAGCTGCGAAACATGAAATGCGGAACACCGATCCTCATGCTCACAGCCAGATCCGGACTGGATGACCGCGTGGAAGGCTTAAATGTCGGTGCTGACTATTACCTTGCGAAGCCCTTTGACCCGCGAGAGCTGCTGGCCTGCGTCAATGTACTGTTGCGCCGTCAGGGCTCACAGGTAGATGAGCTCACCTTTGGAAACACATCGCTGGAGCTGGCCTCCGGCATGCTGATCTGTGGAAAAGAACATATCCGGCTCTCCGCCAAAGAGTTTGAAATCATGCGGCTCTTACTGCAGAATCCCTCCCGCAATCTCTCAAAAGAATCGATCCTCGCCCACGTCTGGGGCTACGATTCCAATGCAGTAGAAAATCATGTAGAAGTATATGTTGGTTTTTTGCGCAAAAAATTGTCTGCGATCCGCTCCAATGTATCCATTGTAGCGATTCGCAGACTTGGCTATCATCTGGAGATACTGAATCCCCGGTCATAACCATATTTCTTACCGCTGAACCCGTGCTCCTGCTCCGCCCATGATGGCTTCGACTTCTTTCAGACTCGCCATCGTCGTGTCGCCCGGCGTTGTCATGGCAAGCGCACCATGGGCTGCACCGTAATTGACAGCAAGCTCCGCATTTTCCGTTGTCATCAGT
>JALFNQ010000060.1 GCA_022773965.1 Lachnospiraceae bacterium
AAGGATACTTTTTTGTTGTTAAAATGCGTTCGTCCTTTTGCTTTATTTTTCTTACGACGAAATGACCTGCCAGGCATGATCTGGGATCTGCATCGGAGTGCATCGCTATATAGCTGGTCAATAGCAGAAAGACCATATATACAACATAAAATTTTCGGAAGGATCAATTTCATCTGTCCGATAATAAATGCCCGGTTTGCCTGATAACGATACTTATTTGAGCTTTTTGAAGTGATTTTTATTTCTTCATCAACCTCATTTTTGATAAGGGAAGAAAGGTTGGAAAGAAGCATATTTATGTAGAATTCCTGGAACACAGAAGTGGTAGTGGCTCCTGAGAATTCTTCCATAGCCAGACGACTTTTCAATTCCTTATATTTAGTTTCCACCGGCCAGCGATAAAAATATAGTTCACGAAACATAGCCTGGGTAATTTCAGGATCAAAGATATTTGTCGCAAGATATTCTTTTGTACCGTTATCAAGAATAACTTCAATGACTCTGATCTTAACATCCAGTGTACCATCCTTGGGATCGCCTGGAAGCACAGTGACTATGTCACCGGAGCATTTTTTGGAAATTGCGTAATTGTCTTTTAAACGCATAACACAAAGGTGATCATGTTCCACACAATAACGGAACATGGCTTCGGAATAATAGCCACGGTCAAAAATAACGATGCCGTTGTGATAGATATTCAAATCTTCAAGATTTTTAAGATGCTCCAAAGCAGCAGCACGTTCAGAGGCAAGATACCTGTGAAAAGAAGCATGAACAACATAGTCATCAAGGACATCATATACAATGGAAGCAAGTCCCATGGAAAAACGCCTTGTGGGATCTGGATAACCAAACATTTCACCAAAAAACTCAAAATTAGATTTCGAGTTTGGAAGTTCAATTTTAGAGCCATCGATAGCAAACAGATGATAGCCGTTCCATAGTTTACGGGATGGGATCAACTTATAAAATAAGTCAACAGAAAGATAGTAGAGTTCCTTAAAAAGAGACGGATTAATAAACTGTCTGGCTTTGGAGAGCGCCTGTTTCGAGATATCCGGAAATTCAATGGAACCGAGCTCATTGCGTATTCTGGCAAGATTCTGGAACATGGAAGCTTTTGTGAAAAAAAGCAGATACAGGATAACGTGATAGAGGGTCAGTTTTCTTTTGCGTATAAAATGATTTTTTTCACGATGGGGTTCTAGCATGTCTGGATTTGTGATATATTGTTGGATGGATTGAATGATAGTTTTACAGATGTCTTTTCGATTCATATGACATACCTCCTAAAGTGTGATTAAGGTTCGCGGCGAAACGAACTAATTCCTTAATCAATAGGCCGCAAAGCGGCCGCACTTTTTGAGGTATATGTCAAGTGTTTTTGCTGAAAAATTCAATTTTTTTACATAAAGAGAGCCCGGAAACCCCTAGTAAATCAGGGCTTTCGGGCTTAAGTTGACCACAGTGCGGTCAGGCAGATGACGCATACGTGGATCAGCTGCAGGAGCTTTCTGGTCAAAATATCTGGATGATTTGCTCTGCCGGTGATGAAAGAGCGTATCCGGGTATGACTGCCATTGTAGAAGCGGTAGAGGCAGGTGGAACAGAGGTGACGACCGACCAATGGTCTGCGGATCTGAGTGATGAAGAACAGGAAGCACTGGCTATGCAGATGGCGACATGTGGCACTTCCATCAATTGGACGATATTTGATGCAGGAACAGTTATGGAGGATGACGTTGAGGCATCGGCGGCAACGGAGCATATGAATACATGGAGAGTCGCCTATGATCTTGATACGATCAGAGAATGGCTGTTTACAAATGTAAATAAATAAAGTGACAAGCGATACGGATAAACGGCGCAGAACAGGCCATAATGATCATATGGAATTTCAAGAATGGATAGGTGCCGTATGTCTAAGATAAATGTTGCAGATGCAGACCTCCGGGAGATCTAAACTCCCGAGGTTTTTTGTCGTATAGGAAACTTTGTCTCCGATACGATAAAAGTTTCCGTCAGGATGCTCGGGCGCGATACTTACTAAAAAGTGCGTTATTGAAAAAAGAAGCTGCACTGTGATATACATATACAAGTTAGTTCTAACTAATAAAAGAAAGAATACACAATGAAGAAGATTGAAACATCCTCATTCTGTTCTGTCAGTATCTGGATAGGGGTATAAGTTTTCGAAGTAAAGGAAATAATATATTAAAGTTGGGTGATTTTGCACCAAAGTTTAATATAAAACTTGTTATTCCATCATGATTATACTATAATCATATTAAAGTTAGGTGATTTTGCACCAAAGTTTAAAATGGAGATGATGCGTATGCATATTAAAAGAGACAGATATCTGAATCAGTTAATTAGTCGAAAGGAAAATGGTCTGATCAAGGTTATTACCGGAATTAGAAGATGCGGAAAGAGTTATCTGCTTTTCCATATTTTTTATGATCATCTGATTTCACAGGGAGTAAAGGCGGAACAGATTATTGACATAGCATTGGATGATGACACAAATGCCATGTATCGTGATCCGACTGAATTATCCAGATTCATAAGGTCTAAAATCACGGATAAGGAAAGTATGTATTATATTATGATAGATGAGGTACAGTATGCGATTACGTACGAGGAATTTAAAAATCCGGGTGAAATAAAACTGTACGATGTACTGAATGGACTTTTGAGACTCCGTAATGTTGATATTTATGTGACCGGCAGTAATTCAAAGATGCTGTCAAAAGATGTCATGACAGAGTTCAGAGGTCGTGGGGATGCTGTAGAAGTGTACCCGTTATCCTTCAAGGAATATTATGATTTTGTAGGCGGAGATAAGAGCGAAGCATATGAAGAATATGCCTTATATGGTGGAATGCCATTGGTTATCAGCAAAAAGACAGATGACGAAAAATACAAGTATCTTTCTACGCTGTTTACGGAGGTATATTTTAAGGACATCATTGAAAGATACAAAATCGAGATGCCGGATGTTCTCGGAGAGCTTACCGATGATTTGTGTTCTTCCATTGGTTCGCTTACAAATGCTACAAAGATTGCCAATACATTACAGACTGTCAAGAATATAAAAGTGGCAAGTCCGACAATATCAAGATATTTGGAGTATTTAGAGGAATCTTTCCTGTTCCGTTGTTCAAAGAGATATGATGTAAAAGGGAAGAAATATTTTTCCTATCCCTCAAAGTATTACTGTACAGATATAGGACTTCGTAATGTCCGGCTGAATTTAAGACAGCAGGAAGAAACTCATATCATGGAAAACATTATTTATAACGAGTTGATTACCAGAGGTTATTCTGTGGATGTCGGTGTGGTTGAGGTTTATGAAAATGATGAAGCCGGTAATCGACACAAGGTTGCTTGTGAAATTGACTTTGTTGTGAATAGAGGTTCAAAGAAATACTATATTCAATCAGCATTAAGTATGAGTGATCCGGTAAAAGCAAAAACAGAGTTAAGACCATTATTGGGTACAAGGGATTTCTTCAAGAAAATAGTGGTGTCAAAGACATCCATGAAACCTTGGACGGATGAGGATGGAATTGTACATTTGGGATTGTATGATTTCCTGTTAAATGAAGATTTGATTAATATGTAAATAGGAACCACTGGGAATTCGTCAGTGGCGTCAGGCACCAATGTGGTCAACCAGTCAACATGCTTGCATGATTGACGAACGACGAGTGCTGATCATGAGCTGATTTTGCTCATGATATAGCGACAGACAGGAGGAATAATGATATGACATTAGCAGCTTTTTACGGGATTTTTATCCCCTTTTTGGGAACGAGCCTCGGTTCGGCATGCGTTCTTTTTATGAAAAATTCCATGAGCGATACGTTAAAGCGGATACTGACAGGCTTTGCGGCGGGAGTTATGGTGGCGGCGTCTGTGTGGAGCCTTTTGATCCCGTCTTTAGAGCAGGCGGAAAGCATGGGAACCTGGTCGTTTGTGCCGGCGGCAGTCGGATTTTGGCTGGGTATTCTGTTCCTGCTTTTACTGGATCACGTGATTCCTCATTTACATATCGGAAGTGAAGAAACGGAGGGACCGAAATCAAAACTGCAGAAAACGACGATGCTGCTTCTGGCAGTCACACTGCATAACATTCCGGAAGGGATGGCGGTGGGCGTTGTGTTTGCAGGCTACATTTCCGGGAATGCAAGCATTTCTGCCATGGGAGCGCTGACGTTGGCGATTGGAATCGCGATCCAGAACTTTCCGGAGGGGGCGATCATTTCTATGCCGCTTCGGGCGGAGGGTGTCGGAAAAGGAAGAGCCTTTGCGGGCGGTGTACTCTCCGGCATTGTGGAACCGGTGGCAGCCTTTTTGACGATCCTGGTGGCAGGGGTGGTCGTGCCAGTGCTTCCGTATCTGCTCAGCTTCGCGGCAGGAGCTATGATCTATGTGGTAGTGGAAGAGCTGATCCCTGAGATGTCAGAGGGGAACCATTCAAATATTGGCACGATTTTCTTTGCAGTAGGCTTTTGCATCATGATGATACTGGATGTGGCGCTGGGTTAAGTAAGACAACTGTGTCAATTTACGGGCATTTCTGCAACATGGAGCCGGAGGCAGCAAAGGTGGCTTATGAAGGGATGCAGAATGAAATGAATAGAAACTTTGTATCTGTTCAGATCAGGTCGGAGCGGAACCGCGTAGACCGTGGGAATGTGATTCAGGTGTGCAGAAATCCCATCGTCGAAGACGATTTTCATGGATTTCTGCATCGGAACTGTGAAGGTACTGAACAGTTACGAAACTTTCATGGAAAAAATATTAACGTACAAGTTTTATCTAAATTCAAGCAGAATACCCCTATCCTCTACAGGTAGGGGATGAATGCTCTCATGGCTTGAATCGATAACCCAACGATAACCCACTATAGCTAAAAAGGTACGTTTTTCACTTGAAATCGAACATTCGTTCTAATATAATATAACTATAGGAACACATCCATAGTTCTATAGTTCTGCGGAAAGGAGGCAAGTGAAAATGTATCTTACGGTGAAACAGCAGGTAAAACATCTGTCAAAAGAGGACTATCAGGTGCTTAAGGAGCTCTGCCATGTTGCAAAAAACCTTACGAATGCGGCTATCTATAATGTAAGGCAGTATTATTTCAAAGAGGGCAGATATCTGAACTACCAAAAGAACTACTCGATGCTTAAGTATTCAGAAAACTATCGTATTCTTAATTCCAACATGGCACAGCAGATACTTAAGGAAGTGGACGGCTCCTTCCGGTCTTTTTTTGGACTGCTGAAACTGGCCAAACAAGGCAGATACGCGTTTCAGGATTGTAAACTGCCACATTATCTCAAAAAAGACGGATATGCGACACTTGTGATCGGTTTCGTGAGAGTAAACGGTAATAAGCTGATACTGCCGTACTCAAATGCCTATAAAAAAACACATAGCCCTGTTGAGATAACCATTCCACCGGTACTGCTGGATAAAAATATCAAAGAGATCCGCATTATTCCAAAAGCAGATGCCAGGTTCTTTGAAATACAGTACACCTATGAGGCTGACTGCATACAGAGAAATCTAAACAAAAATCATGCACTGGCACTGGATCTTGGAATCGACAATCTCGTTACGGCCGTATCAGATACGGGAGAATCTTTCATTATCGACGGAAGGCGGCTGAAAGCCATCAACCAGTGGTATAACAAAAGGAATGCCCGGCTGCAGGCGGTCAAAGACAAGCAGAAGGAATCGCGTCAAACCAACAGACAGGTGTCGCTTGCCCGAAGCAGGAACAACAAAGTAAATGACTATATGAGCAAAACGGCAGGCATGGTCATCAATTACTGTATCAGCCATGATATAGGAACACTTGTAGTCGGATATAACGAAACCTTCCAAAGAAATGCACACATGGGCAGACGTCACAATCAGGCCTTTGTCAATATCCCATATGGCAGTCTCCGCAGGAAACTGGAATACCTCTGTGCACGTAACGGGATCACATTTGTCCGGCAGGAAGAAAGTTACACCTCAAAGGCATCCTTCTGGGATAAAGACATCCTTCCATCATATAACAGTAACCCAAAAAGAGATTATGCATTTCAGGGGAAGCGGATACACAGAGGCCTGTACCGGTGCGCAGACGGAACCTGTATCAATGCGGATGTGAACGGAGCATTAAATATCTTAAGAAAAAGTAATGTTGTATCCTTAACAGGACTATACAGTAGAGGCGAAGTGGACACGCCTGTAAGAATAAGGGTAGCCTAGCGATAGGTAAAATCATATCAGACTTCTTAAAAGGATGCAGTGCATCCGAGAAGCCCCCACTTCTAAAGTGGTGGGTAGTTCACGCAGATGAAAATCATGAGCATATGGTGTTCCCGGGGATGGTCTATCTTTCTTTCTCGACGGAATATGGAACGCTCTACACGAAAGACGAATTGACGGCGATATCCGATGTGTGCAGAAAGTACGAGCTGCCCTTATTTATCGACGGGGCAAGGCTCGGTTATGGATTGGCGAGCCGTCAAAATGATGTGACGCTGGAAGAGCTTGCAGGACTTTGTGATGTTTTTTATATCGGCGGAACGAAGGTAGGCGCGCTCTGCGGGGAAGCGGTCGTATTTACAAAAAATAACGCGCCGAAGCATTTCCTGACGCATATCAAACAGCATGGAGCACTTCTGGCGAAGGCAAGACTGCTCGGAATCCAGTTTGACACACTGTTTACGGATCAGCTGTATATGCGTATCAGTGAACACGCCATTGACATGGCAGAAAAACTTAAAAGCTTGTTTGCGCAAAAGGGATACCGTTTTTATATTGATTCGCCGACAAATCAGCAGTTTTTGATTCTGGAGAATGAGAAGCTGAAGGAATTGAGCGAAAAAGTGGAATTCAGTTTTTGGGAAACCTATGACGAGACGTACACGGTTGTCCGTTTTGCAACAAGCTGGTCCACACAGGAATCGGACCTGTCAGAACTGGCTCTTCTTATTTCCAATTGAGAAAACCTCTCGATTGGAAGTATTGCTTTTCAAATAGCAGTATGTTATCCTCTATTTGCGGTTAGGAAAGACTAACCAAGAACAAAAAACGGAGGAAACATATCATGGATAAAATCTATGTAATCTACTGGTCACAGTCAGGAAACACACAGGCGATGGCGGAGGCTGTCGGAAAGGGTATCACGGATGCCGGAAAGGAAGCGGTTGTCGTTCGTGTGGAAGATGCATCGGTGGCAGATCTTGCAGATGCAAAAGGCTTTGCAATGGGATGCCCTGCCATGGGCGCAGAGGTGCTGGAAGAGAGCGTGATGGAGCCGTTTGTATGCGAGGCGGAAGCAGTGGCCGGTGGAAAGACAGTGGCGCTGTTCGGTTCCTATGGATGGGGCGATGGCCAGTGGATGCGTGACTGGGTAGACAGAATGAGCGGCAGTGGTGCGACCGTATTAAACGGAGAAGGACTCATCTGCCAGGAGACACCGGATGAGGCTGCGCTGGCTGAGTGTGAAGCACTCGGAAAGCAGCTGGCTTCCATCTAGGAAGGGAGGCAGCCATGACGGGAAAACAGCTGGAGAATTGTCTGGTCGAACACTGTGCGCCGACGCTTGCCGGAATCAAGAGTGCGGGACTTTTCAGTTATTATTACAGGGATGAAAACGGTGCGAAAAAGGAGCTGAAAGCGGTCAACCGCCTGCTGAATGAGAAGGGCGTCTATGTGGAGGCTTTGATCTGGCGGGAACGGTCTGTACTGGTCTATGCATATCGCCCCGGTTGTCTGGAGGCTGAACTGCATCGATCGGGTGTGATGGAGCTTCTCACACAGTACGGCTATGAGGACAGCAGGATGGATGCATGTCTTTCGCATCTAAAAGAACGTTTGCAGCATTACAGCTGTTTTCCCCATGAGATCGGAGTATTTCTGGGTTATCCACTGGAGGATGTCAAGGGCTTTATCGAGCATGGCGGACAGAATTGTAAGAGCTGCGGTATGTGGAAGGTGTACTGCGATACCGCTGAAGCCGAAAAACTATTTGACAAAATGAGGAAATGCTCGCGGGTCTACCGACAGGTATTCTCGCAGGGACGCAGTCTGGCACAGCTGACGGTCTGCGTGTAGAGAGGCATTTCACTATATGTATATTATTGAGTCATGGGGGACAGGAATTCCAGGCTATATAATAGGAGTGCTGAATATGGTTTGCCAGAACCTTTAATTGAAGAATTTGGCGATGGAATTAAGGTTACGATGTTTAGAAAGGTAAGCAGTAGTGCTCAAAAAGTGGGCAGTGTCGATGAAAAAGTAAGCAGTACATTTGATAAATATGTTTCGATGTTAAAGAACGCAGGAATTACAGATAAATTTATTGAGAGTATTGAAACGGTATTTCATGCATGTGATACAAGGGTTGTATTTGGACAGGTAAATGTTCAAGAATGGTTAGAATGTTCAAAGTCAAAGGCGACAAACGTTATGAAGGCAATGAAGACGGCGAAGATTATTAAGAAAGTACCAGGAGCCGGATTTGGCAGATACCAATTTATAGAACTGTAGTAACGATTCAGGACAGATCGGAGTACTTGCTGCGGAGACCGTGGGAACATGATTCAGGGATCTGGGGGTATTACTAAATTTGTTGAAAAAAAATATCAAGAATCAGTCTTGCAAAAGATGAAAAGATATGTTATCTTGATAGGAGTTAGTCGAAACTAACTTGCTTTGGGTAAATCACATAACATACAAACTTGCAGAAGGGAGTCCGATTCGGGCTCCTTTTTGCGTGTGAAGAATTGTTTGATCTGCAACATTTTAGTCTGAGACTGAATTGCAGCATAATGAGAAATAATATCAATTACCATTCTTTGCAAATAGAAGGGTTTGTGATAACATTAGTTAGATTAAACTAACTAAAAGAAGTGGAGGAGACGAATCTTATGGCGGATTTTGTTATTGTCGGGATATTGATCATATTGATTATTATTGGCATCCGTTCCGGCGCGAAGCATTTGAAAGGTGAGGGCGGCTGCTGTGGCGGTGGTTCTTCCGTTAAGATGAAAAGAAAGAAACTAAAACAGGTTGTAAAGCAAAGAACGGTCATGATTGAAGGAATGACCTGCGAACATTGTAAATCACGTGTAGAAAGCAGATTGAATGCATTGGATGGCGTATCAGCTAGGGTAAATCTGAAAAAGAAAACCGCTGTGGTCTCTATGGAAAAGGATGTGGCGGATGAGGTGATTCAGAAGGCTATAGAAAATGCAGGCTATGAGGTTGTGAATTTTGTTTAGGCTGCTTTGGGATTCCTTTGCGGATGGTTTTTGGGATATGTGCGGGTATAACAAGAAGACACACACATGATTTTTAACGAATGATAGAAAGAGGAGGATGGTAAAAATGTCAGTGGAAGAACGAAATTTTTTAAAAATTGTTGATCTGAAAAAAGGATTTGGAAGCGGAGAAACCCGTCAGGAAGTGCTTCGGGGAATGAATTTTTCTGTTGCAAAGGGCGAGTTCTGTGTTCTTCTTGGACCTTCCGGTTCCGGAAAATCTACATTGCTTAATATTATCGGTGGGATAGATAAAGCGGATTCGGGCTACATATCCATCAACGGTGACAAGCTGGAGGATCTGGGAGAAAAGGGTCTGACAAAATATCGCAGGAAGCATCTGGGCTATGTATTTCAGATGTACAACCTGATCGGAAATCTGAATGTCAAGGAGAATATCGAGGTGGGTGCGTATTTGTCGGATTGTCCTCTGTACATTGATGAATTACTGAATACCCTGGGTCTTTATGATCATAGGTATAAACTGCCGAATCAGCTTTCCGGGGGACAGCTCTTCCATGTTGTCGGATTGATCTCTTATGTCAATTATTTGACGCTACATGAGAAAAGTAACGATTTTATGAAAGCGCTGCTTACTCAGACCGTTGTTTTTGAAAATGAAATTGAGGATTACATGCCGCAGTATGCAAATCCGTATGGTAGAGAAGCAGGATCTTGTTCCGGAGAATCTGATCTCCTTTGCAAATCTCGCAAGACGCAAGGCGAAGGAGTATCCGGACCATATCTGTGTTTTCACGAATGCATTGGATGAAGAAGAACAGCGGGAGGGTAAGATCCTGAATTCCTTCCGGAAAGCAATTGAGCAGGAAGAATTTCAGGTCTATTTTCAGCCAAAGATGGATGCGAAAACACTGTCCATATGCGGCGCGGAGGCACTCGTCCGGTGGAAAAAGGATGAAGAGACGGTATGGACGCCGAATGTGTTCATTCCGCTTTTGGAAAAAGCAGGTTTTATTACGGAACTGGATTTTTATGTGTACGAAAAAGTCTTTCAGTGGATGAAAAAACGATCAGATCAGGGGGAGAAGCTCGTTCCGATATCGATGAATGTATCACGGCTTCATTTGAAAAACCCGGAAAAATTTACGGAAAAAGTGTTCCATTTACTCATGAAATACCGGATTCATACAGATGATATCATCTTTGAGATCACAGAGAGCATGTATATGGAACAGCCGGAGGTGATCAATGAGATCATCGGCAAATTTCATGAAAGAGGGATTAGAATATCCATGGATGATTTCGGGTCAGGCTATTCTTCTTTGAATATGTTAAAAGATATCCTCTTTGATGAAGTGAAGATCGACAGGCAGTTTTTGGAACATGAGCTTTCGGAAAGAGGAAAGATCGTTTTACAGGAGCTGTTTCACATGCTCAGAAGAATGCAAAAATCCATTGTCTGCGAAGGTGTAGAGACAAAAGAAATCTCGGATTTTCTGGTGCAGGAGGGCTGCGATGAGCTGCAGGGTTTTCTTTATTATCAGCCTATGGACGAGCAGGCATTTCAGGCTGTGATGGCGAAGGAAACGAAAAAGCAGAAGTAGAGAGGAGCGAAAAAATGAAGACATTAAGGGAAATATCCTGTGGACAGACGGTAAAGGTGGCAAAGCTCACCGGGGAAGGTCCGGTCAAACGTCGGATCATGGATATGGGGATCACAAAAGGTGTGGACATTTTCGTGAGGAAGGTGGCTCCTCTTGGGGATCCGGTAGAGGTGACCGTACGTGGGTACGAGCTGTCCATCAGAAAAGCGGATGCTGAAATGATCATCGTGGAATAATTTTTTGGCCTGCAGGTTAGTTACAACTAATCAAAAGTACATACGAGGAGGAAATCATGTCAATAACAATTGCGCTTGCAGGAAATCCGAACAGTGGAAAAACAACGCTGTTCAATGCATTGACCGGTTCCAATCAGTTCGTTGGAAACTGGCCGGACGTAACCGTAGAGAAAAAAGAAGGAAGGCTGAAGGGACATAAGGATGTCATCATCACGGATTTACCAGGAATTTATTCCCTGTCGCCCTACACACTGGAGGAAGTGGTTGCCAGAAATTATCTGATCACAGAGCGGCCGGATGTTTCTGATGAGATCAGACAGCTGGAGGAGGCCTTTGATGATGATACGGAAAGCATCATTACCAATGAGCGTTATGTAGCGATTTCTTCCATAATCGGAGGATGTGTGACAAGCGCGAATAAGGGGAAACTGACCACCTCAGATAAGATTGACCGGATCGTGACCAACCGATGGGCGGCGCTGCCTATTTTTGCTCTTGTGATGTTTGTCACTTATTATGTATCCGTTACGACCGTCGGCGACTGGCTGACCGGCTGGACCAATGACATGCTGTTTGGAACGTGGATCGTGCCGGGAGCCCAAAGCTTTTTTGAGCGCATTGGGTATTCGGACTGGCTGACCGGGCTGGTTGTGGATGGAATCATTTCCGGTGTTGGCGCTGTGCTTGGATTTGTTCCCCAGGTGCTGGTACTGTTTCTTTTTCTTGCATTTCTGGAAAGCTGTGGATATATGGCCCGGGTGGCATTTATCATGGATCGTATCTTTCGTAAATTCGGCCTTTCCGGAAAATCCTTTATACCGATGCTGATCGGAAGCGGCTGCGGAGTGCCTGGAATTATGGCATCCCGCACGACTGAAAATGACAGAGACCGTAAGATGACGATCATGACGACCACCTTTGTCCCCTGTGGCGCGAAGCTTCCGATCATCGCCCTGATCGCCGGCGCATTCTTTGACAATGCCGGCTGGGTATCCTGGAGTGCCTATTTTGTGGGTGTCGCGGCCATTATCTGCTCCGGCATTATTCTAAAGAAGACGAAAATGTTTCTGGGAGACATGGCTCCCTTTGTCATGGAGCTTCCTGCATATCACTGGCCGACAGCGGGCAATGTGATTCGCAGCATGTGGGAGCGCGGATGGTCTTTCATCAAAAAAGCAGGAACCATCATTCTGTTATCTACGATCGTTCTATGGTTTTTCATGAGCTTTGGATGGACGGGTGACGGATTTGGCATGCTGGAGGCAGAACAGCTGAATGAGAGTATTCTTGCAAAAATCGGCAATGCGATCGCATGGATCTTTACACCTTTGGGATGGACGCAGGCTGGCGAAGGATGGAAGATGGCTGTGGCGGCTGTCGCCGGACTCATTGCGAAAGAAAACGTGGTTGCAACCTTTGGCCTTCTTTTTGGCTACGCAGAAGTAGCGGAAGATGGCGCTGAGATCTGGGGAAAGCTTGCAGGCGTTATGACTCCGGTTGCTTCCTATGGATTTCTTGTATTCAATCTTTTATGTGCCCCCTGCTTTGCTGCTATGGGTGCCATCAAAAGAGAGATGAACAACGCAAAATGGTTCTGGTTTGCGATCGGCTACCAGTGCGTACTTGCGTATCTGGTCGCCATGTGTATCTATCAGATCGGAACTTTGGTTTTTACGGGCGCCTTCGGGATAGGAACAGCGGCGTCGATTCTGATCGTTATAGGATTTTTGTATATGCTGCTTCGGCCTATAAAAGGCAGTAAATGAGAAAATATTTCAACAAGTGCACTTCTCTTTGACTGCATGCAGACCGGGACGTAAGATGGAATTGTGGAAATGAGGTGATCTTATGAAACAGCACAGATTCTGGGCATGGGCGATGGTCGTCTGCCTGATGATGCTATTTTACACAGGAAAAAAACACAAATAAAGACAAAGAAAAGGGAGGAACAGAGATGAGTGATCTCAAATGGAAGGACGCAGGTATTTTTGCAGGAGGTGTACTGCTTGGGACAGCAGGCCTTCGGATACTTGCAAGCAAGGATGCAAAAAAGGTATATACGAGCTGCACAGCAGCGGTGCTTCGTATGAAGGACTGTGTGATGAAAACGGTTGATACGGTTCAGGAGAATGCGGGCGATATTCTCGCAGAGGCAAAGCAGATCAATGAGGCGCGCGCATGTGCGGATGAGGCTGCCATTCAGGAGGATTTCAGGGAAGTGGAGCCGGAGTCTGAGGAAGAAGCAGAGGAAGAGTCAGAGGAGCAGGAAGCATAAGTGAAATTTGTGATCAAGCATGAGATTCCGGGCAGGATCCGTTTTCATGTGGTGCAAGCACGCATGTCTGCCAGACAGGCGGACACGCTGCTGTACTATCTGAATTCGCTGGAATATGTCACGCAGGCAACGGTTTATGAGCGGACGGCCGATGCCTGCGTTTGCTTTACCGGTAAAAGAGAGCCACTGATTCAGGCGATAAAAAGATTCCGGTATGAGTCTGTAACAGTTCCGGAGGCAGCACTTGCGGCTTCGGGAAGAACGATAAGTGAAGAATATAAGGAAAAACTGGTTTGTAAGGTGGCAGGGCACTATGTGACGAAGCTGTTTTTGCCTTATCCGATGCGGGCGGCGTGGACAGTGTGCAAGTCCCTGCCGTATCTTTTCGCAGGGCTGAAAAGTCTTTCCAAAAGAAAGCTGGAGGTGTCGGTACTGGATGCAACTGCCATTGGAGTTTCTATCCTGCGCGGGGATTTTGGCACGGCAGCTTCGGTCATGTTTTTGCTGGGAATCGGCGAAACGCTGGAGGAGTGGACACATAAGAAGTCCGTGGGCGACCTGGCGCGCAGTATGGCGCTGCATGTGTCAAAGGTGTGGATGCGTGTGGATGGTCAGGAGCTTCTGGTAGATGCATCAAAGGTGCAGGAGGGCGATGAAGTCGTCGTACATATGGGAAATATTATACCCTTTGATGGCCTGGTGACGGCTGGCGAGGGGCTGGTCAACCAGTCTTCGTTGACCGGAGAACCGCTGCCGGTGCACCGCATGGAGGGCAGCTATGTATATGCGGGAAGTGTGCTGGAGGAAGGGGAACTGACCATAGCCGTGAAAAAAACTTCGGGTGCCTCCCGCTATGAAAAGATCGTGACGATGATCGAAGAGTCGGAAAAGCTGAAATCATCGGTGGAAGGGAAAGCCAGAAGGCTGGCAGACCGGCTGGTTCCGGTCACGCTGGCGGGAACAGCGGCCACATGGCTGCTCACGGGAAATGTGCAGAAGGCATTATCGGTTTTGATGGTGGATTTTTCCTGTGCGCTGAAGCTGGCAATGCCCATCGCGGTGCTCTCAGCGATCCGTCAGGCCGGAAATTGCAATATTACGGTAAAAGGCGGGAAATACTTAGAGGCTGTCTCACAGGCACAGACGATCGTCTTTGACAAAACAGGGACACTTACCAAGGCGAAGCCCACGGTAAAAATGGTGGTTCCATTTTGCGATGTGGATGAACGGGAACTGCTTCGTCTGGCTGCCTGCCTGGAAGAACATTTTCCACATTCCATGGCAAAGGCAGTGGTACACGCGGCCCGGATGGCAGGCCTGGATCACGAAGAAATGCACTCAAAGGTGGAGTATATTGTGGCACACGGGATATCTTCCTACGTGGGAGAAAAGCGTGTGATCATCGGAAGCGCACATTTTGTCCTGGATGATGAAAACTGTCGGATCCCGGAGGAATACCAGAGCCGTTTTGAGGCCTTGCCGGAGGAATATTCCCATTTGTATCTGGCAGTTGACGGGCTGCTGGCGGCTGTGATCTGCATCGAAGATCCACTGCGCCCGGAGAGTGCGGCAGTGGTCAGGGAGTTAAAAAAAGCAGGTTTTTCCAAGATCGTTATGATGACCGGTGACAGTGAGCGTACAGCGGCTGCTGTAGCTGCCCGGGTAGGTGTGGATGAATATTATTCAGAGGTGCTCCCGGAGGATAAAGCTCGTTATGTAGAGCAGGAAAAGGCTTCCGGCAGACGTGTGCTGATGGTGGGTGACGGAATCAATGATTCTCCTGCGTTGTCTGCGGCGGACGCAGGCGTAGCCATCAGCGACGGTGCGGAGCTGGCCAGGGAGATCGCCGATATTACGATCGCGGCAGATGATCTGAACGAGATCGTCCGGCTGAAAGCTCTGAGTGATGCGCTGATGAAGCGTATTGACAAAAACTACCGCAGGATCGTTGGCTTTAATACGGCGCTCATCCTGCTTGGCGTGGGAGGGATCCTTCAGCCAACGGCATCGGCGATGCTGCACAACGCGTCCACGCTTTTGATCAGCTTAGACAGTATGAGAGATCTGTGAATGGTAATGGCATTCCTTATTGAGAAAAATTATCAATACAGAGTGATTGACAACTAATAGATGTTAGTGTATGCTAACATCTGAAAATGAAAGGAGATGGTGCATATGAACCAGTTGGAAGCTCAAAATAGCAGGAAAACAGAGATGGATCATTTCCAGCGATCAGATATGCAAAAGGAGATCGTCATACAGCGCTTGCGGGAGCGGGGATGCCGGATGACAAGGCAGCGCAGGATCTTGCTGGATGTGATACTGAATGAAGAATGCGCCTGTTGTAAAGAGATCTATTACAAGGCATCATCTCTGGATGAAGGGATCGGCGCGGCGACTGTTTACCGCATGGTCAATCTGTTGGAGGAAATCGGTGCCATTGACCGGAAAAACATGTTTCGGATCTCTTGCTGTCAGGATTGCACCGGATCGCCGGGAAAAGGATGTAATTGAAAACAGTCAAAGGATGAATATCTGTCAGAAAGGAGAGGAAGGGTATATGAATTTAGCAGATGCAAAAACAGGTGAAGAATATCTCGTGAAGGATATTGTTTCAGAGGATGAAGAATTAAAAGCATTTTTGTTTTCTCTGGGATGCTACAGCGGAGAGCCGATCACGGTCATCTCTCAT
This sequence comes from Lachnospiraceae bacterium, assembly GCA_022773965.1. Taxonomy (GTDB): domain Bacteria; phylum Bacillota; class Clostridia; order Lachnospirales; family Lachnospiraceae; genus W0P33-017. The sequence goes on from JALFNQ010000060.1 coordinate 16,101, forward strand.
ATTAAGGGAGGCTGTGTAGTCTCTATCAAGGACGCAAGATATAATATGGATACTGATCTGGCGAAAGCTATTTCAATATAAAAGCAGGTTTTCGCAGAAGCTGCATGGAAGCCGGAGGGCTGTATTTTTTTTTTGAATTGCAGTTAGCGAAAACTAATAAAAGTTATTCAAATAAAAAGGAGGATGCGTCATGAGAATCGCATTAACGGGAAATCCAAATAGTGGAAAGACCACGATGTACAACGCTCTGACCGGCCGAAATGAAAAGGTCGGAAACTGGGCAGGCGTGACCGTGGAAAAGAAGGAAAGTCTGATAAAGAAAGCATTTTATGAGGGGAAGGAAGAGCTGATCGCCGTTGATCTGCCGGGCGCTTATTCCATGTCACCTTTTACATCTGAGGAAAGTATTACCAGTGCTTATGTAAAGAAAGAGGCACCGGATGCCATCATTAACATTGTGGATGCCACGAATCTGAGCCGAAGCCTGTTTTTTACCACACAGCTGTTGGAGCTTGGCATCCCGGTGGTGGTAGCTCTGAATAAGAGTGATATCAATGAGAAAAAGGATACGCAGATCGATGCGACGCTGTTGTCGGAAAAGCTAGGTTGTCCGGTGATCAAAACAGTGTCCACATCCGCGGGACATGAGGGCTTAAAGGAAGTGGTCAGGAAGGCAGTGAGTCTGAAAGGAAGTGAGCAAAAGGCTCCTTATGATGAAGGTGAGGTAGATCTGCATGATAAGCAGGCGGTTGAGATCGCAGACAGAAAGCGGTTTGATTTTGTAAAATCCATCGTTTCCGCTGTCGAGAAGCGAAAGGTTCTGACAAAAGAAAAAAACAGTCAGGACAATATCGATGCGGTTCTCACAAATCCCTGGGCCGGAATTCCGATCTTTGCGTTGGTTATGTTTGGCGTATTCTATATTTCACAGTCTACGGTAGGTACATGGATCGCAGACTGGCTGGTGGGATGGATCGAAGTGTTCCAGGAGTGGGTTGCAGGCTTGGTAGAAAATGCAAATCCGTTCTTACAATCTCTCCTCGTTGATGGTATCATAGGTGGTGTGGGTGCCGTGGTAGGCTTTTTGCCCCTTGTAATGGTGATGTATTTCCTGATCGCTCTTTTGGAGGACTGCGGCTACATGGCGAGGGCCACCGTGGTGCTGGATCCGATCTTTAAGAGAGTCGGTCTCTCCGGAAAGTCCGTGATCCCGATGGTCATTGGTACCGGATGTGCGATTCCGGGTATCATGGCATGCAGGACCATTCGCAATGAGAGAGAACGAAGGGCAACCGCCATGCTGACACCATTTATGCCCTGTGGTGCAAAGCTTCCGGTGATCGCATTATTTGTGGGCGCGTTTTTTCCGGATATGCCATGGATCGGAACGATGATGTACTTTGCGGGCATTTTGCTGATCCTTTTAGGTGCTTTACTTGTAAATGCCATTACCGGATATAAATTCAGAAAGTCCTTCTTTATTATTGAGCTTCCGGAATACAAGGTGCCCAGCTTCAAGAGAGCGCTGATCTCTATGCTCTCAAGAGGAAAGGCATATATTATCAAGGCAGGAACGATTATCCTTGTATGTAATACGGTTGTACAGATCATGCAGTCCTTTAACTGGCAGCTGCAGGTGGTGGAGGAAGGAATGGAGAGCACTTCGATCCTTGCTTCCATCGCATCACCCATCGCCATTCTTTTGGTGCCGATCACGGGTATTGTGGCATGGCAGCTTGCGGCAGCAGCAGTCACCGGCTTTATCGCGAAGGAAAATGTGGTTGGAACCCTGGCTGTCTGCTATGGCTTAAGCGCCTTTATTGATACCGAAGAGCTTGCCCTTGTAGGCGATGGAAATGTGGTAGCGTCTGCAATGGCGCTTACGAAGGTGGCTGCGCTGGCATATCTGATGTTCAATCTGTTCACACCGCCCTGTTTTGCAGCGCTCGGAGCCATGAATTCCGAGATGCAGAGCAAAAAATGGCTGTGGGGCGGCATCGCGCTGCAGCTTGGAACCGGATACACGGTGGCATTTGTAGTCTATCAGATTGGGACACTCATCACGACAGGAATGTTTGGAGCCGGATTTGTGCCGGGGCTGATCGCGGTGCTGGCGATGGCAGTGGTTGTAGTCTGGCTGATCCGGCGGACAAACCGGCAGTTTGCGGCGAACTATGAGCTTGGCAGGATGTAGTCATTCTGAGTGAGACGACTGCTCAAGGATTTTCGTTACATTCTCCGGTCATGTGAAGAACGTGCCTGATACATTGTATCCCGCATTTCCTGCCTGCGTTATGAAGGAATTTGTAACTATTCAGAGCGGGGGTATTTTGAATAATCGCTATCAGAATCATGCTTGAATGAATGTCGATATTTTTTAAAATTTCTTTGGTGCGAAGCCACATCAAGAGGAAGCTTTAGCGGAATCAAGATGGGGTCTGAATAGTTACAGCAGTTTTACAAATGTTTAAATGAAAATAGGAAGGAGCAGAAATGGGAGATTTCATTGTTATCGGAATATTGTTACTCTTAGTTGGTGCAGCAGTGTTCTATCTGTGGAAGGAAAAGAAGAAAGGAAATAAGTGCATCGGGTGCCCTTCGGCCGGGTGCTGCTCCGGCAAAACGTGTGGCAGTACTTTTGTGGATGATCATAAGGATCATAAATAACGATACGAACAGGTCGAAGCGCTGACTTTCCGGACAGACAGCACAAAAGTATTGAAATTCGGTAAAACAAAATAAAAACGGTAAAATACTGGAAACAAAGCGGTTGACAAATGGATATCTCCTGTGTATAATTGGTGTAACAGTTCATACAAATGCCACGCGCCCCGCTGCAGGGCATGGCGGGAACATGTAAGCGAGCCACAGATTCACAGGAGGTATTTTTATGACGATCCAGGAGATGAGAGAAAAGAAGCAGGAAAAAGGCTACACGTATGCACAGATCGCAGAATTATCCGGTGTGCCCCTTGGCACTGTGCAGAAGATCTTTTGCGGAGAGACCGCCAGTCCGCGCTATGACACCCTGATGGCACTGGAGTCCCTGTTTAAGGAACAGCCGGTTTTTAAGGAGAGATCAGCCTATCAGGCGCATACCCAGGGAAGCTATACGGTTGATGATTATCGCAGTCTCCCGGATGATCAGAGGGTCGAATTGATCGACGGATATTTTTATGAGATGAATGCCCCTACGATCTATCATCAGTTTATTGCAGCTGAGGTGTATCGGCAGATTGCGGGATTTATCAAGGAAAAGGGCGGAGCCTGCCTGCCCTTTATCGCGCCAGTAGATGTGCAGCTGGACTGCGACGAGCACACAATGGTCCAGCCGGATGTGGGGATCCTTTGCGAACGGGACAAGATGCGCAGATGGGGCATCTATGGGGCACCGGACTTTTTGCTGGAGGTGATCTCGCCCTCCACCGGGCGCAAGGATTATACCAAAAAGCTGGCAAAATACATGAATGCCGGGGTACGGGAATACTGGATCTTAGACCCATACCAGAGCAAGCTTCTCGTTTATTATTTTGAAAGTGAAGTGTGTCCGGTCATCTACGGACTGGATCAGCCGGTGCCGGTGAGTTTGTATAACGGGGAACTTACCATTGATTTCTCCAGCCTTACAGAGTGGCTTGAGATCGAAGCACGGGGTGAGTGAAAGCATCTTACTGTATTCGTTGCCGATGATGGACAATTATAAAGTATATTGCACAGATTAAATTGGAGAAACAGTGTTTTGCCAATTCGAGAACCCTGGCGATTGAAAAAGACTGTCGAGGATATTCTAGACTTTCATAAAATGGAATTGAAATTTTTTGTTTTATAGAAAAATGAGAGAATGGAACGTCAATGATGGAATCTTGGGAGTCATTTTTTTAATGCTTATGCAGAAATGTGAAAGGGAGTTCCTTCGGGGACTTCCTTTTGTTTATATAATAATGTCGGTTTGAATAAAACGGAAAAGGCTGTTTTAGGATTGCTAATCGAAGTGCTCTATGTCACTCAGGTTGTCCGCATGTTTGATAAAGATATGCACAAGGAGTATCTTTTCTTAAATTATCTGATCGGGCTGATACCTGCGGATCCTGTAGAACCGGTTGATCTGGATGGTAAGTTAAAGCTGGAATATTATAAGCTTCAGAAGACATTTAGTGGTGCGATTCAATTAGACAATTTGGATGGCCGCTATGTACCTGCAAAGCAGAAGGCTGTTCAGGGTAAAAAAGAGAAGAGCACCCTGGATGAAATCATTGAGAAAATAAATGAAAGGTACAAGGGTGATTTTACTGACGCAGATAGAGTCATGTTATCAGCATTACATGATAAGCTTCGTAAAGATGAAAAGCTTGCGAATTCAGCGAAAACGTCAGATCCTCGTATTTTTGTAGAAAGTATTTTCCCAGCAGCTTTTGGAACTGCAGCTATGGACAGTTATATGGAATCGCAGGAAAGCGATACTGCTTTATTTGAAGATAAGACAACGTATGATGCAATTATGAACGTATTGGCTGGAGTGATTTACAGAGAGATGAGGAAAAGTTCGGATACTGTTTAGCGATATGATATGGGAGCCACAGAGGGGACAGGCGATTGAAGATTTCGTTACAGGTGCTGTTGGAATTGGTCAAAACCGTGCCGCGTGCATAGACTGAATATAGATCAGATCATAGAAAAGAGATCCTATGAATAGTGCAAAAATAGAAAACCTTCTCAATCTGGCGCTGGATGTCAGGGAGCAGGAGCGCATGCGCTCTCCGGAGCTGTCCGTGGGCTTTGAACCGGCGGACGACACGTGGGAGGTCATTGTACGCTACTTCGGGGAACTGCAGTCATTACAAAGCCAGTTTCCGGACTGGCAGATTACGGAGCTGTTAAATGAGTATGCGATCATCCAGTTGCCAGAATCGCAGATCGCGCAGTTGGCGGGATTGCCGCAGATCGAGTATATAGAAAAACCGAAACAATTATATTTTGAAGCGGCGCAGGGGCGTCGTGCGTCCTGTATGCTTCCGGTGCAGACCGGAAGAGGAGCAGTGGGCAGCAGGACGAACTTAACAGGAGCCGGTGTATTGGTGGCGGTGATCGACAGTGGGATCGATTACCGCCATCCTGATTTTTGCAGCGCAGACGGGACAACGCGGATTGTGGCGCTGTGGGATCAGACGGCAGTGCCGAGGTCGGAGCAGGAGCGTGCGCCGCAGGGGTATTCGCAGGGCGTGGAGTACACGAGCGAACAGATCAATGAAGCGCTTTCGGCCCCGGATACTTTGGCAGCGGCACAGATCGTTCCTGAGACGGATACAAGCGGACACGGAACCCATGTGGCGGGTATCGCAGCCGGAAACGGCAGGGCATCCGGTGGTGCAAACCGCGGCGTTGCTTATGAGAGCGAATTGCTCATCGTAAAGCTTGGCGTTCCGGGCGGAGGTTCCTTTCCACGTACCACGGAACTGATGACAGCGGTGGATTATTGTATCCGGAAAGCGAGAGAGCTTTTGATGCCGCTGGCGATCAATCTTAGCTTTGGCAATAACTACGGTTCACACAGTGGAACATCACTGCTGGAGACCTATCTGACGGATATTGCCGGTTACTGGAAGTGCAATATTGTTGCAGGAAGCGGAAACGAGGCTGCAAAGCGCGTGCATACATCCGGTGTGCTGGGTAGTCGTGAGGCGCGTATCGAGCTGGCGGTGGCAGAATATGAGACCGGACTGAATATTCAGCTGTGGAAATCTTATTCAGACCAGTTTACGATCACACTGATCCATCCTAACGGTAATCGCAGGGAAGTGATTGCCCCTGTGCCGGGGAGCAACCAGTTTCGGATGGAAAATACAACGGTGCTCATCTACTATGGGGAGCCAAGCCCTTACAGCCAGTTTCAGGAGATTTATTTTGAACTGTTGCCGGAGGAAAATGCATATATCGATTCCGGTATCTGGCAGATTGTGCTGACACCGGAACGGATCGTGGATGGTGAATATAATTTTTGGCTTCCGGCCGGATCGACAGTCAGTCCGGCAACCGGATTTCTGGATTCCGTGCCGGAGACGACACTTACGATACCTTCCACGGCTTTTGGCGTGATCACCGTGGGTGCGTATGATTCCTTTACGGATGCTCCTGCTGTATTTTCCGGGCGTGGCTACACCAGAGCATTGCGTCAGGTGAAACCGGATCTGGTGGCACCGGGCGTGGATATCATCTCCTGCGCACCGGGCGGAGGCTACGCATCGCGCACCGGTACTTCCATGGCAACACCCTTCGTCACCGGAGCCGTGGCACTACTCATGCAGTGGGGTATCGTGGCAGGGCGAGACCCGTATCTCTACGGCGAGAAGGTGAAGGCATATCTCATCAGCGGTGCCAGGGCACTGCCATCTATGAGTGAGTACCCGAATCCGCAGCTTGGTTGGGGAGCGCTGTGTGTCAGCGACAGCTTACCGGAATGAAGTGCCTCTTGACAAAAAGGATCATATAAGATACATTTATAGCATCATATATGATTCTTTTGTAAAGGAGGGTGTTATAATGAATGAGTGTCTTACAGTGTATCTGAATCTGGATATGAAAAAGAGTGCAGAAAATGAGGCGTTGATCAGGCGAATTGATGAGCTGCTGTTGACTGTGGGAATGAAGTATTCCGGAGTGATGAACATGTATATTCCGGTGGACAGACAGAAACGTGATCAGGCAGTTTTTCGTGCGGAGGAATTATTAAGAAATACAGATTGGCTGAGAGATATTTTGGCGTATACGGAGATTGGGCAGATGACAAACGTCTGCCCCATTGAAGCTATTCAGACGGACATGATGTCGGATCCATCGCAAGAGAAACTGTGGTATTATGAACAATATTTTCAGAAGAAGCATCAACTGCCACATGCGGTCGTAGTAGATGAGAATAAGCAGCTCAGGGATGGATATATATCTTATCTTCTGGCTAAAAAGTATAATGTCAGCGCAGACGTCTGTGAAACGGTATCCGGACAACCATTGAGAAAAACTGTTATAGGAACTCATGTGAAGTTTACGGAAGGAAACTGGAGGAAAAAGGGTAAAAAACGATATGTTTGGATATACGCGCTAAAAGAACCGGTTATTCCGGGAGATATTCTATTGGTGAAAACAAAAAGAGGGACAGACTTTATATGTGTAGAGAGTATTAATTATGTTGCCGGAAAAGAGTTTTGTTCAAGATATAAAAAAGTCGAAAAACATCTTCATGTACATATGGATGAAGGAGATACAAACTATGGGAAATAGCATGGACTATATTTATACATCAGGTGAACAGAAAATCGTAATAGAAGTGGAACAGCGGGATACGCGGCATTCTGTGATTGAGCAGTATGTTCAATGCCGGAAACTGCAAGGTATGACACAAGCGGAATTAGCGAAGAGAGCAGGGATTCCAAGAAGTAATATCACAAGATTTGAGAGCGGAAATTATAATCCTTCTTTGGAACAACTGGTAAGGATAGCGGCAGCGTTGGGGATGATGCTGCAGGTACAGTTGGTTGCAAAGGAATAATAGAATAGTATGGGAGATTTTTATGACGATTCAGGAGATGGAAGAGAAGAAACTTTTTAGTTTATTTTGCGGGTAGAACAAATCTAAGTCTTTGCTCGTTACCATGCATTGTGTTATAATAAGATAAATATGTCCTTCTTTTTTGTACTTCCAGGAAGCGGATTTCAACATGGGAATTGCTAACCGGCTGAGTGAGGAAGTCAATAAGTTTCAATTGTAGTAGAACGGACTTGATGGGGAGAAATCAAATTTTGATTTCTCTCTTTTGTGATATACAGGAGGGGAAAAAGATGAAACTGATCAAAACGGAAGAAGCGATAGGTCACGTACTGTGCCATGATATTACACAGATCATCAAAGGCGAGACAAAGGATGCGGTATTCCGTAAAGGACACGTAGTGACGGAGAAAGATATTCCCGTGCTTCTGTCTGTTGGAAAGGAGCATCTCTATGTGTGGGAGAAAGAGGAAGGAATGCTCCATGAGAATGAGGCGGCAGAGATCCTGCGGGAAATCTGTCAGGGGAAAAATATGCATCCGTCAGATGTAAAAGAAGGAAAGATCGAGCTGATTGCAGACTGTGACGGAGTGCTAAAGATCAACCGGGAAAAACTGCGTCAGATTAATTCTCTGGGAGAGATGATGATCGCCAGCCGCCATGGTGATTTTCCTGTCAAAAGAGGAGATAAGATTGCCGGAACCCGGGTGATTCCGTTGGTGATTGCAAATGAAAAGATGGATCAGGCAAAGCATCTGGCCGGCACGGAACCGATTTTTGATGTGATTCCCTATGTACATAAAAAAGTAGGGATCGTCACGACGGGAAGTGAAGTATATTACCATCGCATTGAGGACAGCTTTACCCCGGTGATCAAAGAGAAACTGTCAGAATATGACACGGAGATACTGGGACATATCATCTGTAATGACGAGCATGAAATGATCACGGACGCCATACAGACACTGTTAAAAAAAGGCTGTAACATGATCATCTGCACTGGCGGTATGAGTGTGGATCCGGATGACCGGACCCCTCTTGCCATCAAAAATGCAGGGACGAGGATCGTGAGCTATGGTGCGCCGGTGCTGCCGGGAGCAATGTTTTTGCTGGCTTATTTCGGAGACGATGTACCGATCATAGGGCTTCCCGGGTGCGTGATGTATGCAAAACGCACGATCTTTGATCTGGTGCTTCCGAGGATCCTGACAGGGGAAGTGATTACAAAAGATGATCTGAACATACTGGGAGAGGGCGGATTATGTCTGAACTGTCCGGTCTGCACATTCCCGAATTGCGGATTTGGTAAGTGAAAAAGATAGGAAACGGGGAAACTTTACAGCAGGGGAAGGATGGCGCACATATGCAGAGATTATTTGAAGCGATAGAAAAAGTAGAAGCTTGCGAACCGGGAGCTGTCAATCTGGTACTGTCAGCACTGGATGAGGCGCATCTGGGAGAAAAGGCACTGGTCTCTGGTGGAAAACTGGTGTGGGAAAGCAAAGAGCAGGGATTTTTCTCTGAGAACAGGGATGTGGCAGCTTCTGTTACCGGGAGCGGAATCGCACAGATCGCAGGAAGCCGGGTTTTCTGTGATACGCTGGGAAAGGAGAAGCAGATCGTCATCTGCGGCGGTGGTCATGTGGCGATACCGGTGGTGCGGATCGGAATCATGATGGGCTGTGAAGTGATTGTTTTGGAAGACCGTCCGACATTTGCGGATCATGCCAGAAGAGCCGGAGCCACGAGGGTGATCTGTGACTCTTTTGAGGCAGGACTTGATCAGGTAGCCGGAAGTGCAGATACTTATTTTGTGATTGTTACCAGAGGTCACAGATATGATCAGGTTTGTCTGGAAAAGATCGTACGAAAAGAACATGCGTATATCGGCATGATCGGAAGCAGACGACGTGTGGCCATGGTGAAGCAGCATCTGATCGAGAGCGGCAGCAGCAAGGAAGTGCTGGATGCCGTGTATACGCCCATCGGCCTGGACATCGGAGCAGAGTCTCCGGCAGAGATCGCGGTGGCGATCATGGCACAGATCATCGAGGTAAAAAACAAGAAGAAGCGTACCTATGGCTATTCCAGGGAAATCGTCCAGGCGATCACGGATCAGGATCGCGAGCCCGGACGAAAGGTTCTGGCAACGATTGTAGCCAGAAAGGGATCCGCGCCTCAAGGCATGGGTGCAAAGATGTTAGTACTTTCAGATGGGAGATGTATCGGGACCATTGGTGGTGGATGTATGGAGGCAGCAGTTGTTCATAAGGCGCTTCTTATGATCCGAACAGAAACACCGCGTGCGGAGGTCTGTCATGTGGATCTGACAGGAGATGATGCAGAAGATGAAGGAATGGTATGCGGAGGTACGGTGGAGGTGCTTTTGGAAGCCATCGGATAGAAAAGGAGGAGAGCTTGTGTATATGTGAATTTAACAAAATGAATAAATTATATGACAGACTTGCATTTTTAAATAAAGTGTTGTATGATAGCAGATATGGCAGAAATGCGAGAAAATAGACCCTGACTGCGATGGAGCATGTTATTTCGCAATCAGGGTTTTTGCAAGTTTTAGAATTAAAAAATTCAAACTGAGGATAATAGATAGGGAGTTGATAAGTATGGATTACCGTGAAATGATGGAACTGGGCGATGAGCTGGATCAGCAGTTTGACGAATTAGTGAAAAACTGTTTGATTTCGGGAGCAATCGATCAGGGGCTTTATCAGAAATATGATGTAAAGAGAGGTTTGCGTGATGCAAACGGAAAAGGTGTGTTGACCGGATTGACGGAGATCTCTGATGTGCTGGCAGTGCGTCAGGATGAGAATGGCGTCAGCCATCCGATTGACGGTGAGTTGTATTTTCAGGGTGTCAATGTCGTAGATCTGATCGGAGGCAATGCGAAAAAGCGTTTTATGTTTGAGGAAGCAACATATCTTTTGCTTTTTGGCAAGCTGCCGAAAGAGGAGGAACTGGAGAGTTTCATCCGGATCCTGGGCAGTTTGCGGGAGCTTTCCAGCGAGTTTGTGCGTGATGTTATCATGAAATCGCCGCCTGCAAATCTAATGAATGCGCTGCAAAAATGTATCGTATTGCTGTATTCCTATGATTCTGATCCGGACAACATTGCAGTGGATAATGTGCTACGCCAGTCCCTGCAGCTGATCGCAAAAATGCCTCTGATGGCAGTCTATTCTTATTATGCCTACCGCCATTTTCGCCTGGAGAAAACATTGCTTGTGCGTCCACCGAGAAAGGATTTGTCCACCGCCGAAAATATCTTATATATGCTGAGAAAAGACGGCAATTTTACAGATCTGGAAGCCCGTGTGCTGGATGTGGCGCTGGTATTGCACGCCGAACACGGTGGTGGTAACAATTCTACGTTTACGAACCATGTAGTCACATCTTCCGGTACAGATACATATTCTGCAGTGGCTGCCTCCATGTCATCTTTAAAGGGACCGAGACATGGTGGTGCGAACCTGAAGGTTATGCAGATGTTTGAGGACTTGCGGGCAAACTGTAATACGTCAGATGAGGATTCGCTGACGGAGTATCTGACGGCAGTCCTTGATAAAAAAGCATTTGATGGCGCAGGACTGATCTATGGTATGGGACATGCGGTTTATACGGACTCTGATCCAAGAGAGGTTATGCTGAAAAAATATGCAAAGCTATTGTCGCAGGCGAAGGGTATGGAACGCGAGTTTGAACTGTATGATACAGTGGAGCGCATCTCAGCAAACCTGATCGCCCAGCGCAGGCATCTGTTCAAACCAATCTGTGCAAATGTGGATTTTTACAGCGGATTTGTATATACGATGCTTGGTATCCCCACGGAGCTGTTTACACCAATCTTTGCGATCGCACGTATCTCCGGCTGGAGTGCACACCGCCTGGAAGAGCTGGTAAATAAAGGAAAGATCATTCGTCCTGCCTACCGTTATGTAGGAGAGCACAGAGGATATGTGCCTGTGGAGGACAGATAACCAATATAGGACAATATAGACGGCATTGGTACCCTGCCAAGACGTTTATGCGACCGGGACGCGCGGAAATAACATGGTTGTTTTCGTGACAACGGCAGCAGAGAACATCTGATTTTGATGTTACTCTGCTGCCGCCTCGCGTGATTCCCGCGAAGCATAACCGCTCTGGCAGGGTATCATGCTGTCATGATGTTTTTTTGTATAACAGTATAAAACAGTTGACAACAGTTATAAACTGTTATATACTGTTAAACAGATGGAGGAACAACATATGCATATTATCATCAATCATTCATCCATGACGCCCATCTACGAGCAGATCATGGATCAGATCAAGACGTTGATCGTACATGGTGAGTTGACGGCGGATACGTGCCTTCCCTCTGTGCGTGCACTGTCAGGAGAACTGAAGATCAGTGCACTGACCGTAAAAAAAGCCTATGACAACCTGGAGTCAGAGGGTTTTGTGGTCACGGTACATGGAAAGGGTACCTTTGTGTCAGCCGCCAATCAGCAGTTTTTGAAGGAAGAACAGAAAAAAGAGGTGGAACGGGATCTGGAATCGGCAATCGAAAAAGGGCGCAGATGCGGTCTTTTGGACGAGGAGATCCGGGAACTGTTTGAACTGATGTTAGAGTAAAGGTAAATATGAAAAATGAACCGGCATCAGGACTTTGTCACCTGCGGTGGCATCATATGTCAAAACATGGAGGAGTAACAATGCTGAACATCGATCATGTGGTAAAAAATTATGGAGACTTCCGGCTGTATGTGACAATGGAGGTCAGACCTGGCTGTATCACCGGTCTTGTGGGACGAAACGGAGCGGGAAAGAGCACAACCTTTAAGTCCATTTTGGATCTTGTCTGCCCGGATGGCGGCAGTGTAAAGGTGTTTGGAACAGACAGCAGACATCTGGGTGCAAAAGAGAGAGAAGATCTGGGCGTGGTATTGTCAGATTCCGGTTTTAGCGAGTACCTGACAATACGGGATATCGACAGTATTTTAAAGGCAATGTACAAAAAATATGACAGCGGATACTTTTTGGAACAGAGTGCAAGATTAGGACTTTCCAAAGATAAAAAAGTGAAAGAGTTTTCCACTGGAATGAAGGCGAAGCTCAAACTTTTGGTGGCACTGAGCCATGATGCAAAGCTGCTCATTCTGGATGAGCCGACGGTGGGACTGGATGTGGCGATGCGGGAGGAACTGCTGGATCTGCTCAGGGCGTACATGGAGGCTGATGATGAACGGGCAATTCTGATCAGCTCTCATATCGCCACAGATCTCGAAGGCTTGTGTGATGACATCTATATGATCAACAACGGCTCCATTGTCCTGCACGAGGACACAGATGTGCTGCTGTCATCTTACGCAGTGCTGAAAATGGATACAGCGCAGTACGAGAGGATTGATAAAAAGTATATTTTGCAGGCAAAGAAGGAAGCCTTTGGTTACAGCTGCCTGACGAATCAGAAGCATTTTTACGCGGAAAACTATCCGCAGCTCGTTGTGGAGCAGAGCGGTATCGATGATCTGATCTTGTTTATGATAGGAGGGGAAGCATAATGCGCGGATTACTGGAAAAGGATTTCAGACTGTTAAAGGGGCAGAAAAATTTCTTTTTGATCATACTTGTGATCACGGTTCTCTTGAGTATGAACTCATCGGACAATTTTGCAGTGACTTACCTGACGTTCATTGCGGGCTTTTTGACGATCAGTTCCTTTGGCTATGATGACAATGGAAATTGCATGCCGTTTTTGATGACGCTTCCGGTGAGCCGAAAGCTTTATGTGAAGTCAAAATATGTGCTTGGATTTCTTCTCACATTCACAGGCTGGCTTTTGGGTATGACCATTTCTGTAGTCATTGCGATGGTGAACAAAAATATGCCAGGACCGGAGGATCTGCTGTTTCAGGTTGTATGGGTATTGCTCTGGATGATGGTGCTGGCACTTACGCTGCCGCCCTTATTTAAATATGGCGCAGAGAAGGGAAGGATGGCGATGCTTGCGATCATGCTCATCCTGATGGCGGTTATTTTCGCTGCTTCCAAGCTTGGGGAAGAGATGGGATTTGATATCGATGCATCGATAGATGCGCTGTCAGGGCTGGGTACAGTCGCTATTGTAGTCGGAATGGCAGTTATTGTTCTGGTGATGGTATTGATTTCTTATTCAATTTCTGCGAAAATTGTTCAGAGGAAGGAATATTGATGCAGATCATAGAGCGTGTGTAACTATTCAGAACAGACCGAAGCATTTACTGCTGAGGTCGTGAGAACATGATTCAGGAGTGCAAAAATCCCAAGAAATGTGACTGGAGGAAGAGCATTGAAAAAGATCTTGTTTTATCAGATCAGAGGCGAAAAGAGAAAGCAATTAAAGCAGATCTGCGGAGCGCTTGATATAGAGATCCTAGTGGTCTCTCCCGCAGAATATGGAGAGCCTGTCGGTGCACTGACAGGCTTTCCCGGTATGCGAAAGCAGGGAAAGGCATGTGTGGGAGCGGGTGTGACCGGTGAAATGCTGGTATTTGTGGGCATGGATGATGATGCGCTGGATGAATTTCTGACTGTCTGCAAGTTGGAAGGAGTCGCACCCACCTCCTGTAAGGCGATCCTCACGCCGCACAACGCCGGGTGGAGCGGAGAAAAGCTTTATGCGGAGCTTGTGAGGGAGCATCAGGCGATGGGAGAATAATTTTTCTTGCCCGAAAGGGGACGTTTGGAGTATAATGAGTGAAGAATTGGAAAAGGAACTGAGAGAGAACTGACTGCGAAAATGGATACGAATATTTTGGGATTTTATGCAAATGTAAAGATGCTGGAGCAGGAGGAAGTCTTCCGGCATTTTTTTTGCAGTTTATCAAAAGGGCGGCAACAGAAAATAGAGGCGATCAAGGCAGCAGGCGGCAGACGCAGCACGCTGGGGGCATGGACGCTTGTGGATCATGGCCTGCAGCAGCTGTTTGGGCTGCGCGAGCGGGATGTGACGATCGCCTACGGTGCACACGGGAAACCCTATGTGCAAAATAAGCCCCACATCCATTTTAATCTTTCGCATTCCGGTGACTATGTGCTTGCAGTCTTTGCACCGACAGAGGTTGGCTGCGACATCCAACAGACCACGCAGGGGACACGAGAGGCACGGATCGCGGCGCGCTTTTTCACGGAAGCAGAGCAGCAGGCGTTGGCAGCGGGCATGGATTTTTACCGTATCTGGGCGCGTAAGGAGAGCTATATCAAATGCATCGGGGACGGCATGGCGCGGGATCTGCGGTCATTCTCCGTTGTGGAAGATTTTGCGCAGGCGCAGGGGGATGCCATATCAGAATTACCCGATATTCATGGCTCACAGACATATTTTGCGGAACACATCCTGCCGGGCTATGCCATAGCAGTCTGCTATGCAGGCGTAAATGAGATGAAAACAGTGTGGGCTGAGATAGACTTAAGGGAGAAAAATGATCAATGCAAAGAAATTTGAAAAAAAGTTAATTTAAACATTTATCCAAACGAAATAAAAAAGAGGAAAAAATCATGGCAAAACAAAAAGAAGTAAAGACAAACGCAATGCGTATTTTAGAGCGGATGAAGATTCCGTTTACGCATCTGACTTATGAGTGCAAGGAGTTTGAGGATGGCATCCAAATCGCGGACATGCTGGGACTGCCGCACGAGAAGGTATATAAGACGCTGGTGACGGTGGGAGCCAGCAAAAATTATTTTGTGTTCGTCATCCCCATCGAGGCAGAACTGGATCTGAAGGCGGCGGCGCGCTCTGTGGGTGAAAAATCTGTGGCGATGATCCATGTGAAGGAAATCAACCAGATCACAGGCTACATCCGCGGCGGATGCACGGCGATCGGCATGAAAAAGCAGTATGTGACGCGTGTGGACGCTTCGGCTGAGGCACTTGAGACGATCATTGTCAGCGGTGGCAGGATCGGGTCACAGATCGAGCTTGCCCCGGAAGATTTGCTGCGGGCAGCAGAAGCACAGTATGCGGAGATTACGATGAAATAGTATTAAAAAAAGAACACCGGCAACCGGTGTTCTTTTACGTTGCAGGTATATTACCACTGCACATCTTTATATTTTTTGCGGAGACGTCTGGCTTCCATGTAATTGCGGAAACGTTCCAATGCATTTTCCGGCGCCTTGCCGTAGGCGATGGGGTAGAGTACCAATGCCATGAGCAGTGCAGTCATCACATCAAAAACGGAATGCTGCTTAATGAATACGGTTGCCAGAATGATGCTGCACATGAGCGTGAAGGAGCCGTATTTGACCAGCTTGTTGTCGCGAAGGTTTTCGCTCCGGGTCAGCGCAATATGTGCGCCGATGGAATTAAATACATGAATACTCGGGAACAGGTTAGTCGGGGTATCTGTTGACCAGAGCCAGCGGACAATCTGATCGAAAATGCCATCCCCAAGCACCACGGTGTTTCGCATGTAGTGTCCGTTCGGATAGATGGTGGATATGATGAGAAAAATCGTCATTCCCGTAAATAAAAAAGCACACGCCCGTAAGTATTCCTGCTTGTCGTGCAGATAAGAATTACAAAATGCAATGGCCACATAGCCAAACCATAAAAAGTATGGAATGCAGAATACGGATAGGAAGGGAATCGCATTATCCAGTTCCATGTGGATTACGTGAAAATGAGTTGTTACGTGGTTTTCCAGATACATGAACCATGGCAGATAGAGCAGCCAGTATGCCTGGAGAAAAAGATAGCGGTTTTTATAGATAAAATCTTTAAAGTTTGTTTTTTTCATGACTGATGTTCCTCGCCTACTCAAGCTGTAACTGTATCGTTACATAATGTTCAAAGTTGTTGACAATATGGATATATTAGCACATGAGATTTTTGAAAACAACTCTGAATGCTGAAAAATAAATCACAAAAATTACTGGCCGAATACCATATTATATGGTAATTTTTATTTTTTTATACAAAAACAACTTGTCTTTCAATGTGTACAAGTCGTAGGATAAGCATATGAAATTGAAAGTTGTATGTGCAAAATAAAGTGAAAATAATAGGAGAGCGTATATATGAAGATCACACATACAACAAATTGGAAACGATTGCAGGCGGCAGCGCTGGCAGTGTCAGCTGCAGCAGTATTTACAGCCTGCGGAACAGGTGAGTCCGGGGAAGCTGTACAGGAGAGTGGTACGCCGGAAGAAATAGTATTGGAGAAAACTCCATTATCAAACCCGATGGTGGGTGACAGCGATACGGGAGACTATATTTATGGCGGGGATCCTTCCGTTTTGGTGGACGGGGATACCGTCTATTTGTATACCGGGCACGATGCTTCTACAGATGAGCAGGTGGAAAAAGCGATATACATGATTCCGGAATACCTGTGTTATTCGTCAACAGATCTCATTAACTGGAAATCAGAAGGAACTGTGATGACGATGGATACTGTGGAATGGGCGAAGGATGATACTGCAGCGTGGGCAAGTCAGGTCACAAAATACGGAGATCAGTATTATCTGTATTATTGCAGCTGGGACAAGACTGGCAAGCAGTCCATTGGTGTGGCAGTGTCGGATAGTCCCACAGGCACCTTTGTGGATATCGGGGAGCCGCTTGTGCGGGGCTCTGTCACAAAACCGCAGCTGTCTACCTTTAACGACATTGACCCGACAGTCTGGGTAGAGACAGACGAGGAGGGGACGGAACATCGTTATCTTGCCTGGGGAAATGGAATGTTTTTTGTCTGCGAGCTGAACGAGGATATGATCTCTGTGAAAGATATGAATGGGGATGGCGAGATCACCAGTGGCACTTCCTTTGAAGCTGCGGACATCATGTACCAGCAAAAGGGCCTGGAAAACTATACGGAGGCACCGTGGCTTTACCGCAGGTCAGACGAAAATGGAAAATATTATGGGGATTATTATCTGTTCTACGCTCACGGCTGGCGCGAGTGCATGGCGTATGCAACAACGGATGATCTCACAAGCGGAACATGGAAGTTTGGGAATGTGATCATGTATCCGACTTCTACTTCTAATACAAATCACATGGCTGTCTTTGATTTCAAGGGAAAGACCTATTTTGTATACCATAACGGCTCTCTGCCCGGTGGCAATGGCTATCGCCGGAGCGCTTGCATTACGGAATTAAACTTTAATGAGGATGGCAGTATTGATTACTTTGAGGAAACGACAGCCGGACTTTCCGGGCAGACGGTGGAGCTGACACTGGCGGATGGCACTCGGCTGGAGCATGAGGGCTTTGTCAATTCACCTGCGGATGCGGACTATCCCATGCGAAAGGTGGCTCTTGGAAGCGGTATAGGTGATCTGCCAACAGACGGACAGTGGGTGCTCATGAAGGGGAAAGTTGATCCGTCAAATGAGTCCTGTGTGTCTATTCAGTCCGAAAATAAATCAGGTTTGTATGTGACTGCGAAAAAGGATGGTTCAGTCGTACTCTCACAGGATATCGACGCTTCTGAGTCTTATGCTACCGCTCAGACCTTCCGCAGTCTGACGGGGCTTGGTGATAAAGAGGGCGTGTCTTTTGAGAGTGTCAAGTTCCCGGGACAGTATCTCACCTTGAAGGATGGTGCATTGACACTGACGGATGGAACAGATGCGCCGAGCTGTACATTCTTTGTGAAATAGAAGTGCTGGAAACAATTGATACGATCTGCGATTTTTGGAAAAACGTAAAATATTTTAGAAATATATAAAAGAAATATTGTATTACCTCCTGTTATTTGATATAATGAGCGTAAGTGAGTCAACATGCTGGCATGATTGACAAACGGCAAATTGGATCATGGGCTGATTTGGTTCATGGTAGGAACGTATTGCTGGGCGAATGAATATCAGATAACGGGAGGTTTTTTCATGAAGATTAGAAATAGCGGGAAAAGGATCCTTTCCTGCACACTGGTGGCTTCCATGGCGGCCGGGCTTCTGGCGGGCTGCGGCAATGCGAAGACAGGAGAACAGACTACGGATAGTGCGCAGACAGAAGTGACGGAGACTGAGATGGCACAGACTCCGGAGTATAAATTTAAGATGACCTATGATGGCATTGCAACCGGAGATGTATCCTCCGGTGTGTCCGTGCATGATCCTTCGATTGTAAAGGCAGACGGTACCTATTACATTTTCGGTTCCCATATGTCAGCGGCAAAATGTGATGATCTGATGAGCTGGGAAAAGGTGGCAGATGGTTACACCACCAGCAATCCCGTATACGGTCAGATCTATGATGTAAAGGATGAGGCATTTGCTTACGCCGGAGACAAGATCAGTCTGATCCAGACGGATGATAAAGGAACTCATGTATGGGCACCGGATGTGATCTATAATAAGGCAAAAGGGCTTTATTATATGTATTACTGCACGACCTCCACATGGAATGCATCCAATCTCTGCTATGGTACTTCGGAGAATATTGAGGGACCTTATGAGTGGCAGGGGGCACTGATTTATTCCGGTTTTAATAAGGATACGATCGGAGCCACCGATGTGCTTGATTATGTGGATGAGGAATATGCACTGAAGCATTATGTCAGAAACAATGGTTATAATGTGGATGAATATCCGAATGCGATCGATCCCAGTGTCTTTTACGATGAGGATGGAAGAATGTGGATGGTTTATGGCTCCTGGAGCGGTGGTATTTACCTGCTGGAGCTTGATCCGGAAACCGGGCTTGTGATTCACCCGGAAGCAGATCCTGACAACAACGTAGATGTTTACTACGGCAAACGACTTCTCGGTGGCGGACATAAATCCATCGAGGGACCTTATATCTTATATGATGAAAAGGATGGTTACTACTATCTGTTTGTCTCATATGGTGTGCTGACCAGTGCAGGTGGTTATCAGGTGCGCGTGTTCCGTTCTGAGACGGTAGACGGAGATTATGTCGATATGAACGGTGCATATCCGACGATCGATGATGACCATCAGCTGTTTGGATTAAAGCTTACCGGCAATTACAAGCTGCCTTCTCTGGACAAGGCATACATGGCCACCGGACACAATTCAGCCATGATCGATGATGACGGAAAGATGTATCTCGTTTATCATACCCGTTTCAATGATGGCGGCGAGGGACATTCACCCCGTGTGCACCAGATGCTGGTCAATGAGGATGGATGGCCTTGTGAACTGCCCTATCAGACACAGGGTGAGACAGTCAGTGAGAGTGGCTATGACCAGTCACAGACGGTAGGCAGATATTTTGTGATT
>JALFNQ010000168.1 GCA_022773965.1 Lachnospiraceae bacterium
TTCACACGTCAGCCAGCTGACCTGTGAATTGCAACGAATTTGGCGATGCTTCGCATGCAAAATCGCCAAATTCATGGCTCATGTACGTTTATGGCACGTAGCCCGCAGTAAATGTTGGCTACTGTGTGAAAAGTAACGCATGACATACTTTCTCTGCACACCGCTGCAATCCGCCAGAGGCTTTCGACCTGTTTGTTGATCGACTATCGTTGGATCAGATCCTTCACCACTTCTCCGGCAATGATCAGTCCCGCCACAGACGGAACAAATGCAACACTTCCGGGAATGGCACGACGCTCCATACACTTGTGCTCTGCACCCGGAGGGCAGATACAGTTTGCCTTACAGCTGATTGCCATATCCTCAATGAGTGTGATCGGCTGTTCCTCGGAATAGACCACCTTCAATTTTTTCACACCACGCTTTTTTAATTCCCGACGCATCACCTTCGCCAGAGGACAGACCTTTGTCTTGTAAATATCAGCCACCCGAAACTGGCTGCCATCCAGCTTATTTCCAGCACCCATGCTGCTGATGATCGGGATATTTTTCTCTTTCGCCTTCATCACAAGAGCGATCTTTGCCGTCACCGTATCCACCGCATCCACCACATAATCGTACTCCTCAAAAGGAAATTCATCCGCATTCTCCGGCAAAAAGAAACAGTTGTGCAACCGTACATCTGCATCTGGATTGATGTCCAGAATACGCTCCTTCATGACCTCTGTCTTATATTTACCAACGGTCTTTCGTGTAGCGATGATCTGACGATTCAGATTCGTCAGACAGACCTTGTCATCATCGATCAGATCAAAGGCTCCTATACCACTCCGCACAAGCGCCTCACACACATAGCCGCCAACGCCGCCGATGCCAAAGACCGCCACTCTTGCGCCTGCCAGGCGCTGCATTGCTTCTTTTCCAAGCAATAATTCTGTTCTTGAGAATTGCGTCAGCATCTCTCTTCCCTCCATCTTTTGGTTTCTCTAAAACCTATTTTTTTGATCATAATACTCTATTTATGGATTTCACGCAACCTTTTCTCATAACTGTTCAATACCTTCAGAATTACTTCTTAATATAATCTAATCATATCATCTAATCGTGACGCTCTGTCATGTCATCAAAGGTCTCACAGAAACGAGCCTGAAAGGACACTTCCTCATCACCCGCATACAAATGTGAGGTGTCGCCAAATCCTGTCATCCGAAAGGACGCAATTCCCTCCCGACGCTCCTCGGTGACAACTGTCGTCACTGAAGTCGGTGCCGCACAGGTATGATGCCAGAGCACCATAGGTGACGCGTCAAACAGACGGCTGAGCAGCACACACTCTACACCAAAATGACAGAATAACACGATGGTATCCCGGTTCGCCCGCTCCACGCGATACACATGTCCATCGCGTACATAGCCGTAGGATGCCAGCAATTCATCAAAGCTGTGAATGACCCAGTCATACTGGGCTTTTACATTGTCCTGTGCCATCACCGGATGCTGTGTCCATCGCTCACAATCGTAAAACAATGGCTCTTCTGCCCAGTCCTGCGGCAGCCAGTCCCATGTATTTTTCTTTTGATCCGTCACATCCGGACGCCAGATCGGCGCGTCAAATTCCCGCAGCCACTCACATTCGATGGCCGTCCGGTTCATCTTTTTCAGGGTGAGTGACGCTGTATCCTTCGCCCGTCCCAGCGGAGAAACATAAAACTGTGTCACATCCATGCGAGAGACCCGGTCAGATAACAGCTCTGCCTCCCGCCAGCCCTTCGGTGTCAGGGAATCGTGCTCATAGTCCGGATCGCCGTGTCTGATAATTATTATTTTCATGATCTTATCCTCATTATTCGTATTTTGCTGCAAAGAGAATCCCGGCTGTAAAAAAGCCGGGATTCTCATATTTACGGGTACACACGATCTTATTCGTGATCACGATGCATAGAGAATGCATCCATTGGATAGTTTTTCAGGTTGCCTGTGATCGTGCGGTCATCTGCCTGGGACAGAAGCTCGTCACGGTTCTTCTTTGCGGAAGAGATTTCCTCAAAGCGGCTCGGTCCACCAACACAACCACCCTCACACGCCATACCTTCAATGAAGTCCTCAGGCAGCTTGCCAACCTTCATGAGCAACAGTGCCTTCTTGCAATCGGCAGCGCCATTGACGGTACATACCTTTGCGTCGCACTCCTGATCAGTCTCCTTCATATACTGCAGTACAGAAGCGGTCACACCGCCGGCATTTCCATAGCGCTTTCCGTAAACAGAAGCCTCCTGATAGGTATTTGCCTTTGGCTCCAGCTTAATCCCCTTTGCGCGAAGGATCGCACGGAACTCACTGTAAGTCAATACATAATCTGCATTTCCCTCGATCTTCTGATCAACAACCTCAGATTTTTTTGCCACGCAGGGTCCGATAAATACGGTCACTGCATCCGGATGCTGAGACTTCACAAAACGTGAAACTGCACACATCGGTGATACGGTTGTAGAGATCTTGTCAGACAGCTCCGGATAATGTCTGCGGATCATATTTACGAATCCCGGACAACAGCTTGTCGTCTTCTTCTCGCCATTTTTGTATGCTTCCAGCCACTCCTCTGCCTCACTGCATGTCGTCATATCTCCACCAAGACCTGCCTCGATCAGATCTGTAAAGCCAAGCTTCTTTGCAGCCTCACGGAAACTCTGCATGGTAATGCCATCGCCGAACTGTCCCTCGGTCGCAGGTGCAACGATCGCATAAACCTCCTTGCCTTCAGTCAGCGCGCGGATCACATCCACAATATATGTCTTGGAACCGATCGCACCGAACGGACAGCTGTGGATACACTGACCGCAGCGGATACATTTCTTCTCATCGATCACTGAAATTCCAAGCTCATTATAAGTAATCGCATTTACCGGACATTTAAATTTACAAGGACGCTTCAGATGGGCGATTGCACCATAAGGACATGCCTTCGCACACTTACCGCACTCCTTACATTTCGTCGGGTCGATGTGGGATCGATGATTACCCGCAGAAATTGCGCCAAAATTGCAGGCATTGATACATGCCTTTCCAATACAGTTCTGGCAGTTGTCTGTCACCACATAGCTGGAGATCGGACAGTCCTCACATGCGGAGCTGATCACCTGAATCACATTTCCCGTATCCTCTGTACCAGGTGCTTTTCCCTCTGCAAGGCGAATACGCTGGCGGATGATCTCACGCTCCTTATACACACAGCAACGGAACTGCGGAGTCGGTCCGGGGATCAGATCCATCGGAATATGATCTCTTGCTTCCTCTAAGTCTCCTGCAAATGCGTGCTTTGCCACCTCATACAAGACCTCATGTTTGATTTTGATCACATTTTCGTCTGCATACATCTTCATTTATCCTCCCGTTTACCATTCTTTTTATTACCATCATACCTTAGATTTCGCTATTTTTCTACTATTTTTTTGTCTTAAATTCAATACATTGTTATCTTTTTAACAATTTTCACCTCTTGCCCCAGGTCGTGCGTGAAAACAGGATCAAAATCGGAAAAATCTCCAGTCTTCCCGCCAGCATATCCATGATCAGAACGAGTTTGGAGAACATACTAAAACCACTGAAATTGCATGTCGGTCCCACCATCTCAAAACCGGGACCGATATTGTTAAAACACGCCAGCACCGCAGACAGATTCGTCGTCACCGAAAAACCATCCACCGACACCAGAAAAAAGCTAGCCACAATGATCAGTGTATAAGCCGCCAGATATGCATTCGTATTTTCCAGCACCTTTTCCTCTACTGTGCGGCCATTGACACGGACAACCTCCACCTTTCCGGGATGCACGATCTGCCGCACACTTCTGCGAAGGCCCTTGAGCACAAGCAGTGCGCGGCCGCATTTAAAGCCGCCGCCGGTACTTCCCGCACAGGCACCCAGCATCATGAGACATAAAAGAACCGCTTTGGAAAAGGCCGGCCACAGATCAAAATCTGTCGTGGCAAAGCCTGTCGTCGTCACAATACTTGCCACCTGAAAAGCAGCATGCCGGATCGTCTCCCCAAGCGTTCCATAGAATCCGCGCAGGTTCCAGACGATGAGCACAATACTTCCAAACACCACGCCCAGATACAAACGCAGCTCTTCATCTTTGAACACGCTCTTTACCTGCCTGAGCAAAAGCATGTAGTAGCAGCTGAAATTAACACCAAAAAGCAGCATAAACACCGTACACACATTTTGCAAATACGGGCTGTAACCCGCGATACTGTCATTTTTGATACCGAATCCACCGGTTCCCGCCGTACCAAAAGCCGTACAGATGGAATCAAACAGCGGCATACCTCCGATGAGCAGAAATATGATATTGAGCACGGTCAGTATCATGTAAAGTATGTATAGGATCTCTGCTGTTTTCTTCATCCGTGGAACAAGCTTTCCCACCTTGGGTCCGGGGCTCTCCGCCCGCAGGATGTGCATGGTAAAGCCCTTGCTCCGCTCATCTCCTGAGGATACCGCCAGCAAAAATACCAGCACTCCCATACCGCCCAGCCAATGGCTGAAGCTGCGCCAGTAGAGAATACCCATCGGCAGCAGCTCCACCTCCGGCAAAATTGATGCTCCGGTTGTGGTGAAACCGGATACGATCTCAAACAGTGCATCTACATAATTTGGAATGGATCCGGAAAGGAAAAAGGGCAATGCACCGAATAACCCCAGTACGATCCAGCTGATCCCGACGCACACCAATCCCTCTTTCGCATGAAATCCCTTCTTTTCCGTACGCACAGTCACGACCAGCGCACCACCCATCAGGACTGTGAGAAGGATCGTGATCAAAAATGCCTGGACAGCTGCTTCTTCATGCTGATAAATGCTGATTCCACAGGCCGGCAGCATAAAAGCAGCTTCTACCAGCAAAATCTTTCCGATAAATCTAGCAATCATCTTATTGTTCATTATACTATGCCTCAAAAATATCGTTTAACTGATAGATCACCACATCACCACTTGTGACAATGATGACCGTATCACCTTCTTCATAGAAAGAATCTCCATCCGGAATCTCCTGATCTCCACCATGGGTGATACAAACCACCAGTACATTCTTCTTTAAATGCAGCTTTTTTAACGGCTCTCCGATATATTTCGTTCCTGCATCCACACGAAACTCCAGCGCCTCTGCATGCCCGTCCGCGATCGTATGAACTGTGTGGGCTGCACCGGTCTGATTGCGTAATGCCCTGACGTAACGCACGATTGTATTACAGCAAAGCTGCTTCGGACTGATCGTACTTCCGATAGGAAGACGGTCCAGAATATGCGAGTTATCCACACGCCCCAGCTTTGTGATGACCTGAGGCACATGACGAATCGTTCCCTGAAGGGAAATGACCATATTCAGTTCATCCAGACCTGTCATTGTAACCAACGCATCACAATCATCCATGCCCTCTGCCTCCAGCAGGCGCTCATCACTGGCATCGCCATGGATCACCGTCACACCCGGCAACAGATTGGCCAGCTGCACACAACGTTCATAATCCTGCTCGATGATGCGCACGGAAATCCCGCTGCGTTCCAGCTGCTTTGCGAGATAATAGCAGAGACGTCCCCCGCCACAGATCAGTACATGCTTTACCTTATGCGTGATAATATTCAGATTTTTCAGCAAAGTCTCCAGTGTATCAGTGGGCGCTGTCACAAAAATGCGATCCCCCGCCAGCAGTGTATAATTGCCATCCGGTGCAACTGCCGAACCGTCACGCAAAACTGCACAGATCAGCACCTTACACCTGACCACGGAGTCCAGATCTGCCAGAGTGTGATTACACAGCGGACTGTCCGCATCCACACGCAGCTCTACGATCTCCACCCTGCCCTTTGCAAAAGTATCACGCTTTAAAAATCCCGGATATTTGAGCAGTCGCTCAATCTCAAGAGCCGCCTGCTTTTCCGGATTGATCGTCATTGACAGTGGAAATACCTCGCGCATCTTAATGATCTGATCCGTATACTCCGGATTACGGATACGCGCGATCGTATGTAGCCTTTTATTCATACTATGGGCAGTCAGACAGCATAACAAATTGATCTCATCTGCACTGGTGGCTGCGATGAGCAGATGCGCATCTGCAACCCCTGCCTGCTCCAGCACCTCCATTGTGGCACAATTTCCCTGTACTGCCATGATATCATACATCTCCTCGGTGGTCTCCAACACCTTCGGATTGGCATCAATCAACGTGATATCATATCCTTCAGCGGACAGCTGTCTGGTCAGCATCGAACCTACTTTGCCGTCTCCCGCAATAATGATCTTCATGACTGAAAACATCCTCCCATTTTTACTGCAAGCATGCAAATATTAAGATTATATAAAGACATTATACCATCTACAAACATTTCTGCAATAGAAAAAGGAGCCGCTCTACTGCTGCACCCGTTGCTTCAACAACTCATACATTTTCTCTGACACCGGAGCTTTTACGCCAAACCGCGCCGCTTCGCGCACCAGATAGCCGGAAAAAGTCTCGATCTCCGCACGCTTTCCGACATTCAGATCCCTCTGCAGTGAGCTGGTGGCATCATCCCGGTACACATTGTGAAATCGGTCAAAAAACTCATTTCTATGCTCCGGCCGCACCGCCACGCCCTTCGCCTTTGCCACCTCATACGCTTCCGTGATCAGTGCCTCAAACTCCGATGCCTTTGCCGGATCAGCCCGGAGCTGGCCGATATTGTTGTTATAAGCAGCTGTTGCTACATTATATGCACAATTCAGAATATATTTGCGCCAGATCTCAAGTTCAATGTCATCTGCCACCAGATGCTCCACCCCTGCACCTGTCAAAATCTTTGACACCTCTTTGACAGCCTGCTGCTGACACTCATCCGCATGCTTGATACCAATACGCATTCTGGCAAAATCTCCCTGATGTACGATAGCGCCGTCATTCCCGATAAATGCCACGATATAAATGAGAGAATCCACCACGATTCCACAGTCCAGCACCTTTCGCACACGTTCTCCGGGATCCACACCGTTCATCACAGGAATTACCACCGTATGCTCACCGACGGCATGGCGGATCTGATCACACGCCTCTTCCAGAGAATAATTTTTTACACATAAGAAAATGAAATCCTGCTCTTCCAGCTCCGAAGCTGTCACAACCGCATGCGGATGTACACAGATCTCTCCACGCAGATCACTGTGCAGGACGAGTCCACGCTCTTTTAATGCCTGAATCCGTGCACCTCTGGCAACCAGGGTCAACTGTTCCTCATATACACTTCCGATCGCCCCTGCCAGAAATCCGCCGACACCTCCGACACCGACAACTGCTATTTTTAAATTACTCATAATATATCACTCCATGATTTGACAAATTTTTCTGAAAGGATTATATTACATTCGGTTTAAAAAGCCAATACTATTATTTTGCTGTTCCGTACATGAACAGTTACGAAAAGAGGCGTTTTTATGAATAAGGATCTCACAATCGGTAATCCAAGACAGGTGCTGTGGGCATTTTGCCTGCCGATGTTCGGCAGCATCGTCTTCCAGCAGCTCTACAACATCGCAGATAGTCTGGTAGCAGGAAAATTTGTCGGTGAGCAGGCACTCGCCGCTGTAGGAAACAGCTATGAAGTAACACTCATTTTTATTGCATTTGCTTTTGGCTGTAATATCGGCTGCTCCGTCATTGTCTCACAATTTTTCGGTGCAAAGGACTATACCAGCATGAAAACAGCTGTCTATACCACGCTTATCGCAAGCGGAATTCTGTGTGGACTGCTGATGCTGTGTGGACTGTTCGGCTGTCAGGCTCTCCTGACACTGATCCATACACCAGAAGAGATCCTCTCTGACTCTATGCTCTACCTGAATATTTACATTCTGGGACTGCCATTTTTGTTTCTTTATAATATTGCAACAGGCATTTTTTCCGCACTGGGCGACTCGAAAACTCCTTTTATCTTTCTGGCCATCTCATCAACAGCAAACATCGCCGTGGACATTCTATTTGTCACGGCCTTTGATATGGGCATCGCAGGTGTGGCCTGGGCGACCTTCATCTGTCAGGGCATCAGCTGCATGATCTCACTCGTGCTGGTGCTGCGGCGTATCGCCAGGATCCACTCATCAGAGCACGCCACCGTTTTTTCTGTTCCCATGCTGGGACGCCTGGCGAAAATTGCTGTGCCAAGCATTCTGCAGCAAAGCTTTATCTCCATTGGAAACATTTTTATCCAGAGTGTGATCAATGGTTTTGGTACAAGTGTTGTGGCAGGCTACGCGGCTTCGGTCAAACTGAATAATCTGGTGATTACATCCTTCACAACCTTAGGAAATGGCGTGTCCAACTACGCAGCCCAGAATATCGGTGCAAAAAAATACCCCCGCATCCGCGAGGGCTTCGCCGCAGGTATCAGACTTGTATGGACGATCTGCATTCCCATCGTGCTGCTCTATCTCATCGCCGGAAAGTATCTGCTCTTACTATTTATGGACAGCAGTTCAACTGAAGCACTGCACACCGGCATGCAGTTCTTATGGATCCTATCACCCTTCTACTTTGTGGTATCTGCAAAGCTCGTAGGCGATGGTATATTGCGCGGTGTGGGATCCATGACCCAGTTTATGATCGGTACTTTCACCGACCTGATCCTGCGTGTTGTATTAGCATTTGTCTTTTCCCGCAGTGTTCTGGGAGCCACCGGCATCTGGTGTGCATGGCCGATCGGCTGGAGCATCGCAACAGTACTGACTCTGTTCTTCTACAAAAATGGTTACTGGAACAAAAATGTCTAGTATAAAATACACCCATGAAATAGCTGATTCCCTATCTCATTTTCCAGCCTATTTCATGGGTGTTTTCGTCTGCAACAGTTATAAGCCGAAATCCTCATAATCCTCCGGCAAAAATCGATGATAAATAATGTGACATCCCTCATCCTTAAAGCAGTAATAATAAGGATCATCCCCCGCCGTAAAACGAATCATCACATCGAACTCATCACTGTCCATATCCATGATCTCACAGGGATCTTTTTGTGCCTCAAATAATTCCCGGATCTGATCCATCGCCGCATGATGGCTGCCGATCAGCTCCACCAGCTGTATAATAAATTCATTTTCCTTCATCTGTGTGTGCACGTACTCCGTGCCGCTCTCCGGTATGACAAAGCAAAAACGGTCGCCCTTGTGGGAAATCTCCACGGCTCCAAGCGTATCTTCTGCCACTGATGCAAAATCTGCCAAACGCTTTTGCATCTCTTCTACGCTGTCTGTACAGTCATAAAAATGACGCAGGGACTGCAACGGATAATACAGTCTGACTGCCTCTTTCCGGTAGCCGAGCTTTGCCTGCTCCTCCTTGATCAGATCCACCAGATTTTTTTCTAATTTTTCGTGACTCATCGTTTCTCCTCTTTATGATCAGGCGATTTGCATATCTCACAAGATCATGACCTCGCATGTACAGTCAACCGTCAAACTTCCGCTTCACTGCGTTGCGCTTCGCGCTGATCATCCATTTCCCGGACTGCCCTCCGGATCATCTGCACGATCTCCCGGATCTGCCTGTTCTCACAGTCGATCGTAACATCCGCATATTGCTTATAAAGCGGAGTTCGCTCCTGCATCAGATCCACCAATGTCTGTCCCGGTTTGATCGAAACACCCCGCTCATTCAGATCACCCAGCCGATCCGCCAGTTCCTCACAGGACAACTCCAGATAAACAACTGTTCCGATCTGTTTCAAATGCTCCATTGCCTGTGCTCCATAAACCACACTTCCACCTGTGGCAATGACTGCATGATTCATTTCGATAGAAGCATTCACCCTGTTTTCAACCTCATTAAAACCGTCCAGACCGCGCTCCGCAATGATCTCATGTAATAGCTTTCCCTCCTGCTCCTGAATCAGCAGATCGCTGTCCACAAAGGAATAACCCATATTTTTGGCAAGCACTACACCTACCGTACTCTTACCCACACCGGGCATACCGATTAGTATGATATTCTCGCATTTCAT
Source organism: Lachnospiraceae bacterium (assembly GCA_022773965.1). Classification (GTDB taxonomy): domain Bacteria; phylum Bacillota; class Clostridia; order Lachnospirales; family Lachnospiraceae; genus W0P33-017. The sequence goes on from JALFNQ010000168.1 coordinate 10,030, forward strand.
AAATTCTATTTTCCCATTTTACAGCTTGCTCATGATCTTCACATGTTTTTTCAATACCTTATAGTAGCTGCTTCCCTGCTCCTGACCAAACTTTTTGACAGCCTCCACATTGAGCTTTTGCAGATTTTTCTTCGGCTCGTCAATATGATTATAGATCTCCATCACCTCATCGGTGCCCGAAGTATCCCCGCCCGCATGAGACAATGCCATGTAAAAATAATTTTTCAGACGCGCCTTGCGCTTTGGAAGATAATTTTCGGAAAGACCCTTCAGTTCCTCCTGATGCTCTTTCATGTAATAGTAGATCTCATCACCGATCTCCTGATCATACATGCATACAAAGGCATCATGGAACAACGTGAGCTTGGACATCTGGATCGACCGGCTCAGCTGCTCAATATCTGCCTGATACTCATAGATCTGTTCAGAAGCGCTATCTTCCGGCTGCGCTGCACGCTTCTCTGACATATCCTGTCCGGAAATCCTTTCAGCTTCCAATTCCTCCGGGCGTTTGTGGACCAGCTGTCTGCACTCCGCACTCTTCATACGACGCACATCCTTATCCCGCTGTATCCAGTACTTGACTGCAGCATCAAAACCGTTGTCATTTGACACGATCACAAAGGCATGCCCCGGCTCTGTTGCCACCCGCGCACCTAGCTCAGTCACCAATTGAAAATCCAGCGCATTGCTGCCCTCCACGCATTTGATCCACCGGATGGGGCGATCCGCAAGCTGTGTCAGCTCGATCACCTTCTCATAACTCATATGTGGACTCTTTTCCGTATAAAATACAAGGACTTCATCCTCCGGTGCCATATTCGTCACCAGTCGGATCCACACATCATTTACATTTTCGCTGTCTACCAGATAAACGGTAGGTATTTTTTTCTGTTTCATTTGTTTCTCCCGAGATGATATGATATATTTCAGAGCCAGCATTTACTGCAGGCTACGTGCCAAAAACGTACATGGCCATGAATTTGGCGATTTTGCATGCGAAGCATCGCCAAATTCGTTGCAATTCACAGGTCAGCTGGCTGACGTGTGAATTGTAACACTTGTTTTGGCTCTGAAATATATCATATCACAAAAGTATTGTGAAAATCCACCTCTAATGATAGAATATGTCGTAGAATAATTCCTAGTAATGAACAGGAGAATCAGGAGGACTTTTCTTATTATGAAGACAAACACCATCTGTGTACAGGGCGGCTACACGCCCGGAAACGGCGAACCCCGCCAGATTCCCATCGTCCAGAGCACGACTTTCAAATATGACACCAGCGAAGACATGGGCAAATTATTTGACCTTGAGGCAGAGGGCTATTTTTACACCCGTCTGCAAAATCCTACCAACGACTATGTTGCAGCAAAGATCGCCCAGTTAGAAGGCGGTACCGCTGCCATGCTGACTTCCAGCGGACAGGCTGCCAATTTCTTTGCACTGTTCAATATCTGCGAATGCGGAGACCATATCGTATCCAGCAGCAGCATCTACGGCGGAACCTTTAATCTGATCTCCGTCACCATGAAACGCATGGGTATTGATGTGACTTTTGTATCGCCGACTGCTACCGAAGAGGAATTAAACGCTGCATTCCGTCCCAATACAAAGGCAATGTTCGGCGAGACGATCGCCAACCCGGCTCTGACCGTTCTGGATATCGAGCTGTTCGCAAAGGTTGCACACGCACATGGTGTGCCGCTTATTGTAGACAACACTTTTGCCACTCCTGTCGGCTGCCGTCCCTTTGAGTGGGGTGCAGATATCGTCACCCACTCTACGACCAAATATATGGACGGACACGGTGCCGGCGTTGGCGGAGCCATCGTAGACAGCGGTCACTTTGACTGGATGGCACACGCAGATAAATATCCGGGACTGACCACTCCCGATGAGAGCTATCACGGCGTCAACTACTCTGAGCGTTTCGGCAAAGAGGGCGCATTTATCACAAAATGTACCACACAGCTCATGCGCGATCTCGGCTCCATTCAGAGCCCCCAGAACGCATTTATCTTAAACTTAGGATTAGAGAGCCTTCATGTGCGCATGAAACGCCACTGTGAGAATGGACAGGCTGTTGCAGAATTCCTGCACGACCATCCGAAGGTAGCCTATGTCAATTACTGCGGACTGCCCGATGATCCGTATCATGCCCTTGCAGAAAAATATCTGCCCAACGGCAGCTGCGGCGTTGTCTCTTTTGGTCTCGCAGGCGGCCGCGAAGCTGCAAGCACCTTCATGAAAAATTTAAAGCTGGCATCCATCGAAACCCACGTTGCAGATGCGAGAACCTGCTGCCTGAACCCTGCTTCCTCTACCCATCGCCAGATGACAGACGAACAGCTCAAGGAAGCCGGTGTCCCCGCTGAGTTGATCCGTATCAGCATCGGGCTGGAGGATATCGAGGATCTGATCGAGGATCTTTCGCAAGCCTTAGAAAAGTGTTAAGTAAAAGTATCATTCAAAGAGGAGATATATTTTCTGTTCGATTGCCCTTAAACCGAGTCAAGCTCGGACGGGCAAAATCACAGAAAACACATCTCCTCTTTTTCATTCCTTATTTTTGATGAAGAACTGATATAAGGTCACAACCAGTCCCACTACGATCATCAGATAAAAACTCACACCTCTGCTGATACACATGGATGCCGTCACATGACCGGCTGTGAAAATATTTAAAAACGCCCGCCTGTACATCGCCTCCGTGATGCCCTGGGCACCGGGTATCGGCAGCATGTCTACCGCGATGTACACAGCTGCCTGTAGCCACATGACCGTAGTCAGGGACGCACCGCTCAAGCCCATTCCCCGATACACCACATACGTAAGCGCAAACACAGCCGCCCGCTGCATGACAGTTCCCAAAAGAACCACAATCATTTTTCCTTTGTGATCCTTCAAAAAAGCCAGTGCAGATTGATAGCTTTCCATAAAACGATCCAGCCGTTCCTGTTTTGACCCTGCCTTTCTGATCAGATGCAGGCGCACTGCCAGCCATTCCAGCTTACTGCTCAAGAGCCGGATAACGGAGGGTGTAAACATGACCATCAAAAGTCCCACAACAAGCAGCGAATTCAGCGCCAGTCCCAGCAAAAACAAACGGTAATAGCCTTTGCCCAGATAACCTCTGAGAGGTTCATGCCAGAATATTAAAATTCCCACCCCGAACAGCACAATGACCAGCTTGTACATCAGTGCCACCGTCATAAGCACCACGGAACTGACTGACCACGAATTGCCATCCTTTTTCAGATAATAGAGCTGCATCGGCTGTCCACCCGTTGCAGACGGCGTGATCCCGGAAAACAAAAACCCGATAAACGAGCAACTGACACAGCTAAGAAGACTGCTTGTACCGTCAATCGACCGTAGCAGATACCAGATCATGACACCTTCTGCTCCAACGAAAAACAAAGCGATCAAAACCGCCAGAAGCAGATGCACGAAAGACATCTGCTTCATAGCGGTCATCACCGCTTCCACTCCTTCATCACGAAAGACAAACCATATGGTAAACACCATAATGGCTAAAAATATGATTACATTAAAAAATAATTTCTTTTGCTTCTTTATGTCCATTTTTCAGACTCTTATATGTAATGCTACCAAAGGCTCTTCTCGAAAACAGCCTTTCCCTCATCTGCCATTTGCTCCAGCACACCGATCACCGCATCAATCGCATCCATCAGCTGTCTGGAAATTGCCACTGCTTCCTCATAAAGTGCCTGTCTGGACTCCGGATCCTCATTCAGTCGCTCCAATACCGTTTTTCCCAATGTATGGAAAGTATCGTGCAGCGTACCGATCCGGTTCCACTGTTCAGACAACACAGGATGCTTGATTGCCAACGCATAGTAATAATGCCCAAACGCACATTTCTTTGAATTTACCTGTATCGGCTGTTCCACACCTTCATCTACGATCTGTTTCAACAACGTCAGCCAGTTTGCATGAGCAGTCTTTGCCTTTGTTAAAATGTCAATGATCTCCTCGTTTTTCGGTGCGCGTCGACTATTTTCCAGTCCTGCGTAGATATTTTCGATCACACCGGACAGTTCATCATCAATCTGCGCCAACTGTTTTGCATAATCCACACTCTTCTCTGCATCATCACGAATATAAGCTGTCATTCCTGCCAACTGCTCCGCATCCTGTGTAGAGGTATCCATCGCCGCATTAATCTCATGGATTGCATCCCGGATCTCGCTTACTGAGTTATTCATCTCCTCCACGTCCTTCACAATACCATTCAGTCTGGTGGTATTCATCTGAACACTGGAAGTTGCACCATCGATCATCTCACCCATACGGTCACCGGAAGCAACCGATTTTTCCAGACTTGCCCGGCTCTCTTCCGTTGCCTTATTCATCTGGCTGACAAACTGGCGCATATCTACCAGCTGCACGTTGGTGTCATCTGCCAGCTTGCGCACTTCATCTGCAACAACGGCAAAGCCTTTCCCCAGCTCTCCTGCACGGGCTGCCTCAATGGATGCATTGAGCGCCAAAAGGTTCGTCTGACCCGCGATCGACTGTACTTTATCCACGATTTCATTGACCTCACCAACCAAATGCATCAGCTGAGACATTTCCTCAGCCATCGTCTTCATATCTGCCACCAGCTCATCCTTGAGCTTCTTTGCATGATCCAGAAGCTGCTGGCTTTCCTGTGTCTTTTCTGCCAAAAGTCTGGCATCATCATTCAATCCGCCAAGCATCGCAGTCGTAGCCTTTGTGTTTTCATCTACCATATTTAAACTGGCAGTTGTCTCTTCCACGATCGCAAGATTGGAATCGCTGACCTCCGCCAGAGATCTGGCATAATTCATCAACTGTTCTGAAATATAACTCATACCAACATCAAAGCTGCTCAGTCTGCCGGTCGTATCCATCAATGATTTTGACGCATCTGACAGGCGCACCTCGTTTGCCACCAGTCCCTGCAGATTTTCTTTCATAACATTCTCATCCACCTGCAACGCTGCATTTAACGGAGCATTCGTTACAATCTCCTCAGCCTCATTGATAGCATCGTAGACTAGCTGATAAGTATTTTTCCGTCTTCTCATTTGAACAATGTCCCCCTATTTTTATTTTCACCATCAGGCATCTGATATCTGATGCCTCTGAAAAAATCCCCAGTCCATTTTTTATTGTAGTACAATTACTTCTCACTTGCAAGAGAAACTAAACTTATACTATACCCTAAAAACAGAAAAAGTTACAATTCACACGACAGCCAGCTGACCTGTGAATTGCAACGAATTTGGCAATGCTTCGCATGCAAAATCGCCAAATTCATGACTCATGTACGTTTATGGCACGTAGCCCGCAGTAAATGCTGGCTACTGTGTGAAAAGTAACAGAAAAAATCAAAGTTTTTTAAAACGCTGCACCTGTTCATCCATATCTGCAGAGACCTGTCTGTTATGATCCGTCTCACTCTGAATATTAGAAATCACATCCACAAGGTCAGATGCTTCTGCCGCCACGCTCATGACTGCATTGGCACTCTCGTCCATCGTCGCTGTGATATCATGAATACCCTCACTCATATGCTGCATCGTATCAGACATCTGTCCGGTCTCCGTAGAAAAGCCTGATAAAATCCGGTTCATCTGCTCTGCATCTGCGTGATACTGATTTACAACACCAACAAAAGTATCATAATCATTCATGATATTCCCATCCACAAACTGAAGCATCTCTGTGGCATCACCCGTCAGGCGCTCCACCGCGCCAACCACGGTCTGACTGATTTCCTGAATGTTGTTTGCCGTTTCGCGGCAATTGTCAGCAAGCAGCCGGATCTCGTCTGCCACAACCGCAAAGCCGCGCCCCGCTTCTCCTGCCCGGGCTGCCTCGATGGAGGCATTCAGTGCCAGCAGATTGGTCTGCCCTGCAATGCTTAAGATCTCACCGGTCAGCACATTGATCCGCTCTACGCTGCGGCTGTCTGCCACAGACTGCTCAAGCCCCGCTTCGATCCTCTGAACAACCTCTGTTGTCGCCATCTTGCTGGAAAGTGTCTGCTCCCGCAGGCTGACCGCACGGGACATAATATCAGAAGCAGTTTCAGCGCCGGAATCTGCCGCTGCACTCATATCCCTGACCTTTTCAAGAATCTGTTCACTGCTCTCGGAAATCTGCTGAAGTGTTGCAGAAATCTCCTCAATACTTGCCGCCAATTCCTCGGAAGCAGCTGAAACATTTGATACACTGTGGTTAGAATTTTCCACACCCTTTGTCACCTTGTCCACAGACTCCATCATAGAATTCGCATTGACCCGCATTTTTGACATATAATCCTGAAGAACGGAAATAAACTCATTGATACCGGAAGCAATATTGCCAATCTCATCATTAGATCTCACACTGACTCTTGCTGTCAGATCACCCTCTTTTGACTCAATTCCTTTCACAATCTCATCTAATTCCGCACTCGCCTGCTTCGCCGGCTTCACGATCATACGCATAGCCATGATTACGGCAGCAACTGTAAATACCACCTCCAGCACAACCAGAACAATATTAAAATAAAAGGTTCCCTCCACCCGGAGTATGCCCTTCTCCAATGCAAAATCAATCGCCGATGTAACCTCCTGGGAGGAGTCACCCTGCGCAATCAAACCGATATTTGTGCCCATGTCACCGAGATAACCATCGATTGCTGTGAGCGCCGCCGCATTCAGCAGACACATAAAAATCGTGATGAGCCCCATCACTGCCATAATAACGATCATCTTTGTTGCTATACTCTGTTTTTTCTCTCGCATATTCCCTCACCGTTCCTTCTGTCAGGTATAGAAATATATTATATTTCAGACCTCTGCTTGAAATGTAACATATTATATCCTCTTAAGTCAAGATGCCTGTTCTGCCGGCTTTTCAAAATTCCTGCGCGCATTCCAGAAGCACTCCAAAAGCTTTGGTGAAAAAACGCCACACTCGCCGGTCACAATCATCTAAAATGCTTTTTCCTTAGAAAATGCACTCTTATACACTCTCTCATTGACCAGTGCATCATATACATCTGCAATGGACACGATCTGGGCAGAAAGCGGGATCTGTTCACCCTTCAGGCCATCCGGATAACCCCTGCCATCATATCGCTCGTGATGATGCCTGCATATCTCATAGCTGATCTTTCCGTATTCCTCATCCCATACATTTTTAATGCTGTTTAGTATCTCCCCACCCTTTGTGGTGTGCGCCTTCATATATTCAAATTCTTCCTCGGTCAGCCGCCCCGGCTTCATTAAAATCGAATCCGGAATGGCAATCTTTCCAATATCATGCAAGGCGCTTGCAGAAACGATCACATCCACCTTTTCCGGCGTCAGATCATACTCCGGAAAATCCTCCATGAGACGTTCCGCCAAAATCCTCGTATAGCCCTTGACACGCTCAATATGCTGCCCGCTCTCCAGATTCCGGTACTCAACGACCGTACCCAGAATATCGATCACATTGGAACGGCTCTGTTTCAGCCGGTCTGCCTGTAGCTGCAGCAACTGGAACTGCTTTCGCAGCGTTTCCGTCTGTTTTTCCACCTTTTTCTCCAGCTCCTGCTGATACTGGAACAAGGATACAATATTGTTGACTCTCTTTTTTACCAGCCGGTTATCAAAGGGGCGATGTACGAAATCGGAAACACCCAGTTCAAAACAGTCCGCCTCCGTCTGGATCGTATTGTCACTGCTGATAATAATGATCCCGATATTCTTACTCCACGACCGGTGCTGCAGCTCCCGGAGCACCGCAAAACCATCCATCTGAGGCATGACCAGATCCAACATCATAACGGCGATCTGGTCGTTCTGTGCCTCCAGCACCTTCATGGCCTGTTTTCCGTTTTCTGCCATCAAAATCTCATATTCATCACTCAGGATCTCTGACAACAGTTCCCGATTGATCTCCACATCATCTACGATGAGTATTTTATCACGCATAATTTATCTCTCCCGCGTCAGTCTTTTCCTAACGATTAGAAAACACGACTATTTTATTTTCTGATTTTTTGACACGCACACTTCCGAGTCTCTTTGTGTTTGTCCAGCGCACCCGCTCAATCTCAAAGGTCACATTATCGTACAGCTTTATCTCCACCACCGCACTGACCACAGCCGCCCTTCGCTTTTCTTCCTCAAGCTGCTTCATCTGTCGCTCCAGCTGTTCCATTTCCTGTTCTTTTGTATAGATCGCACTCTCGACCTTCAAAAAGATATCCAGCGTGCTGCAGATCTGAGATGAATATTTCTTCGTAAACTCAGTATGTGCACGGTTCAGCGTATCCAGTTCTGAACTCGCGTTCCGCATCGTGTCCTTAAGCTCCAGCTCCTGTCTGTTCAAACGGTCACTGACACCCAGCCGGATATAAGTCGCAAGCCCCGCCTGATTACCCAGATGGTTGGCACGCAATCCCATCTCCGCACAGGCAATCCCGCCGGCCAGGCTCCCCTTTTTGCCCATCACTTCAATCTTTCCCTGGGCATGAAGCTCACAATTCAAAAAATAATCTCCGTGAATGCTTCCTCCTGCCTGAACCCGGACTGCCTCAAAAAAGTATCCATTTACATCCCCGTAAGCCAGAATCTCGCCTTCACCGGACGCATTCATGCCCTGACGGATCAAAACATCACCGCCTGATTCAATATGTGCAGACTCCACGAAGCCTCCCACAAGCACATCCCGCGTCGCATATACTCCCGCACCGCTGCCCACATTTCCTCTCACGTATACATTTCCTTCAAAATGCACATCTCCGGTAGCAAGCGTGACCTCATCAACGATCAGAAGATCTGTCACATCCATGCGTATCTCGATCAGTGAATCCGTACCCGCATAATTCTCCGTCAGGCTCACAATCCCATCCAGATCCGCCACATAGGTTTTACCCTCTGAAAGCCGGTGAAAGCCCTTACCGGTCAAAATACACAGCTCATGTCCCTTTCGTGCCGGAATTTCCTGACCCATTACCGTCATTCCATTTTTTCCGGAAGTCGCCCCGTGATAATATGCCAGCTTTTGGCCCTTTTTGACACGCTCAAACCACTCGACATTCCGATAATCAACATTACCGTCCTCCATGGTTTTGGGCGTGCGTGCAACCTGTGTACGGAAGAAATACTCATAATGTCCATCTGCACCATCCTCCGGCATAAAACCAGAAGCTACAAGCGCATGCACACAGGAGCCCTCTCCTGTCGTCATCCGGTCGATCACATCATAACGGATGCCATAGGTGATCCCCTTGCTGTGCAATGCCTGCAAGATCTCCACACGTGTCGTATCTGTCAGTTCACCGCACAGATCTACATAGGCAGCCGTGTTTTCCTTCTCTAAAGTCACACGGACAAGCGCAGACGCATCATTCTCCGGCGACTCATCCATCACACCGCCCGCCGCAAGCGCCGGATGCTCCTGCAGCGCCAGACGACGCATCTTCATATCCGCAGCCGTATACATCAGACTGCTAAAATAAGACACGTCCAGTCCTTCCTCCAGACCAAGGCGAAGCTCACGCATCTGCTCATAGCTATAGTAAGGATTTTTGTAGCGCTCCACATCTACCAGATGCTCCAGCCCAAGACGTATCTCGCGCATCTGCTGCCAGTAGTAACGCGGATCCGCGTAAACCGACACATCCAGGCCATGCTCCAGCCCAAGACTGATCTCCCGGATACAGATCCCACGATATCTGATATCCAGGTAAGGCTCGATGGGAATCTTTTTTTCCAGTGCCTCACGGATCGCCTCCAGCTGCTCTGTGTCATAGCCTTCATTGATGTACGGAACAATCTTCACATGATGCAACAAGGCCAGACGGAGCTCTTTTAAAACCCCAGCCTCCAAATGCTGGAATCTGGAAAGATCAATACCATCACAAAGACCAAGCCGGATCTGCTTCATTTTATCGTAGGGAAGCTGTGGAAATGCGTACAACTCCGTTGGAAGCCCTCCTACCAGACCCTTTCGGATCTCTTCCATCTGAAACCAGTCATACCTTGCATCAGCATAAGCTGAAACATTCAGCCCTGCCTCCAGTCCATACCTGATCTGCTTCATCTGAATGGCAAGAAATTTCTTATCTGCATATTTGGTAATATCTACTCCCGCGCGGGCCCCCGCTTCGATCTCCGCAATCTGATCTGCGGTAAATCCATTTTCTGCCAGCTGTATTCTGATCTTTTCCATCTATTTTATTCTCTCGCGTCTGATTCCTGTAACTTGCGGATCGCATCCGTCACAGCGGTGTAATCCGCAGATACCTGTGTAAATAACTGTTCACAATTCTTTTCATCTACCGGAGCACTCTCCCATTTGCGCAACGCCTCTGTCAATTGATGCGTTGACTGGCTCAGCTGGTCAAAACTCAGATTCTGGCTGACACCCTTTAATGTATGTACTGAGCGAAACGCCTCTCCATAATCCTTCTGCTCCATTGCAGCCACCAGCTTATCATAGCTTTGGTCTGCCAAAAATTTGATCACCAGGCGACTGATCAGTTCATCCTTAACCAGACGTAATTTTACATCCTTGTAGCTTCCTCCAAAAGACTCGTAACATTCTTCTAACTGCATTTGTTTCTCCTTTTTGTAAATGTATTATGAAATCAATCACACATCAAAAGTGACACTTTATTTATCACTTTTTGACATGGATTTTGCAGAAATTTCCATGAATTGCAAGAATTCCCAACTTTCCATTAGTTCTATCATAACAGTCCTGCACGATTTTTACAATCCCTGTTGTTATTTGTCACAAAGAATGACATGTAATTTTTGATGACATTTTTATTGTGAAACCTCAAATTTTTTATTATAATTTATTTCAGAAAAAACGAAACTTCAGGAGGTTGCTACTATGCAGTTTTCTATTAAGCTGAATTTTTTGATGAATATCACAAATACAACGAATAAAGAGCTTGCAGAAGGTATCTCAGTTGACCGTTCCCTTATCAGTCTGCTCAGAAACGGCAAACGAAAAATGCCCCGAAATCTCGAACACATCCACCACATGGCATCCTTTTTTGCCAGACGCTGTTCTGCAGAATTTCAACTCCACGCCCTTGCAGAAATGCTGGGAAAGCCGGAATTAAGGGCAACTACTTCACCGGAGACTCTGACAGAACATATCTACCACTGGATGTTGGGTGACACACCGGTACTGGAGCGGGTGCTGGAAAATATCAACGCACCCATATCTGAACAGTCTGCGCCCCCTGCTCCTCCAACGATATTCCCTGCTGTCGCTCAAGCAGGACAGACGCAATTTTTCTATGGAAATGAGGAAAAGCGGGAAGCCACTCGTCAGATCATCCATATCGTCAATTCACTGAACACCGGATCAGCCATCTACTTCATTTCAGATGTCAATCTGGAATGGCTGTTTGAGGATTATCAGTTCATGAATGAGTTCTCCGCCGCACTGACATCCATCTTTCAAAAAGGTTTTACGCTCTACCACATCATGCCTTCCTTGAATTTTATGAACCGCTATGTAGAATCACTGCGTTACTGGCTGCCCATCTACGCATCCGGTCAGGCAAAGGTCTACTATTATCCCAGACTGCGGGACAACCTGTACCGCCGCAGTATTATCCTCATACCCGGACAATGTGTACAGGCTGCCACAAGCATTGGTGATGAGACCGACCTGATCACTGTCAACTCGACCGATCCGCAGCTTGTGAACGCTTATGAAAAACAATTCCAGCAGGAGTTGGCACTGTGCCGACCGGCGCTCACATCCCACCATGAACCGCATAACTTTAATCTCTGTCTGCGTGAGCTTTTAAGATGTAACAGCAATGTGATCCACAAAGCAGCAAAGCCCTCACCATATACGCTTCCACGGGAATTACTGGATCCTTTTATCGATCAATCCGCTGAACCAGCCTGGAAAGAGAACCTGCAGATGCACCGGGAGGACATCGACCTGTTTGAAGAAAAACTGAAACATCACAAATTTATTGAAATCTGCCCGTTGGAATCTCCCGAAGACATCCGCGCAGGAAAGGTAACGTTTGGTGTGAAATTTAAAACAGATGAAAAGCATCCCCTATATACACCTAAGACCTATGCTGCACATCTGCAGCATATTCTGGAGCTGATGGATCAATATGATAATTATCATTTTGTCCCGATCAATTCCACCGAACGCCAGGACTACAATCTTTTTACCAGTGAATCCGGTCTGACACTCTTGCTCAGCAATTCCTATCCGCCCTTCATGCTGGAAATCCGGCGGCCGGAGCTGTCGCAGGCATGCCACGAATACCTGATGCGCATGGCGGATCTGGTGGGCTACACCGGTATCCAGCGCACAAAGAACCGCATGAAAATCCAAGAACTGATACAGGAGCTGCGTAGTTAGCAGCTCCTGTTCTTTTTCACCATTTTTCTATCCTTTCTCCGCCAGTATCTTTTCTGTGTGAATATAATATTCCAGCAGACGCAGCACATAGTCCGGTGCATTTCGCGTCCCCCGCTCCCATTCCGTAACTGTCCGGTAAGGAATTCCAAATTTTTCACAAAATTCCTTCCTGTTTAATCCGGTCTCTCCTCTTAATTCAATGATCTTTGTCTGACAATCCATGGCGTCCTCCTCATTCTGATGCATCTTCTTGCAGCGTACTTTTACTCTTTTACTCATTACTACCAGCCTGTATTTTCTTTATCATAACACAGTTTTTCGTCTGATACAATGTGTATTTTCCCAAATACCACTACGCAGGAATCCACCACACATTGGTGCCTTACCCCAATACTTAAACCATGCAGATAAATTTACGCTGTCCCAGTGAAAAACTATCCTTGATTTACTATCCTCGCGGTGTTATACTCTTAAAAAAGCAAGCAATTGTTTTTTCGCTTACAAAAGAGTCGCTTTTCGATTATTTTTTCTTTTATACTGGAAAATCTTGCTTTTTATTTAACAACATTTTAACAGCAGCAGGATTTCCCCATACCAAACGTTCATTTTTGTGTTTTGAACATACGTATTCCTGCTGGACTTCACAAAAAGGAGGACTACATATGGCAAACACACATGGTAACGCAGAATTCAAAAGTGACGTATTTAGTTTACTGCTTGCAGACAAGAAGCGCGCATTAGAAGTCTATAATGCAATGAACGGCTCCGCATATGACGATCCGGAGCTGATCGAAAATGTCTCACTGGAAGACAAAGGCATTTCCCTTTCCATACGAAATGATGCTTCATTTATCATTGACTACCATCTCAGCCTTTATGAACATCAGTCGACCTACAGTCCGAACATGCCCCTGCGCGAACTGATCTATTTTGTCAATATCATCAGCAAGCGTTTAAAAAACAAAAACCTGTATGG